>JAKAZT010000075.1 GCA_021815695.1 Pseudomonadota bacterium
GCGATCTCGGTGTCGGCACGCAATTGCAGCAGGCGCGTGTAACCGTAAAAGTACGCCGTCGCCTGGCCCGGCGCGCGGAAGGTGTAGCGGTCGATCTCCTGCCGCGCCATCGGCTCGGACAGCATCACGTCGTGCACGAGGATGTCCTGCGCGCGCGCGCGCGTGATCAGGCCGAGGTTGAGCATCGGATCGAGAAACGCGCGCGCCGCGCGCAGCAGGCGGAACTGCAGCGCGATCAGCTGCCCGGCCGGCGGCTCGTAGGGCACCATCTCGGCCTCGGCGTACAGCGCCCAGCCCTCGACGTTGACGCTGTTGAAGGCGAACAGCGAGCGCGCCAGCGACACGCCGCGCTCGACCATCGCGGAAAACTGCAGCTCGTGGCCGGGACGGCCCTCGTGCGCGGTCAGCGTCCAGGCCGCGGCCTTGAAGGTGAAGTCGTCGTAGACCTGATTGCCGCCGCCGGAAGCCTGCGGATTGCCCAGCGGCAGCACGAACTGGCCGCGCTCGCCGGTGTTGCCGATCAGTGGCGGCGGGTCCATGTGCGGTGCCGGCTGCGCGGCGCTCTCGGCTTCGGAGGCCAGGCGCATGATCATCGGCCGCCGCGGCAGATCGACGATGCCCTGGCGACGGATGATCGCCTCGACCCTGCCGATGACATCGTGGTAGTACGGCTCGATCGAGGCCTTGTCGAGCTGCTGCTTTTTCAGCGCCGCGATCACCTCGCGATAGCCGTCGGCCCTGAGGCCCTCCGCGCGTGCCACTTCGGGCGCGATCATCTGCATCGCCGCGCGGGTTTCCATGTACTCGAGCTCGGCGCGATGGATCAGCGATTCGGGACTGATGTCGACGCCGACCTCGCGCAGGCGAAACGCGTACAGCGGCGCCGGCAGGCGGAAGTCGTCGCGCGCGCGCGGCAGCACCACGCGGCGCGCCCAGGCGTCGTAGTCGCGCATCTGCGCCGCCAGCGCATCCAGTGCCGGCCCGGAACCGGCGATGCCGTAGCGGGCGCAGAGCTTGCGGATGCCCTCGACATAGCGCGGCGCATTCGCCAGCGCCTGCTCGACCTCGGCGCGATACGGCCCCAGCAGGGCCGGGTCGCCCATGCGCGCCTCGAAACGCGCCTCGGCCAGCTTGACGATCGGCGTGCAACCGGGCGCCATGCCCACGTAGCACTGCAGGCGCGCCAGCGCCGCCGGCCGGCGCGCCGCCGCCACCTGGTCCTGCAGCAGGCCGGATTCACCCTCGAATACCAGCTGACCGACGTCGGTCCACGGCAGCAGATAGCGCTCGTCCAGCGTGCTGCTCTCGATCTGCCGCTGCGCCGCGTCGATCATGATCGTCAGGTCTTCGCGCACCTGCGCGTCACGCTCACCGGCGAGACGTCCCTGCAAGGTCAGGCGCGCCTGCGCCAGTGCGCCGCGATAGCGCTGATCGAGCCCCGGCCGCAGATCGGCCACGTCGCGGTCATGGCCGGGCACGCCGATCTGTGCGGCGAACTCCGGATTGAAACGCGCCATCACGTCCAGCAGCACCTGCGCATCGGCATTGCTGGCGCGCACCCAGGCGGCGGTTGCCGGTGCCGCAGCCGGTGCGGGCGGCGTGGCCGCCGCCGGAATGGCCACGCCCAGGGCGCAGCCCAGCGTGAGCGTCAAGACGACTCGCTTGTTCATCGGTGTTCCCCCTTGAGGAGCGGATCAGACTAACGATCCGCCGCTGCCGGGAAGCGTGCCGTTGGTGGGGGGCGGCGTCGCTCGCAGCACCCTCGATCGCTACCCGCAGCCGACACACTGGCTTTGCGGCTTTCGCCGCGGACACGGCGCGCGCGACCCGATGCAGGACCGCTGCTCAGCGCGACCACCACGCGCCGGGGTAGTACACCCCCGGCTGCGGGCGTTCGCGAAACACCTCGCGGCGGAAGCGAAACAGCACCGCCGGACGGCCGCCGGTGGCGTGCCGGCGCTGGCCGGTCGCCTCGACCAGGCCGGCGTTCTCGATCAGGCGACGGAAGTTCTGCATGTGCAGGCGGATGCCGGCCAGCGCCTCGATCACTCGTTGCAGCTGAGTCAGGGTGAACACCTCGGGCACCAGCTCGAACACCACCGGCCGATAGCGCAACTTGCCGCGCAGGCGGCCCAGTGCGGTGGCCAGCATGCGCCGATGATCGAGGCCCATCGCCCGGCCGCTGGCGGATGGCAGATCGCTGCCGGCGTGCGCAGCTTCGGCCGCGAGTCCGGCCTCCCACAGCAGTTCGTAGCGTTCCAGCGTGCGCTCCGGATCCCACGGCGCGCCATCGAGGCCGAAGGTCAGATCGACGCGCTCGCGCCGCCGCGGATCATCACCGGCCCAGGCGTGCAGTCGCGGCGCCAGTGCCTGCGCGATCGCGAGCGGACGCCCGGCGCGCCAGTCCTCCCAGGGCAGGAAGGCATACACGTCGCGCCAGTGGGCACCCGGCACCGGCGCCACGGACTGTTCCAGCACCAGTGCCAGATAGGCCACGCCGATGACCCGCGCCGTCTGCGCCGGCCGCGCCTCGCGCGCGCGGTCGCCGAAAGTGTAGAGCTGCTCGACATAGCCCAGCGCCAGCCCGCTGGCCGCCTCGACGCGATCGCGCAGGCCGCGTTCCAGGGTGGCGTCGCGCAGGGGATCGAGCGCACCGCCGGGCAGCACGTCGATCCCATCGTGCTCGGCGGTCAGCACGCGCGGCGCTTCGGCGGTAACCGCCACGATCACCGCATCGAGGCTGATGGTCACACTCGCGCTCATGACGTTCGCAATCGGGTCGTGCCGATGCCAGCCTAGCACCGGCGCGCGGCACGCCGGGTATCCTTGCGCGATGGAAACCGCCGCCCCGTCCGCCCTCGACACGGATTCGCCCTGGCGTCTGTGCGTGGCGCCGATGATGGACTGGACCGACCGCCATTGCCGCGCCTTTCATCGCGTGCTGGCGCCGCATGCGCGGCTGTATACCGAGATGGTGCACGCGCAGGCGCTGCTGCACGGCGACCGCGCGCGTCTGCTGGCACACGACGCCAGCGAGCATCCGCTGGCCCTGCAGCTGGGTGGCAGCGAACCGCACGAGCTGGCCGCCGCCGCCGCGATCGGCGCCGCCGCCGGCTGCGACGAGATCAACCTCAACGTCGGTTGTCCGTCCGACCGCGTGCAGGCCGGGCGCTTCGGGGCCTGCCTGATGCGCGAGCCGGCGCTGGTGGCCGACTGCGTGCGCGCGATGCGCGACGCGGTGACGCTGCCGGTCACGGTGAAATGCCGCATCGGCATCGACGAACAGGACGCCTACGCGGATCTGCAGCGCTTCGCCACGACGCTGATCGACGCCGGTATCGGCACCCTGATCGTGCACGCGCGCAAGGCCTGGCTGTCGGGCCTGTCGCCGAAGGAAAACCGCGAGCTGCCGCCGCTCGACTACGCGCGGGTGCATCGGCTGAAACGCGAGCTTCCGCAATTGACGGTGGTGATCAACGGCGGCATCGTCAGTACCGCGGCGACACGCGAGCATCTGGCACTGGTCGACGGCGTGATGCTCGGCCGCGTCGCCTACCACGAACCCTGGGTGCTGGCGCAGACCGATGCGGCGCTGTGGCACGCGACACCGGCGACGCGTGCCGATGCGCTGCGTGCGTTGCGGCCCTACGTCGAAACCGAGCTGGCGCGCGGCACCGCGCTGCGGCACATGGCACGCCACTGGCTGGGCCTGTATCAGGGCCTGCCCGGCGCGCGCAGCTTCCGGCGCCTGCTCGGCGAACAGGGGCGCGCCGCGGGCGCCGACTGGAGTCTGGTCGAACGCGCGCTGGCTGCGGTCGAGACGGCCCCCGCGGTCGCCGCCTGAGCACGTCGAATCCCGGCGCGGCGTGGCCCGATCATGCTGCCGCGCGACGCCGGCCGGGTGCGGTTCAGCGCGAATTCGGCGACGGCAGGCATGATCGGCTCCGGGTCCGCGCGCCGCGCGGCTTCGGCTACCATCGCGCCATGCTGCGTCCGCTCCGCCTTGCCCTCGCCCTGCTGCTGGCCGCCGCGGTGACCACGGCCACCGCCGAGGAGATCATCGCGCCGCCCGGCACCACCCTGGAGCAGGCGGTCGAACAGGTGCAGCGCGCCAGCGGCGGCAAGGTGCTCAAGGCCGACAGCGTGCGCATCGGCCGCTACGTGATCTATCGCGTCAAGATGCTGACCCCGGACGGCCACGTGCGCGTGGTCCAGGTGCGAACCGAATCCAAGGAGAAACACTGATGCGCATCCTGCTGGTGGAGGACGAGGCGCCGCTGCGCGAGACACTGGCGGCGCGGCTGAAGCGCGACGGCTACGCGGTGGACTGCGCGGCCGACGGCGAGGAGGGCCTGTTCCAGGGCCGCGAGGTGCCTTTCGACCTGGCGATCATCGACCTCGGCCTGCCGCGGATGTCGGGCATGGAGCTGGTCAAGGCGCTGCGCGAGGCCGGCCAGCGCTGCCCGATCCTGATCCTGACCGCGCGCTCGTCGTGGCAGGACAAGGTCGAGGCGCTGAAGTTCGGCGCCGACGATTACCTGGTCAAGCCGTTTCACGTCGAGGAACTGCTGGCGCGCATCAACGCCCTGGTACGTCGCGCCAGCGGCTGGTCGAAGCCGCTGCTGGCCTGCGGCCCGATCCGCCTCGACACCACCGGGCAGATGGTCACCGTCGAGGGCGCGCCGGTCGATCTGACCAGCTACGAGTACAAGGTCCTCGAGTATCTGATGCTGCACGCCGGCGAGCTGGTGTCCAAGGCCGATCTCACCGAGCACATCTATCAGCAGGACTTCGATCGCGACTCCAACGTGCTCGAGGTCTTCATCGGCCGCCTGCGCCGCAAGCTCGACCCCGAGGGCGCGCTGAAACCGATCGAGACGGTGCGCGGACGCGGTTATCGCTTCGCGATTCCGCGCAGCGAGGGCGATGACGCCTGAGCGCCGCCCGCTGTCGCTGGTCGGCCGCTCGGCGCTGGCCTCGCTGCTGGCGCTGGTCGCCTTTCTCGGCGCCACCGGATTCGCCCTCGACCGTGCCTACACGGAAGGCACGCTGACGGCCGAGCGCAATCGCCTGCAGAGTTTCATCTACGCTTATCTCGCGGGCTTCGACGTCAGCCGCTACGGCAGCAAGCTGCTGCCGCCCGATGCGCCGCCGCAGCCGGGTTTCGCCCGCCCGGGATCGGGCCTCTACGCGGCGGTCAGCGACGCCCGGGGACGCGCGTGGTCGTCGCCGTCGGCGCAGGGGCTGGAGCTGCCGCTGGATCAGGATCTCGATCCCGGCGTCACCCGTTTCGAGGGGCCGCTGGTGACCGCCAGCGGCAAGGTGTTCATGCTCAGCCAGGGCGTGGCCTGGGACGTGCCGCACCACGATCCGCTGCGGCTGACCTTTCACGTCGCCGAGTCCACCGCGGGTTTCGACCGCCAGATCGCCGCCTACCGGCACACGCTGGCGCTGTGGCTGACGGGACTCGGGCTGGTGCTGCTGCTGCTGCAACAGGTTCTGATGCGCTGGAGCCTGTCACCGCTGCGGCGCGTCGCCATCGAGCTGGCGCTGGTCGAGCGCGGCCAGCGCGAACGCCTCGACGATGACTACCCGCACGAGCTCATCCGGCTCACCCGCAACCTCAACCGCTTCATCGAGAGCGAGCGCGAGCACCTGCAGCGCAACCGCAACACGCTGGGCGACCTTGCGCACAGCCTGAAGACGCCGCTGGCGGTGATCCGCTCGCGACTCGACGCCGAAGCCGTGCCGCCGGCACTGACACGCGACGTGCTCGACCAGGTGCGACGCATGGACGAGATCGTCGCCTACCAGCTGGCACGCGCCGCGGCGCTGGGCCATGCCACCTTCGCCGCGCCGATCGCGGTGGCTGCGCACGCCGAGGAACTGGTGCGCGGACTGGAGAAGGTCCATGCCGCACGGCAGGTGCTGTGCGAGTTCGAGATCGAGCCGGCCGCGCGCTTCTACGGCGAGCCCGGCGATCTGCTCGAGCTGCTGGGCAACCTGACCGAAAACGCCTTCAAGTGGGCGCAGCATCGCGTGCTGGTCAGCGCGCGCGTGCTGCCCGGCAGCGGCGCGCGCCGCGACGGCCTGGAGCTGATCGTCGAGGATGATGGTCCCGGCATCGCCGAGGACCAGGTGGAACGCCTGCTGCAGCGGGGCGTGCGCGGCGACGAGCGCGTGCAGGGCCACGGCATCGGCCTCGCCATCGTGCAGGACCTGGTGCGCGCCTATCGCGCGGTGCTGACCGTGGAGCGCTCGCCCGAACTGGGCGGCGCGCGCTTCGTGGTGCGCTTCACGCCGGGCTGAAACGCGTGCGCCCGGCCCCCGGCGCCGGGCCGTAGTAGGCGGTCAGCAAGGCGGCCACCTCGGGCTCCGCGCGCGCGAGCGGTGCCGGATCGGAGAAGTGCATCTCGCTGACGACCGCGAAAAATTCGTCGGCGCCCTCGGCGGCATAGGCGTCGATCGCGGTGCGGCGGCCGCGTTCGACGGCGCGCGCATGGCGGTCGTACGCCGCCTGGAACGCCGCGACCCACGCCCGCCGTGACAGCGAACGCGGCAATTCCGGCACCCCGTCGACAGCGCCGTCGAGCAGGTCGAGCTTGTGCGCGATTTCGTGCGCGACCACGTTGAAGCCGTCCCAGGGCTGCGCGAGATCGGTGGCGACATCGGCCCAGGACAGGACCAGCGGTCCGCGTTCCCAGGCCTCGCCGATCAGCACATCATCGCCCTCGGTCACCACGCCGGCAGCGTCCTCGTGGCTGCGCCGCACCTTGAACTCGCCGGGATACACGATCACCTCGCGCCAGCCGCGCAGCGCATGCACGCCGAGTTCGAGCACCGGCAGGGTCGCCTGCAGCGCGATCAGCAGCCGGCGCCGATCGTCGAGCTCGACGCCAGCCACCGCACTGAACGACTTGCGTGCCAGGAACCAGGCCGCATGCCCGCGCAAGCGCGCCTGGCGCGCCGGGTCGAGCCGGCGCGCCAGCGGACAGGCCGCGACGGCATGTTGCCAGCGCGCATCGGCGATCGGCGGCGGCGCCCGGCGCAGCGACGCGCCCAGCCGCGCGATCAGGCCCATGGCTGTTACTGGATCGAGCCCGGCAGCAGCGACTGCCAGCTCAGCACCGCGCGCGGTTTGCGCGCGTGGCCCGGCAGGCCCGGCGGCAGGCCGACGCGATCGGGCAGCAGCGCGCGCGGCGTACCCGGCGGTTCGCGGCCGATCGCATTGCCGGCATCGGCCGTCGGCGCCTCGATGACCGGTCGCACTGCGGCGGCGCCGTCGCGACCCCGCAGCCGTGCGCGATCAAGCGAACCGCCCGGCAGCGCGGGCAGTGCCGCGACCGGTTCGGTGCCGGTCAGACCCGATGGCGTGGCCGCGAACAAGGTGCCCGGGAAATCGCGCGCCGTCGCGGCGCACGAGACACCCAGCCCCAGCAGCAGACCGATCGGCGCGATGATCTTCATGCGATTGCCATGGCATCCGGACACGTTTGTCAAGAGACGGATGGTGGCAGATCACGCCGCCCCTCGCCACTGCGCCCGCGTTGCGTCGCAACAAGCCCGGTCCGCAAGGCGTGGCTATGCTGCCCGGCCATGACCGCGACCCTCAGCCTCGCCGCCGAACCCCTGCGCGCACCACGCGCCGCGGATGCGCGCAGCCTGAAGCGGGCGCTGCTGGCGGGCATCGGCCACGTCGTCGCGCGGCGCGAACACCTCGACCGCATCAACGTGTTTCCGGTGCCCGACGGTGATACCGGTTCCAATCTCGCCAGCACACTGGGCGCCGTGCGCGATGCCGTGACCGACCTGCGCGGACGCGGCGCCGGCGGCCTGCTGCAGGCGGTTGCCCATGCGGCGGTGGACGGCGCACGCGGCAACTCCGGCGCGATCCTGGCGCAATTCCTTTGCGGTGCCAGCCAGGCGCTGCAGGGATCGGAACGTCTCAGCGCCGACGCGCTCGCGGCGGCCCTGCGCGAGGGCGCCGAACAGGCGCGCGGTGCCGTCGCCGACCCCCGCGAGGGCACCATTCTCAGCGTGATCGGCGCCTTCGCCAGGGCGTTCGCGCAACAGATCGAGCCCAGCCGCGACGACCTGCGCGGCGCCTTCGAGCGTGCGCTGGTGACGGCGCGCGAGGCGCTGGCCGATACGCCACGTCAGTTGCCGGTACTGCGCCGCGCCGGCGTCGTCGACGCCGGCGCGCAGGGTTTCGTGGATCTGCTCGACGGCATCGCCGGCTATCTGCGCGATGGCCGCCGCGCCCTGCACATGCCCGCGGCGGCAACCGACACGCCGACGCCGGCCGCGGTGGCGACAGCGGCCCATGACGATACCGGCCCGGGGCGCTGGTGCGTGGAGTGCCTGCTGAGCGGCGCCGTGCTCGATCGCAGCGCGCTGCGCGCCGCGCTCGCGCCGCTGGGCGGCAGCTGTCTGGTGATCGCCGGCGATGCCCGGCGCCTGCGCGTGCACCTGCATCTCGATGAACCGTCTGCACTGTTCGAAACGCTGGCCCGGTTCGGCGCGGTCAGCGCGCCCAAGGCCGACGACATGCACGCGCAGCAGCGTTCGGTGAGTACCGGTCGCCGCGTCGCGGTGATCACCGATTCCGCCGCCGACCTGCCGGCGGCGCGGCTGGCGACGGCCGGCGTCGCCTGGGTGCCGGTGCGGGTCAGCGTGGATGGCGTCGATCATCTCGACAAGATCGGGCTCGGCGTTGCCGAGCTTTACCGGCGCATGCGCGACCAGGGCGCGGTACCGCGCACCTCGCAGCCGCCGGCCGGCGATTTCAGCCGCCGGTTCCAGCATGCGCTCAGTCATCACGACGAGGCGGTCTACGTCGGCCTGTCGGCGGCGCTGTCAGGCACCTGCCAGGCGGCGCAGGCGGCTGCGCGCGGGCAGCGCGTCGTCAGCGTCGATTCGCGCAACGTGTCCTGCGGACTCGGCCTGCTGGCGGAGACGGCGGGCCACTGGGCAGAGCAGGGACTGGATGCGGCCGCCATCGCTGCGCGGCTGACCGCGCTGGTGCCGCGCGTGCGCACGTTCGGGGTGCTGCGCGATCTGGCCTACGCCGTGCGCGGCGGCCGCGTGCCGCGCGCGGCGCTGCCACTGACACGCTGGCTGAAGCTGGCGCCGGTGCTGGCTTCGCGTACCGACGGCCGGCTGCATCTGGGCGGCGCGCTGCGCGCCAGTGACGGACTGCCGGTGCGCTTCGCCGCGTGGCTGGCGCGCCGCGTACCGCGTGCCGACGCCGCGCGCGTGCTGGTCGGCCATTGCGACAATCCGCGCGAGGCCGCGCAACTGGCGACGGCGCTGGCGGCGCGCTTCGGCCTTGCGGCCGTGCCCGACGTGGTCGAGTCCGGAGCGGCGATCGGTGCGCACGCCGGCCCCGGCACCCTGGTGGCCGGCTTCGCGCCGGCGCTGGACTGACGTCCGCGCGATCCGCCGCCGCGCGCACCTCGGTGCGCCGCGCATGAATACGTATGCGCGCCCGCCGCACTGTGCCGTGAGCGGCCTACCATCGCCCTGCAGGCCGTCGGATGGTGCTCGGACGGCGAACATCGCCCGGCACGTCGTCGCGACGGACGCTGCCGGCGCACAGCGGGGGGCTCATGCGCCGACTGTTTCGCGGATCCGTGCTGTCACTGGCTCTTGCGCTGTCCGGTTGCGGCGGCGGTGGTTCCGGCAGCGGCGGCGCGGTACCACCGCCGCCACCACCGCCTCCGGCCGCACCCGCGATCAGCAGCTTCACCGCGGTGCCGGCCGCGCTGAACACCTCCGGCGGACCGTTGACCCTGAGCTGGCAGGCCAGCAACGCCGGCAGCTACGCGCTGGCGGTGCAGCCCTCCGC
>JAKAZT010000076.1 GCA_021815695.1 Pseudomonadota bacterium
CCCCCGG
The DNA here is from genome assembly GCA_021815695.1 of Pseudomonadota bacterium. GTDB lineage: Bacteria > Pseudomonadota > Gammaproteobacteria > Xanthomonadales > Rhodanobacteraceae > Metallibacterium. Next base: position 8 of record JAKAZT010000076.1, read on the forward strand.
CCGCACCCAGCAGCTGGTGGTCTTCACCCTGCCCGACGGCCGCCGCCTGATTGATCTTCCGGGCTATGGCTACGCCAAGGTGCCGGCCGATCTGCGCGAGCACTGGCGTGGCGAACTGGAGCGTTACCTGCGCGAGCGCCGCAGTCTGCGCGGGCTGGCGCTGATCATCGACATCCGCCACCCGCTGAAGGATTTCGACCGCGCGATGCTGGAGTTCTGCGCCGATACCGTGCTGCCCTGCCATGTGTTGCTGAGCAAGGCTGACAAGCTCGGCCGCGGCGAAATGTCGCGCACGCTGGCGCAGGTGCGCCACGAGCTCGCCGGACTCGGCGCCGGCTTCAGTGCGCAGGCACTGTCGGCCCTGCGCGGCGAGGGCGTCGATGACGCGCGGGCCGCGCTGGCGGCGCTGCTGGACGGACCGGCGCGCGACTGAGCACTTGCGAGTCCGACGGCAGCGCGATCCGGCGGCGCAAGCGCCGCTGCTAAGCTTTGCCGGCACCGGAGTCCCGCGAGCCGGACGGTTGGCCGGTGCGCCGGAGACGAACCGCATGAAACAGCCCGTCGTCATTGCCCCGTCGATCCTGTCCGCCGATTTCGCGCGGCTGGGCGACGACGTCACCGCCGCGCTCGACGCCGGCGCCGACTGGCTGCACTTCGATGTGATGGACAACCACTACGTCCCCAACCTCACCATCGGCCCGCTGGTGTGCAGGGCGCTGCGCGACTTCGGCATCAGGGCGCCGATCGACGTGCATCTGATGGTCAAGCCGGTGGACCGCATCGTGCCGGACTTCGCCCAGGCCGGCGCCTCGCTGATCAGCTTTCATCCCGAGGCCAGCGCGCACGTCGACCGCACGCTGCAGCTGATCCGCAGCCTCGGCTGCAAAGCCGGGCTGGTGTTCAATCCCGCCACGCCGCTCGACTACCTCGACTACACCCTCGACCAGCTCGATCTGGTGCTGATCATGTCGGTCAACCCGGGTTTCGGCGGACAGAGCTTCCTGCCGCTCGCGCTGGACAAGCTGCGCGCGGCGCGCGAACGCATCGACCGCAGCGGGCGCGCGATCCGGCTGGAGGTGGATGGCGGCGTCAAACCGGACAATATCGCCGCGATCGCCGCGGCGGGCGCCGACACCTTCGTCGCCGGTTCGGCGGTGTTCGGCCAGCCCGATTACCGCGCGGTGATCGCCGCGCTGCGCGCCGCGGCGGGCTGAAAAAACGGCCGGCGTCGCGTTCGCAACGACGCCGGCCGAATGCACCGGTCCGCCACCGCTAAAACACGTTCCATTCGGGGTCCGGTTCGAGGACCGGCGCGGGACCCGCGGATGCCGGCGCCTCGCCGGGTTCACGCCAGGTTTCGCACTCGCCTTGCAGTCGCGTGACGGCTTCCATCGCTCACCTCCACATCACCAGCAGGCCGATCAGCAGGGCGCTGACGGCAAACAGCACGCGCAGCGGCTCGAAGCCGGGCGCGAGATCGGGATTGCGGGAAACGGGCAGCTCGTTCATCGGGGATCTCCGTGGCGACGGTGCCATTGCGCGCCGCGGCGGCGCCCGCGCGCGGCGGCCCGCGGGCGTGAACGCGGACGATTGCGGGCGAATCGCGGGCAATGCGCGCCGGGCGCTTGCGCCGCGCACGGACCGGACGCACGCTGGCGGCATCCGGAGAACCGCCATGCGCCGCAACATCGCCATCGTCGAGGACCAGCCGCTGATCCGCGCCAACTACGTCGAGGCGCTGACGCGCATCGGCTACGACGTGCGCGGCTACGCCGGCCGTCGCGAGGCCGCCGACGCCTTCGCCACGCGCCTGCCGGAACTGGTGATCATCGACATCGGCCTCGGCGACGAACCCGAGGGCGGCTTCGAGCTGTGCCGCGCGCTGCGCGCGCGCTCGGCAACCCTGCCGATCCTGTTCCTGACCGCGCGCGACTCCGATTTCGACGTGATCTCCGGCCTGCGCCTGGGCGCCGACGACTACCTCAGCAAGGACGTCAGCCTGCATCATCTGGCCGCGCGCGTCGGCGCGCTGTTCCGTCGTGTCGAGGCGCAGCACGCGCCCGACGCCGGCGAGACGGTGATCGAGCATGGCGCGCTCAAGCTGGAGACCGAGCGCATGCGTGTCACCTGGAACGGCACCGAGGTCGCGCTGACGGTGACCGAGTTCTGGATGGTGCACACCCTGGTGCGCTTTCCCGGCCACGTGAAAAGCCGCGACCAGCTGATGCGCGAGGCCGAACTGGTGGTCGACGACGCCACCATCACCTCGCACGTCAAGCGCATCCGCAAGAAGTTCGTCGCGGTCGCCGCGGACTTCGACGCCATCGAGAGCGTGCACGGGGTCGGCTACCGCTGGCGCGTCTGATCCACGTTCGCGGTCAAGACACGAAAACCGCGTAGCCTGGCTGCAGGAAAGGGTGCACTGAGAAAGATTTTTGTCCGCGAAGGGCGCGAAGTGCGCAAATGATTGGTTCCATTTTGAGGATCGAGCCTCGGATTGCGCCCCCATGGGCCTCCATCCGGGTCTACCCAGCGTATCGATTGAACGCAACGGAGTATGAGCACGCGCGCCCAGCCACCGCGCGGCCGGTCACGACGTAGGATGCGCAAGGTCGCACCGCGCGACCTGACCGAGCCGGCTGTCCGCACCGATGACCCTGCGTCGCAAACTGCTGCTGGTCGCGCTGTCCACGCTGGTGCTGCCGGTGGCGGGCTGGCTGTATCTGCGACAGATGGAGCACGTGCTGCGCGCCGGCCAGGCCGACGCCCTGCGCGCGACCGCGCGCGCGGTCGCGCGCGCACTGGAAGCCGAAGGCGTGCCGCTGCCGCCGGCCGGCCCGGCCTGGTATGTCGAAACCGCGACCACGCCGATCGCGATCGACGGCTACCTCGACGACTGGGCGCCGCTGGCGCCATGGGTGCAGAAGCCTGCGCCGGGACTGCGCGTGCAACTGGCCAGCGACGGCGCCGCGCTCGACATCGCGATCGCCGTGCGCGAGGGCACGCGCACGCGCGCCGACGCCGGCGACGCCGACGCGCTGCGCGCCGATCATCTGTTGCTGACCTTCGTGCGCGGCGCGGCGCGGCGCCGCTTCCTGGTCGCCAGCGCGGCGCCCGGGCGCATCAGCGGACTGGCGCTCGATCCGCCGGTTGCGGGTCTGCCCGACCAACTGCGCGGCGCCTGGCAGGATGATGGCAGCGGCTACAGCGTCGAGCTGACGCTGCCGCGCAGCGAGGCGCCGCAGGCGCTGGCGATCGCCGCCTACGACGCCGGCGCGCCGCAGCGATTTCCGCCGGCCCCGGAGGCACGCCCGCTGATCGGCAGCGAACCGGCGCTGACGCAGGCGCTGGCGGCGCTGATTCCGCGCGACGTGCGCGCCAGCGTGATCAGTGCGCGCGGCTGGCGCGTGGCGCGCGCGGGAACCCCGGCGCCGGTCGCCGAGGGTGGGCTGGCGGCGACCCTGCTGGCGGCGCTGGACCGGGCCTGGATCGCGCCGCCGCTGGAGCCGGCCGCAGGCGACACCGGCGCGCCACGACTGCACGCGGCCGATGTCTGGCAGGCGCTGTCCGGCGTCGCGGCCACCGCCTGGCGCGCCGGCGCCACCCCCGGCACCATCGAGCTGCGCGCGGCGGTACCGTTGACGCGGCGTGGCGAGACGCGCGGCGCGCTGCTGCTGGAACAGACCTATCCGCTGCTGCCGCCGCGCACCGACCGCGCGCTGCTGACCCTGTTGCTGGCCAGCTTCGCTGCCCTGCTGATCGCTGCCGGCGCGCTGTTCGCCTTCGCCGCGCGGCTGTCCTGGCGACTGGGCCGGCTGCGTGACGCCGCCGAGGGCGCGCTGCGGCCCGGCGGGCTGGATCTCGCCGGCGGCTTTCCGCTCAGCGACGCCGGCGACGAGCTCGGCGATCTGGCGCGCAGCTTCGAGCGTCTGCTGGGCGCGGTCGGCGGCTACGCCGACTACCTGCGCACCCTGCCCTCGCGGCTGTCGCACGAGCTGCACACGCCGCTGGCGATCGTGCGCTCGTCGCTGGACAACCTCGAGCACGCGCAACTGCCCGCGGCCGCACAGCCGTATCTGGCGCGCGCCCGCGACGGCGCCGCGCGGCTGGGCGCGATCGTGCGCGCGATGAGCGAGGCCAGCCGCATCGAACGCGCGGTGGCCGCCGCCGAACCCGAAGACTTCGATCTGGTGCAGGTGGTGCGTGGCTGCGCCGAGGCGCACGCCGAGCTGGCCGCGCCGCGCCGGATGGAGCTCGACCTGCCATCCGCACCGCTGCCGCTGCACGGCGCGCCGGAACTGATCGCGCAGGCGCTGGACAAGCTGCTCGACAACGCGCGCTCGTTCACGCCGCCCGCCGGCTGGATCCGCGTCAGCCTGCGCGCACTGCCCGACGGCGCCGCGATCGAAGTGGCCAATGCCGGTCCACCGCTGCCGCAGGCGATGCAGGGCCGGCTGTTCGAGGCGCTGGTCAGCGTGCGCGCCGGTGCACGGCCGGACGAGGCGCCGCATCTCGGCCTCGGCCTGACCATCGTGCGCCTGGTCGCGGCGCTGCACGGCGGCGAAGCCGCGGCGCGCAACCTCGACGATGGCGACGGTGTCGCCTTCCGCCTGACCCTGCGCGGCATGCCGCGGCGCGCGCTGGGCGCCGGCGCCGCCGATTGATCGCGATCACCGCCCTGCCCTGCTATCGTCTCCGGCCTCTTCGCCGGCGAACCGCATCGTGATCAGCAAGGACGAATTCGACGCCCTGGCCCGCGCCGGACACACGCGCATTCCGCTGGCACTCGAAGTGTTCTCCGACCTCGACACGCCGCTGTCGGTGTACCTGAAGCTGGCCGATGGCCCCTACACCTTTCTGTTCGAATCGGTCGCGGGCGGCACCACCTGGGGCCGCCATTCGATCATCGGCCTGCCGGCCAGACGCGTGTATCGCCTGCGCGGGCACGAACTCGAAGTGGAGGACGCCGGCGAGGTCGTCGAGCGCCGCCATCTCGACGATCCGCTCGCGGAGATCGAGAAACTCCGCCGGCAGTACGACGTGCCGCGCCTGCCGGAATTGCCGGCCTTCAGCGGCGGCCTGGTCGGCTACTTCGGCTTCGAGACGGTCGGCTACATCGAACCGCGACTGGCGCGGTGGGATCGCCCCGACGAGCTGGGCACGCCCGACGTGCTGCTGATGCTGGCCGAAGAGATCGCGGTGTTCGACAACCTCAAGGGCCGGCTGTACCTGATCGTGCATGCCGATCCCGCGCAGCCGCAGGCCTACGCCAGCGCGCAGCGCCGGCTCGACGCGCTGGTCCATCGGCTGCGCCAGGGCGGCGCGGCGTACCCTCCGCGCACGCCGCCCACCGCGCTGGACGAGGGCGATTTCAGATCCTCGTTCACCAGGGCCGAATTCGAGGCGATGGTGGAGAAGGCGAAGGAATACATCCGTGCCGGCGACATCTTCCAGGTGGTGCCCTCGCAACGCCTCAGCGTCGGCTTCGATGCGCGTCCGGTGGACGTGTACCGCGCACTGCGCGCCCTGAACCCGTCGCCGTACATGTACTTCGTCGATCTCGGCGACACGCAGATCGTCGGCTCGTCGCCGGAGATCCTGGCGCGGCTGAAGGACGGCAAGGTCGTCGTGCGCCCGCTCGCCGGCACGCGCCGGCGCGGCGCCAGCGCCGCCGAGGATCAGGCACTGGAAGCGGAGCTGCTGGCCGACCCCAAGGAGCGCGCCGAGCACGTGATGCTGATCGATCTGGGCCGCAACGACATCGGCCGCATCAGCGTCACCGGCAGCGTGGAAGTGAGCGAGTCGTTCGCGATCGAGCGCTACTCGCACGTGATGCACATCGTCTCGCAGGTGCAGGGCACGGCGCGGCCGGGACTCGGCTACATGGATGTCCTGCGGGCCACCTTCCCGGCCGGCACGCTGAGCGGCGCGCCCAAGATCCGCGCCATCGAGATCATCCAGGAGCTGGAGCCGGTCAAGCGCAACATCTATGCCGGCGCGATCGGCTGGATCGGCTGGTGGGGCGACGCCGACACCGCGATCGCGATCCGCACCGCGGTGATCCAGGACGGTCGCCTGCACGTGCAGGCCGGTGCCGGCATCGTCCACGACTCCGACCCCGCCGCCGAGTGGGAAGAGACGATGAGCAAGGGCCGCGCGCTGTTTCGCGCCGTGGCGCAGGCCGCTGCCGGGCTGTAGCCCGGGCGACGAGGTCTCAGGGCATCCGCTCGACGCGGTTGCGGCCGTTGCGTTTGGCGGCGGTCAGTGCAGCATCGGCGCGCGCCAGCAGGGCTTCCAGCGTGGCCTCGTCGCGGCGCACCGCCACGCCGACGCTGATGCTCAGCGTCGTCGCCGCGCCGCGACTGGCGGCCACCGCGGCGCGCAGGCGTTCGGCGGTGGCGCAGGCGCTCTCCTCGTCGGCGCCGGGCAGCAGGATCGCGAATTCCTCGCCGCCGATGCGACCGACCACATCGCCGGGACGCAGGTGCTGGCGCAGCGTGTCACCGATGATGCCGAGCGCGATGTCGCCCGCGGCATGGCTGTACTGGTCGTTGAGGCGCTTGAAGTGATCGGCATCGAGATACAGCGCCGCCAGCGCACCGCCGGTGACGCGACTGGCCTCGAGCAGCGCGCGCGCCTGTTCGAGAAAGCGCGGGCGGCTGGCCAGCCCGGTCAGGCCGTCGACGAAGGCCAGCTGGCGCAGGCGCTGCTCCAGCTGGTAGTGATCGGAGACCAGTCGCACCAGATGGCCGTACAGCACGCTCGAGACCACCGCAGCGACCACCATGTAGGTGGTGTACTGGAGGAGCTCCCAGCTGTCGATGTGCATCAGCCACAGGACCGGCAGCGGCCCGAACAGGCAGCAGACCAGCATGGCGAGGATGAAATCGCGGCGGTTCAGCCAGATCGGACTGGAGGCGATCGGCACGATGATGTAGGCCGGCAGGATCCACGCCGCGCCCTGGGGCCGCGTGTAGCCGTTGACGAAAATGCCGACCTCGAGCAGGACCACCACGGCCAGCCCCAGCAGACCCAGAGCCTGCGCGCTGCGGGCGCGCAATGTCGCCAGCGCGACCGCGAGCAGCGGCAGGATCATGCCGAAGCGCAGCCATTCCGGCACCTGTGAGGCGCCGGTCAGTGCGCCGACCGCGGCGAACAGGGCGTAGCCGACCGTCCCGGTCAGCAGCAGCGCGCGCACCACCGGTCCGACGCGCTGCGCCAGGTAGGCGTCGAACGCGCCGTCACCGCCGGTGCCGATCCGTTCGCGGGCTGTCTTGCCGTTGTGCATGTTGCAAGGTCCGGTGCCGCACGGTTGCGTGGGCTCCCGGCACGAGCCCAGCAAGGGCCGCGCCAGGGGCCGGGATTGTTGCAATCGTTTGAGATTTGCTCACGCGCCCTTGACGCTCCCGCGCCGCGCGCACGATCGGCGGGACGCCGGATTCGCTTACGCTGCGCTCACGTTCGCTCCGGCCCATGACTTTTGGCAGTGTCCCGTGTGCGCCGGCCCGTCAGCATCACCGGGTCCACGCGCAGCGTCCGGGCGCCGCAGCACGATTCGCGGCAGGCGGCTGTCGTCGGGGTCCGATTTGCGCTGCCGTTCCCATCCCAGGAGGTTGCCCCGTGAATGTTCATCCGCTTGCCTGCGGTCTGGCCGCCGCGCTGCTGGCCATCGCCGGGCCCGCCATGGCCCAATCCGATGCCGGCCCCGGCGGCGACTTTCCGGGGCTGACGGCGGCACCCTATCCGGGCACGCTGACGCTGGCGGTCGATCTGACCGACGCGCCGCGCAAGATCTTCCGCGTGCACGAAACGATCCCGGTGGCGCAGCCGGGGCCGATGACCCTGTACTACCCGAAGTGGATCCCCGGCGAGCATTCGCCCAGCGGCCCGCTGGGAAACATGGTGGGCCTGATGATCCGCGGCAACGGCCAGCGCATCGCCTGGCGCCGCGACCTCAGGGACATGTACGCCGTGCACCTCGAGGTGCCGGCCGGAGTGTCGACGCTGGATGTCAGCTTCCAGTTTCTCTCGCCTACCGGCGGCGGCGAGTTCGGACAGAGCGTCTCGGCCACGCCCAGGCTGGTCGATCTGGAGTGGAACCAGGTGCTGGTGTATCCGGCCGGCCACTTCGCGCGCAGCTACACCGTCGCGCCCGGCGTGACCCTGCCGGCAGGCTGGAAGTACGGCACCGCGCTCGACACGATCAGCGCCTCCGGCGGCACGATCGCCTTCAGGCCGGTGCCGCTGAACCACCTGGTCGATTCGCCGCTGATCGCGGGCGAATACTTCAGGAGTGTCGACCTCGACCCCGGTGCCAGGGTGCCGGTGCATCTGGACATCGTCGCCGACGGCGCGAAGAACCTCGCCCTCGGCGACAAGCAGCTCGGCGACTTCCGCGCCCTGGTGCAGCAGGCCTACAAGACCTTCGGCACGCATCACTACAACCACTACACCTTCCTGCTGACGCTGTCGGACAACACCGGCCACTTCGGCCTCGAACACCACCAGTCCAGCGACGACCGCCTCGGCGCCGACTATCTCACCGATGCCCAGAGCCGCCTGCTCGGCGCCGACCTGCTGCCGCACGAGTACACGCACTCGTGGAACGGCAAGTTCCGCCGGCCCCGGGATCTGTGGACGCCGGACTTCAACACCGTGCCGGAACAGGACGATCTGCTGTGGGTGTACGAGGGCCTGACCCAGTACTACGGCGACGTACTGGCCGCGCGTTCGGGCCTGTGGGATCCGCGGCAGTACCGCGAGATGCTGGCCGGCACCATCGCCAGCATGGCGGCGCGCCCGGGCCGGCAGTGGCGTCCGCTGCAGGACACCGCCGACGAGGCATCGATCCTCTACTACGTACCCGGAAGCTGGGCCAACTGGCGGCGACAGGTCGACTTCTATCCCGAAGGTGAATTGCTCTGGCTGGACGTCGACACGCGCATCCGCGAACTGAGCCACGACCATCGTTCGCTGGATGACTTCGCACGCGCGTTCTTCGGCATCCGTCCGGGCAGCGATGTGACCGTCACCTACACCTTCGACGACATCGTCAAGGCGCTCAACGACGTCGCGCCGTACGACTGGGCGGCGTTCCTGCGCCGGCGCCTGAACTACGTCGGCGATCAACTGCCGGAAATGGACGGCGTCACCCGCAGCGGCTGGAAGCTGGCCTACCGCGACACGCCCGACAGCTACCAGAAGGCGATCGAGGCGCAGCGCCACGTGATCAACCTGATGTACGGCGCCGGCATGACGGTCGCGGTCGCGACCGGAACGCTCGACGACGTGCTCTGGGACGGTCCGGCGTTCAAGGCCGGACTGGCTCCCGGCATGCAGATCCTGGCCGTCGACGGCCGGCAGTTCAGCGCGCAGGTGCTCAAGGATGCGGTCAGCGACGCGGCCCGATCGCGGCAGCCGATCGATCTGCTGGTCAAGAACCTCGGTTACGTCAGCACGGTCAGGATCGACTACCACGGCGGCCTGCGCTACCCGGTACTCGAACGCATCAAGGGCACACCCGATCGACTCGATACGATCGTGCGTGCGCTGCGCTGAACCGCGTCGATGCCGCTCCGCGGCGGTCGGCGCGCTGCGCCGGCCGCGCCCCGACCGCACAGGAACCGCCATGCTCCGCACATCCCGCCTCGCCGCTCTCGCGT
>JAKAZT010000077.1:0-5481 GCA_021815695.1 Pseudomonadota bacterium
ACGCTGGCGATGCGCTTCGACGGCAAGCCCGAACGCTGGCAGGCCTATCTGCCGCACAGCAATGACCCGGCGCTGTTCATCAAGGACGATCGCCGCTTCATCGCCGCCATGGAGAAAGCCGGCACCATCACCATGGACGTAGTGCGCAGACCGCATCGCGAACAGACGCTGCGCTTCGAGGTCGGCGGCTTCGATCCGGCGCAGTTCCCGCAGCCGGCGAAGAAGTGACCGGGCCGGAGCGGGGCAGCGCATGACCCGCGTGCTGATCAACATCGACGTCGACGATCTCGTTCGCGCCGAGGCTTTCTACACCGCCGCGTTCGGGCTGCGCGCGGGACGCCGTTTCGGCGCTGGCGGCGTCGAACTGCTGGGTGCCGAGGCGCCGTTGTATCTGCTGGCCAAGTCCGCCGGCAGCGCGCCGCATCACGGCGCTGCTGCCGTCCGTGATTACGCTCGCCACTGGACGCCGGTGCACCTCGACTTCGCGGTCGACGACCTCGACGCCGCCATGCGCGTCGTCCTTGCTGCGGGCGCGCTGGCGGAAGGCGACGTGCGCGAGTCCGCCTGGGGCCGCATCGCGATGTTCGCCGACCCCTGCGGGCACGGCTTCTGTCTGATCGAGTTCAGCGCGCGCGGCTATGACGCGGTTGCCGATCCCTGCTGAGTCGCCTGTCAGCCGCGTGCGAAAAACCACGCCGTCATCACCAGGCCGACCCCGACCACGAACAGCCGCAGCCGCGCCGGTGACACCCGTCGTGCCAGCAGCGGGCCGACCCAGCCGCCGATGATCGCCGCGAGCAGCATGACCAGCGCCTCGCGCCACCAGACCGCGCGGGCGGCGATGAAGATCGCCGCGGCGACCACATTCATGCAGCCACTGAGCACGGTCTTGACCCCGTTCATGGCGTGGATCTCGGTCATGCCGTACAGGCCGAGCATCGCCAGCATCAGGATGCCGATGCCGCCGCCGAAGTAGCCGCCATAGACGCCGATCAGCGCCTGCACCACCACCAGCGCCGGTACGCCGACGTGCGCGTGCCGGCGCAGGGCATCGGTCAGCGGCCTCCCCAGCGCGAACACCAGGGTGCCGAACAGCAGCAGCCACGGCACGATGTCGGCGAACAGTTGCTCGGGCGTCAGCAGCAGCAGGACCGAACCCGCCGCGCCGCCGATCAGGCTGACCACCACGAAGGCCGTCATCGGCAACTGGCCGCGCGCCGCGCCGATGTCGCGGCGATAGACCCAGGCGCTGGCGAAGGTGCCCGGCAGCAGGGCCACCGTGCTGGTCGCATTGGCGATCACCGGAGGCACGCCGGCCAGCACCAGGGCCGGGAATGTCAGAAAGCTGCCGCCGCCCGCGACCGCATTGAGCGCGCCGGCCAGCAGGCTGGCGACGATGAGCAGGGCCAGATGACCGGGATCGGGCAAGGGCATCGGAGGGCGGACGGCGAACGCGGATGCGGGAGTATGCCATCCGCATGGCTGTCCTCACGCCCCGTGAACGCGCCGACGCTAGAGTGCCCGGGTGCGTTGCCGATCTGCCGCCGCCGACGGCACCGCACCGGCCATCCATCCCGCCCGAGGTGACGTATGAAACGCCTGACCCTGATGTTGCTGGCGCTGAGTGCGCTGGTGGCGCCAACCGCCCTGCTCGCCGCCGACAGCATGCCCGCCGTGGGCCAGATGGCGCCGGCCTTCAAGCTGCAGGACCAGAACGGCAAGTGGCAAAGTCTCGAGCAGTACAAGGGCGACTGGGTGGTGCTGTATTTCTATCCCAAGGATTTCACCCCGGGCTGCACCACCGAGGTCTGCAAGTTCCGCGACGATTACCTCAGGATCCGCAAGGAAGGCGCGCATGTCCTTGCGGTCAGCCTCGACGACGTCAAGTCGCACGCCGAGTTCGCGGCCAGGTACCACGCGCCGTTCCCGATGCTGGCCGACACCAGTCATGCCGTCGCCGGCGAATACGGCGTGCTGACCTCGATGATGGGCATCCACTACGCCAAGCGCACCACCTTCATCATCGATCCGCAGGGGCGCATCGCCAAGGTTTACGCCGGCGTCGATCCGAGCGCCAACTCCGCCCAGATCATCGCCGACCTGCCCAAGCTCAAGACGGCCGACAAGACCTGAGGCCGGTCCGCCGCCACCCCGCGCAACGTCCGCGCGGGGCGAGGGTGAGGCTGCGCAAGCGCGGGTGCAAGGTGGCCGTGACAGCGGCCCCGCCGTCTTGCATTCCCGGCCGGCATGCCTTTGACTCGCCACGGCGGAGCGAGTGTGGCCGCGCCCAGTCGATGGAGGACCGCCGATGGCCGCACCGATCCGCAGCTACCGCTACTACGATCTGATCCTCGGCGCCTTCGTCTGTGTCCTGCTTTGCGCCAACCTGATCGGCCCGGCGAAGATTGCCGAAGTGCATGGCATCACGTTCGGTGCCGGCGTGCTGTTCTTTCCGATTTCCTACCTGTTCGGTGACATCCTCACCGAGGTCTACGGCTACGCGCGCTCGCGGCGGGTGATCTGGTCGGGTCTGACCGCGCTGGTGTTCGCCTCGTTGATGAGCGCGGTGGTCGTTGCGCTGCCGCCGGCGCGCGGCTGGCACGACCAGGCTGCCTACGAAACCATCTTCGGCCAGACCCCGCGCATCGTCTTCGCCTCGATCACGGCGTTCTTCGTCGGCGAGTTCGTCAATTCCTTCGTGCTGGCCAAGATGAAGATCTTCACCGCCGGTCGCTGGCTGTGGACGCGCACCGTGGGTTCCACGGTCTGTGGCGAAGGCGTCGACACGCTGGTGTTCTATCCGGTCGCCTTCCTCGGCGTGTGGAGCCCGCGCCTGCTCGGTGACGTCATGCTGGCCAACTACATCGCCAAGGTGCTGTGGGAGGTGCTGGCCACGCCGCTGACCTACCGCATCGTTGCCTGGCTCAAGCGTGTCGAGCACGAGGACTACTACGACCGCGATACCGACTTCACGCCCTTCTCGCTGCGGGTGCCGCGCTGACCGCGCGGGATCGTCGCGCCTGCGGTGCGGTCCGAGTTTGTTGTCTTCCTGAGACCGAAGGTCGAAGGATCTGACGGGCGCTCTGCTGCATGGGCGACAGGGGTGGTCCGGCAGGCCAGGTGCTTCGCTGCGCTCGGCATGACAAGACAATTGCGGAGCACAGCGAAGGATCCGGCCTGTCCTGGCGCGACGAAACATCGGGGCCATGCTGCCAAAGCGAAGCCCCGCCGGAGCGGGGCTTCGCGGTGTGGCTGCAGCAATCGGATCAGTGCAGCGCCAGCAGCGGGATCAGCAGCAGGGCGACGATGTTGATGATCTTGATCAGCGGGTTGATCGCCGGCCCGGCGGTGTCCTTGTAGGGATCGCCGACGGTGTCGCCGGTGACGGCGGCCTTGTGCGCGTCCGAGCCCTTGCCGCCGTAATGGCCGTCCTCGATGTACTTCTTGGCGTTGTCCCAGGCGCCGCCGCCGGTGGTCATCGAGATCGCCACGAACAGGCCGGTGACGATGGTGCCGATCAGCAGGCCGCCCAGTGCCTGGGCGCCAGCCAGCGGGCCGCCGATCCAGCCGAAGCCGAACGCGACGACGATCGGGACCAGTACCGGCAGCAGCGAGGGGACCAGCATTTCCTTGATCGCGGCCCTGGTCAGCATGTCCACCGCGCGCGAATAGTCCGGCTTGGCGGTACCGGCCATGATGCCGGGGATGTCGCGGAACTGGCGGCGCACTTCCTCGACCACGGCGCTGGCCGAACGGCCCACCGCTTCCATCGCCATCGCGCCGAACATGTACGGGATCAGACCGCCGATCAGCAGGCCGATGATCACGTAATGGTTGGAGAGGTCGAAGTGGACCGCCGGCAGATTGAAGTGCTGGCTCAGGTTGTGCGTGTAGTCGGCGAACAGCACCAGCGCGGCCAGGCCCGCCGAACCGATCGCATAGCCTTTCGTCACCGCCTTGGTGGTATTGCCGACCGCGTCCAGCGGATCGGTCACCGCGCGCACTTCCGGCGGCAGTTCGGCCATCTCGGCGATGCCGCCGGCGTTGTCGGTGATCGGGCCGTAGGCGTCGAGCGCGACGATCATGCCGGTCATCGACAGCATCGCGGTGGCGGCGATGGCGATCCCGTACAGGCCGGCGAACGCGTAGGCGCCCCAGATCGAGGCACATACCGCCAGCACCGGCAGTGCGGTGGACTTCATCGACACGCCCAGCCCGGCGATGATGTTGGTGGCGTGGCCGGTGGTCGAGGACTTGGCCACGTGCCGCACCGGACCGTATTCGGTGGCGGTGTAGTACTCGGTGATGACCACCATCGCCGCGGTCAGTGCCAGCCCGATCAGGCCGCTGGCAAACAGGTCCGTGGCCGACAGCGTCAGCGCGCCGGCCTGGCCCGCGTTGATCGGCAGGCCCTGCGGGAACAACTGCCGGGTGATGAACCAGAACGCGATCGCCGCCAGCACGCCGGACACGATCACGCCGGCGTACAGCGCGTTCATGATCTTGCCGCCGGGCTTGGCGCGCACGAAGAAGGTGCCGATCACCGAGGCGATGATCGAGGCGCCGCCCAGCACCAGCGGGTACACCGCCGCGGCGCCATTGCCGCTGGCCATCACGCCACCCAGCAGCATCGTCGCGATCAGGGTCACCGCATAGGTCTCGAACAGGTCGGCGGCCATGCCGGCGCAGTCGCCGACGTTGTCGCCGACGTTGTCGGCGATCACCGCCGGGTTGCGCGGATCGTCCTCGGGGATGCCGGCCTCGACCTTGCCCACCAGATCGGCGCCGACGTCGGCCCCCTTGGTGAAGATGCCGCCGCCGAGTCGGGCGAAGATGGAGATCAGCGAGGCGCCGAAGGCCAGGCCCACCAGCGCGTGCAGCGCCTTGTCGCCCTCGTAGCCCATGTGCAGCAGCACGCCGTAGTAGCCGGCGACGCCCAGCAGGCCGAGGCCCACCACCAGCATGCCGGTGATCGCGCCGCCGCGGAACGCCACGCCCAGTGCCCGGGCGATGCCGCTGCGCGCAGCCTCTGCGGTGCGCACGTTGGCGCGCACCGACACGTTCATGCCGATGTAGCCGGTCGCGCCCGAGAGCAGGGCGCCGATGGCGAAACCGATCGCCGTACCCCAGTCCAGCGCGAAGCCGATGACCACGAACAGCACCACGCCCACCGCTCCGATGGTGGTGTACTGGCGATTGAGGTAGGCGCGCGCGCCTTCCTGGATGGCCGCCGCGATTTCCTGCATGCGCGGGTTGCCCGCCGGTTGCGCCAGTACCCAGCGTACCGACACGATGCCGTAGAGAATCGCCACGACCGCGCACGCAAGCGCGATCTCTAGACCGTACTGTTGCAGCATCGACCCCTCTCCCGTGTTGATGGATGGCCGTCCGGCATGGGCGGCCCCGTCGAGTATAGGCATGCCGCGTGGCGCGGCCTTGACGCAGCGCAAAAGCAGATGCCTCGCTGCGCCGATCCTTCGC
>JAKAZT010000077.1:5581-9439 GCA_021815695.1 Pseudomonadota bacterium
CCCTCCGGTGTCATCCTGAGGCCGCAGGCCGAAGGATCTTTCAGGCGATGAGGCTCGGATGCCGCGCGATGGCAGGGCGCCGCGCATCCCGCTGCATGGCCGTCCGGAATGGCCCGGTGGCCGGCCGGGTGGTCCGGCAAGCCGGATGCTTCGCTGCGCCCAGGATGACAAGCGCTTCAGCAGGACAAGGCAGTTGCTGGGGGTGCGGCCTGAAGGACCGGGTCAGCGGCCGGCGCCGGACGAACAGGCCGTCGGCACCACGCATCCAGGCGCTGGCCCGACTCACCCAGGGAGTGCCGCGGCTCGATGCAAGCCCGCTCAGCGATCGCCCTGTGCGTAGGCCGGCAGCTTGCGCGCGACGGCCACGTTCCTCAGCCGCACATAGACGGGCAGTCCGTCGCGGCCATACGGCAGCGGTGCCTCGCCCCGGATCAGCGGCGCAAGGTAGCGGCGTGCCGCGGCGGTGATGCCGTAGCCGTCCTTGCGGATGAAACCTCTCGGCAGCTTCTTCTCGTGATTGGCCACCCGGGTCAGCGGCGCCGGCGCGATCTTCCAGCGATAAGGCGCATCGGCGGTGCGCACGATCACCGGCATCACGCCGCCGCGACCGGCCAGCGCGTACTCGACGGCGGCGCGACCGACCGCGGCCGCCTGCGCGGCGTCGGTGGCGGAAGCCAGATGCCGCGCCGAGCGTTGCAGATAGTCCGGCAGCGCCCAGTGCACCTTGAGACCCAGCTTCTGCTTGACCAGGCCCGCCAGCACCGGCGCCACGCCGCCCAGCTGGCTGTGGCCGAAGGCGTCGCGGTTGCCGGCCTCGGCGAGGAACTGTCCGGCGGCGTTCTTCAGTCCCTCCGAGGCCACCACCGTGCACCAGCCGACCCTGGCAACCGTCGCCTTGACCCTGGCCAGGAACGCCGCCTCGTCGAAGGCGATCTCGGGAAACAGGATCAGATGCGGCGCGTCGTCGGGGTCGTGACCCGCGAGACCGGCGGCGGCGGCGATCCAGCCGGCGTGGCGGCCCATCACCTCCAGCACGAAGACCTTGGTCGAGGACTCCGCCATCGAGGCCACGTCGAGGCTGGCCTCGCGCACGGCGACCGCGGTGTATTTGGCCACCGAGCCGAAGCCGGGGCAGGTGTCGGTGACGGCGAGATCGTTGTCGACGGTCTTGGGCACGCCGATGCAGCCGAGCGGATAGCCCAGCGCGTGACTGACCTCGGCGATCTTCAGCGCGGTGTCGGCGGAATCGTTGCCGCCGTTGTAGAGGAAATAGCGGATGTCGTGCGCGCGCAGCACCGCGATCAGGCGCTCGTAGTGCGCGCGATCCTGCTCGACGCCCTTGAGCTTGAAGCGGCAGGAGCCGAACGCGCCGCCCGGCGTATGCGCCAATGCGGCGATCGCGGCAGTTGATTCCTTGCCGGTGTCGATCAGATCCTCGCGCAGCGCGCCGAGGATGCCGTTGCGCGCGGCATAGACTTTGACGCCCTGCGCGCGCGCGGTCGTGATCACCGCGGCGGCGGTGGCATTGATCACGGCGGTGACGCCGCCGGACTGGGCGTAGAGCAGTTTGCCGGCGGGTCTGGATCGTGTGGTCATCGGTCGGACTCGGCTGGCGCGGCAGCCTGCCGCGGTTTGACTTGCACGCGGCGCTGCCGCTAGTTTGGGCTTCGATTCCCTAGTCTAGCGGACGCGCACCCGCGCTCCGCGCTCGATCGGCACGGATTCCCATGCGACTTGTACTTCTCGGCGCGCCCGGCTCGGGCAAGGGCACCCAGGCGGCGCGGCTGAAGGTCGCCCTGGGGGTGCCGCACATTTCCACCGGCGACCTGCTGCGCGCGGCAGTCGCAGCCGGTACGCCGCTGGGGCTCAAGGCCAAGGCGGTGATGGAGGCCGGGCAGCTGGTCTCCGACGCGATCGTGCTCGGCATGCTCGAGCAGCGCCTGGCGCAGGCCGACGCGCAGGCCGGTTTCATCCTCGACGGCTATCCGCGCAACCTCGCCCAGGTGCGGGCACTGGACGAGCTGCTGCTGCGCCTCGGCCAGCCGCTGGATGCGGTGATCAAGCTGAAGGTGCCGGGCGAGGTGATTGTCGGCCGCACCGAACTGCGCTTCAAGGCCGAGGGCCGCGCCGACGATCATCCCGACACCGTGCGCAAGCGGCTGGCGGTGTACGCCGAGCAGACCGCGCCGGTCGCCGAGTACTACGCCCGCGCCGGCATCCTGCACAGCGTCGACGGCGTCGGCGGTCTCGACGAGGTGTTCGCGCGTCTCATCGCTGCCCTGTCGCCGACGGTCACCACGTCCGCGTCGCGCTGACCCTCGCGCGCATGCGCATCCATGTCCTCGGCATCTGCGGCACCTTCATGGGCGGCGTCGCCGCGCTGGCGCGCGAGCTGGGCATCGACGTCGAGGGTTCCGACGCCAACGTCTATCCGCCGATGAGCACCCAGCTCGAGGCGCTGGGCATCGCACTCAAGTCCGGCTACCGCGCCGAACACCTGCAGCCGCCACCCGATCGCGTCGTGGTCGGCAACGCGCTGTCGCGCGGCAATCCCGCGATCGAATACCTGCTCGATGCCGGGCTCGACTACACCTCCGGGCCGCAGTGGCTGGGGGATGCCGTGCTGCGCGGACGCAGCGTGCTGGCGGTGGCCGGCACCCACGGCAAGACCACCACCAGCAGCCTGCTGGCGTACCTGCTCGACACCGCGGGCCTGGCGCCGGGATTCCTGATCGGCGGCGTGCCGGCCAACTTCGGCGTCTCGGCGCGACTCGGTACCGGCGCGCCGTTCGTGATCGAGGCCGACGAGTACGACACGGCGTTCTTCGACAAGCGCTCCAAGTTCGTGCACTACCGGCCGCGCATCGCCGTGCTCAACAACCTCGAGTACGACCACGCGGACATCTTTCCCGATGTTGCCGCGATCCAGCGCCAGTTCCATCACCTGGTGCGCACCGTGCCGGGTCATGGCCGGCTGATCGTCAACGCCGAGGATGCGCGCCTGGCCGAAGTGCTGGCGATGGGCTGCTGGACACCGCTGGAGACCTTCGGCATCGAGGCCGGCGACTGGCGCGCGCGACTGATCGCAGCCGATGGCTCGGCCTTCGCGGTCCGTCGCGGCGACGTCACGTTGGGCGAGGTGCACTGGACTCTGCTCGGCCGCCACAACGTGATGAATGCACTCGCCGCACTGGCCGCCGCTGCCGCGGCGGGCGCCGATCCGGTTGACCTGCTGCCGGCGCTCGCCGGCTTCGGGAGCGTCAAGCGCCGCATGGAGCGGATCGGCGAGCGCGGTGGCGTGCGCGTCTACGACGATTTCGCTCATCATCCGACCGCGATCGCGACCACGCTCGCCGGTCTGCGCGCCCGGGTCGGTGCCGCGCGCATCGTGGTCGCGCTGGAGCCGCGTTCCAACTCGATGCGCTCCGGTGCGCACGCTGCGGGTCTTGCCCCGGCGCTGGCGGATGCCGATGCCGTCGTGCTGTTGTCGCGGCCCGAGCTGGCCTGGGACACCGTGCCGCTGATCGCCGCGCTGGGTGGGCGCGGCATCGCCGTGTCCGACGTCGATGCGCTGCTGGCTGCACTCGTCGCGCAGACGCGAGCGGGTGACCATGTCGTGTTCATGTCCAACGGCGGCTTCGAAGGCGCGCCGCGTCGTTTCACGGCCAGGCCGTAAGCGCTATCTACGTGCCCGCCTTCGCTCGCGGCGGATCGAAGCTGAGCGGGCTGTCGATCCAGTGCCGGCGCGCAGCCGTCCAGGCGCCGATCGCGAAACCCCAGGTCAGCACCAGCGTCGGCGCGCCGCCCCACAGCGGGCCGAAGCGGGTCAGCAGCGCATAGCCGGTCCAGTACGCGCTC
>JAKAZT010000005.1:0-4082 GCA_021815695.1 Pseudomonadota bacterium
TCCGGATAGCGCTTGAGCGTATCGGCTGCCTGATCGAGGATCGCGACCGAGTCCGACACCGGCTTGTCCAGAATGCCGTTGAGGTCGGTCTGGCCCGGGCGCGGACGATCGAACTGGAACTGCACGCCGCGCAGTTCGATCACCACCTTCTGCGGAGCCGGCGGCTCGGCCGCGGGCGGCGGCGGGGGCGGCGGCGGCGGCGGAGCGGCCTCGGGTGCCGGGGCCGGCGGCGGCGGGGCCGGATGGTTCATCGAGATCACCAGGCCGAGGGTCGCCAGCACGTCGCCATAGCTGGCGCGACCGGGGATCGACACGGTGTCACGGTTGCGGCGGTAATCGACCTCGCCGCGCAGGGCGATGTTGTCGCTGAGTGCGTGCTGCACGCCGACACCGACGGCAACCGCCGGGCCCCAGCCATTCTGGGCCATGAAGGCGCGGTGCGACACGGCACCGATCGAACCCATCACGAAGGGGCGCCAGCTGGTGTCGGGGGTGCCGAAGAAATAACGCCCGGCCACGTCGAGACCCTGGGTTTCCCACTGCCGGGTGGCGAACGGCGAACTGTTCTTGTAGTCGGCGTTGGTGATGGTGTACTGGATGTCGGCGGCGAAGTTGGGATTGACCCAGAAACCGACGCCAAATCCGCCCAACAGGGAATTCTGGGTCTGGCGATGCGAATCCGGAATCACCACGCCGATGCGCGGTGCCAGATACCAGTTGCCATAGTCAACGGCCTGCGCCGTACCGGTTGCGGCACCACCGGCAATCGCCAGGGCAATCAGAGCGTAAAGGCTCTTGTGTTTCATCGTTAATCTCCTCGGTTTGAATTCCGCGCCCGAACCACCCTGCCAGGGCGCCACGCGCAACATGGTCAATGTGTCGAACGGAGCTTGTCCCAGCTCTCGGTTCCCGTCAGGCGGGCGGTCGCAGCTTATCAAAAAACAAACATTTAGGCGTGGTAGACCGAACGGCGTTCACATTCGACTCAGGCGCTCACACGACAAACAGATCCATGAACCGGTGCACCGGGGTGGATTCGAAACCTGCGACGTCGCCGCAGATGGCCAGTATCTGCCGCACACGGTGGGCCGGCAGGTGTCCGCGCAGCGCCGCCTCGAACTTGCGGATCAGTACCGGGATGCCCTCGTCGCGGCGCCTGCGGTGGCCGATCGGGTAGTCGATCGATATCTTTGCGGTGTGGCTGCCATCGGCGAAAAACACCTGCACGGCATTGCCGATGTAGCGTTTGTCGGGATCGAAATAGTCGCGCGTGAACCGTGGATTCTCGCGCACCGTCATCTTCGCGCGCAGGGCGTCGATGCGCGGATCGGCAGCCGCGGCATCGCCATAGTCATCGGCGGTCAGGCGACCGAAGATCAGCGGCACCGCCACCATGTACTGGATGCAATGGTCACGGTCGGCATAGTTGGCCAGCGGCCCGGTCTTGTCGATGATGCGGGCACCGGCTTCCTGGGTTTCGATCTCGACGCGCTCGATCTGGTCGAGCCGCCCGGCCACCTGCGCATGCAGTTGCATCGCGCATTCGACCGCGGTCTGTGCGTGGAACTCGGCCGGATAGCTGATCTTGAACAGCACGTTCTCCATCACGTAGCTGCCGAACGGGCGCTCGAACTCGAAGGCCTTGCCCTTGAACGCCACGTCGTAGAAGCCCCAGGTCCTGGCGCTGAGCGCCGAGGGATAGCCGACCACGCCCTTGTCCACGGCGTTGAGGGCATGGATCACCGCGCGGCGACAGGCGTCGCCCGCGGCCCAGCTCTTGCGCGGCCCGGTGTTGGGCGCATGCCGGTAGGTGCGCAGCGCGCCGTTGTCGATCCAGCTGTGCGACACCGCGGTGACGATGGCGTCCTTGTCGCCACCGAGCATTCGGGTCACCACCGCAGTCGAGGCCAGACGCACCAGGATCACGTGGTCGAGACCGACGCGGTTGAAGCTGTTTTTCAGCGCGTAACCGCCCTGGATCTCGTGCGCCCTGATCGCCCAGCCCAGCACGTCGCGCAGGGTCAGCGGCGTGCCGCCTTCGCGCTCGGCCTTGCGACTGAGATAATCGGCCACGGCCAGAATGGCGCCGAGGTTGTCGGAGGGATGGCCCCACTCCGCGGCCAGCCAGGTGTCGTTGAAGTCCAGCCAGCGGATCTGGGTACCGATGGCGAATGCCGCCTGCACCGGATCGAGCTCATGGCTGGTGCCGGGCACGCGAGCTCCGCCGGGCATCGTGGCCCCGGGCACCACCGGGCCGAGGTGCTTGGCACACTCGGGAAACTTCAGCGCCAGCAGCGCACAGCCCAGCGAGTCCATCAGCATGTAGCGCGCGGTGTCATAGGCCTCTCGCGACAGGGCCTCGGCGTCGGCGACATAGTCGGCGATGGCCACCATCGGCGCGTCGGGTGCGGGACGCTGGGCGGAGCGGGTATCGTGCTGTGACATGGGCTCGGAATCCACGGATGAAGGGATGGCGCGCCGGCGCGTGTGCGCCGGCAGGCAATTTTGCCAGATCGACAGGGTCCGCCGCCGGGAATTCAGGCGCGACTCTTTCACTGCAGGCAACAGCCTGTCGCGCGCCGCGGGCTCGTACGGCGCCCGGACTGCGATCATGCTGACGCGATGAATGACGCCACTGCCCTGCCCAGCCTGTTCGTTTCCCACGGCGCGCCGACGCTGGCGCTGGCCGACAGCCCGACCGGGCGTTTCCTCGATGCGCTCGGTCCGGCACTGCCGCGTCCGGGTGCGATCCTGGTTGCCTCGGCGCACATGGATGCACCGAGGCCCCTGCTCAACGGCAACGCCACGCCGGCCACGCTGCACGACTTCGGCGGTTTCCCGCGCGAGCTCTATG
Organism: Pseudomonadota bacterium; assembly: GCA_021815695.1. Lineage (GTDB taxonomy): Bacteria > Pseudomonadota > Gammaproteobacteria > Xanthomonadales > Rhodanobacteraceae > Metallibacterium. The sequence goes on from JAKAZT010000005.1 coordinate 2,855, forward strand.
CGCTGCGCTATCCCGCACCGGGCGCACCGGCACTGGCCGCCCGAGCTGCCATGCTGCTGCAAGACGCCGGCTTCGATGCCGCCACGGATGCCAGGGCACCGATCGACCACGGCGTCTGGGTACCGCTGCTGCGGATGTATCCCGCGGCCGACATCCCCGTGGTCGCGCTGAGCATCAGCCCGGCACGCGACGCCGCCTGGCATCACGCACTGGGTACGGCGCTGGCGCCGCTGCGCGCGGAAGGCGTGCTGGTGATCGGCTCCGGCGGCTTCGTCCACAACCTCGGCGCGCTGCAATGGCAGGCCGGCGACCAGCCGACCGCGCCGTGGGCGTCCGGTTTCGCCGACTGGATGGAGCAGCGAGTGGTCACCGGCGACGCCACCGCGGCACAGGCCTGGCGCTCGCAGGCGCCGCAGCCGCTGTCCGCGCACCCGACCCCCGAGCACCTGTTGCCGCTGTTCGTCGCCTGGGGCGCGGCCGGCGGTCGTGGCCGGCGTCTGCATGCGGCGTGGGAGCTGGGCACCCTGGCACTGCACGCATTCCGCTTCGACGGCGCCGCTTGACCGCGACGGACGCGACCCCAACAATCGCCCGACCCCGCCCACGGGGAGTAGCTCCAGGGGGCTTCGCGTTGAAGCTCCCGCGCACGGCGGCCGTCAACACGAGCGCAAGCTCCGGTCGCCGCGGCGACCCGCCACCGCGCGGTTGCGAGCGAGACCATGGGCAGCGACGGATGGGTATGCGCCCGCATCCGACGCTGTCCGGCATGGCGCGCAGGAATCCGCATGAATCCCCTCGCGTCAACGTTCTGGTCCGGACTCGCCGCGATCATCCTGATCGATCTGGTGCTGGCCGGCGACAACGCCATCGTCATCGCGCTGGCCGCACGCAATCTGCCCCGGCACCTGCAGAAGCAGGCCATTTTCTGGGGCACGCTCGGTGCGATCACGGTCCGCGTGGCGATGACCGCGGCGGTGGTGTGGCTGCTGAAACTGCCCGGGTTGATGCTGGCCGGCGGCGTGCTGCTGCTGCCGATCGCCTGGAAACTGCTGCGCCAGGGCAATGGCGAGCACGCGATCAAGCCGGCGGCGGACTTCTGGGCGGCGATGCACACGATCATCATTGCCGACGCGCTGATGGGCCTCGACAACGTGCTCGCCATCGCCGGTGCCTCGCATGGCCGGTTTTCGCTGGTGGTACTCGGCCTGCTGATCAGCGTGCCGCTGGT
>JAKAZT010000005.1:4182-40304 GCA_021815695.1 Pseudomonadota bacterium
CGGCGATGCACACGATCATCATTGCCGACGCGCTGATGGGCCTCGACAACGTGCTCGCCATCGCCGGTGCCTCGCATGGCCGGTTTTCGCTGGTGGTACTCGGCCTGCTGATCAGCGTGCCGCTGGTGGTCTACGGGTCGACCCTGATCCTGAAACTGATTGAGCGATTCCCGATCGTGGTCTATCTCGGCGCCGCCGCCATCGCCTGGACCGCCGGGCGCATGCTCAGCCATGACCTGCTGACCCGAATCTGGTTCGCGCAGCGTCCGTGGGCCGGCTATGCGCTGGAGGCCGCTCTGGTGCTGGCCCTCTGCGGCGGCGGCTGGTGGCTGCAGCGCCGCGATGCGCGCGGTGTCGCCGGCTGAGCGCGGTTGCGGCACGGTGGTGCATCCGACACGGCAATCCTCTTGCACAACGATATTTTATCGTTTTAAGATAATTTATCGTTGTTCCATGAGGTGTTTCATGAACCTGTCCGGCTTCCGCCAGCGCCATCCGCGCTGGGCACGCTTCCTGCTGCTCGACGGCAATGTCCCGCCGGAGTCACGGCGAGCCGCACGCTGGTTGATGTCACTGGCAAGCCTTGGGATCTTCTTCACGGCGATCACGACCCTCGGCTCCGTAGCCATGCTGCTGGGGGGCATGCCGAACCCTCAGAGCGTCACCTTCAGGGGATTGCAGGCCCAACTGGCCCACGTTTCCACCACGTGGATCGTGGCGGAAGTACTTGCTGTTTCAGCTGCGCAGGTACTCACGCTGTGGTCGTTACGCCAGCTCGCCAGCGCGTTGCACCACGGCCCTCTGCTGAGCGTCTCTGTTGCGCAGCGATTTCGTACCCTGGGTAACTGGCTGGTGCTCAGCCTGTTGATCGGCTTTCTGTTCGACGTCGTCGATTCCATGAAGGTGCCTGCAGCGCAATTCCATCCCGACGACGGTCTGTTCACTACGGTCATCCTGGCGCTGCTCTGCAGGGCGGTCAGTTCGATCGTGCTCGAAGGCGTGCGCGCCGCCGACGAAAACCGCGGATTCGTCTGATGCCGATCCTCGTCAACCTCGACGTGATGCTGGCGCGGCGCAAGATGAAGTCGAAGGATCTCGCCGCGCGCATCGGCATCACCGAGGCCAACCTGTCGCTGCTCAAGCAGGGCCGTGTCAAGGGCGTGCGTTTCGAGACCCTGGCGGCGATCTGTGCCGCCTTGCAATGCCAGCCCGGCGAACTGCTGGAATACCGCGCGGACGGTGGCGATGTCACCGGCGGGTGATCGCAGCGCTTGCCGTCGCGCCGGCCAGCGGCGATGATCGAACGACCGTTTGAATCACGCCGGCCGCCATGACCGCTTATCCCAGCCTGTTCGCGCCGCTCGACCTCGGCTTTGTCACCCTGCCCAACCGGGTGCTGATGGGCTCGATGCACACGGGCCTGGAGGATCACGAGCGCGACTACGCCAAGCTGGCGGCGTACTTCGCCGAACGCGCGCGCGGCGGTGTCGGCCTGATGGTCACCGGCGGCATCGCGCCCAGCATCGCGGGCTGGCTGAAGCCCTTCTCGGGTCGCCTGTCGATGCCGTGGCACGTGGCGCGACACCGCAAGCTCACGCGCGCGGTGCACGCCGAAGGCGGGCGCCTCTGCATGCAGATCCTGCACGCCGGGCGCTACGGTTATCACCCGCTGTCGGTGGCGCCGTCGAAGATCAAATCGCCGATCACCCCGTTCACCCCGCGTGCGCTCACGGGACGCGGCGTCGAACGCACGATCGACGACTTCGCGCGCTGCGCCGCGCTGGCGCGCGAAGCCGGCTATGACGGCGTCGAGGTGATGGGCTCGGAGGGGTATCTGATCAACCAGTTCCTGGCCGCGCGCAGCAACCGGCGCACGGACCGCTGGGGCGGTGACTGCGAAAACCGCATGCGCTTCGCGGTCGAGATCGTGCGCCGCACGCGCGAGCGCGTGGGCCGCGACTTCATCATCATCTATCGCCTGTCGATGCTCGACCTGGTCGAGGGCGGACAATCATGGGATGAGATCGTGCAGCTCGCCAAGGCCGTCGAGGCGGCCGGCGCGACGCTGATCAATACCGGCATCGGCTGGCATGAGGCACGCGTGCCGACCATCGTCACCAGCGTGCCGCGCGCGGCCTTCGCCTGGGTGACGCGGCGGCTCAAGGGCGAGGTGCGAATCCCGCTGATCACCACCAACCGCATCAACATGCCCGAGGTCGCCGAACGGGTGCTGACCGCGGGCGACGCCGACATGGTGTCGATGGCGCGGCCGCTGCTGGCCGATCCGCACTGGGTCAACAAGGCACGCGCCGGACGCGCGGCAGACATCAATACCTGCATCGCCTGCAACCAGGCCTGCCTCGACCACGTGTTCGAGAACCGGCGCGCCTCCTGCCTGGTCAATCCGCGCGCCTGTCACGAGACCGAGCTGGTGATCGCGCCGACCTCGCGGAAAAAGCGCTATGCGGTCGTCGGTGCAGGGCCTGCAGGTCTCGCTTGCGCCACGACGCTGGCCGAACGCGGGCATGCGGTGACCCTGTTCGAGCGCGCGCCGCGCATCGGCGGCCAGTTCAACCTGGCCGTGCGCATTCCGGGCAAGGAGGAGTTCGCCGAAACGCTGCGCTACTTCGCCAACCGCATCGAGCAGACCGGAGTGGAGCTGCGACTCGGCGTGGAAGCCGGCGCCGATGCGCTGGCCACGGGCTATGACGCGGTAATCATCGCCACCGGTGTCAGTCCGCGGCGGGCGGGCATCCCGGGCGAGGAGCACCGCAAGGCGCTGAGCTACCTCGACGTGCTGGCGCGCGACGCCGCGGTCGGGCCGCACGTCGCCATCGTCGGCGCCGGCGGCATCGGCTTCGACGTCGCCGAATTCCTGGTGCAATCGGCGCCTTCGCCCACCACCGACATCGCACGCTGGACGCACGAGTGGGGCGTGGACATGACGCTCTCGGCACGTGGCGCATTGCTGAAGCCCGCCCCCGAACCGCCGGCGCGACAGATCTGGCTGCTCCAGCGCTCGCCTGGCCGACCCGGCAGGAGGCTCAACAAGACCAGCGGCTGGGTGCACCGCGCCGCGCTCAAGGCCAAGGGCGTGCAGATGCTGGGCGGTGTGCAGTACCAACGCATTGACGACGCCGGCCTGCACGTCGTGATCGACGGCGCGGCGCGGCTGCTCGAGGTGGATCATGTCGTCATCTGCGCCGGTCAGGAACCGCAGCGTGCGCTGGCCGATGCACTGGCCGCGCGCGGAGTGGCGGTGCATCGCATCGGCGGCGCCGATGTCGCCACCGAGCTGGATGCCAAACGTGCAATCGCGCAGGCCACCACGCTGGCGGCAGCCTTGTAACTCGTGGTGCGCCGCGCGTCGCTCAATGGCGCGGCACATGCGCGCGCCTCGCCACGCCGCGCGGAAGACTCAGCGCTTCTCGATGGGCGTGAAGGCGCGATCGTCAGGCCCGATGTAGTTGGCGCTGGGGCGGATGATCTTGCCGTCCTCGCGCTGCTCGATCACGTGTGCGCTCCAGCCCGAGGTGCGCGCGATCACGAACAGCGGCGTGAACATCGCCGTCGGCACGCCCAGCATGTGATAGCTGCTGGCCGAATACCAGTCGAGATTGGGAAACATCTTCTTGGTCTGCATCATCACCTGCTCGATGCGCTCGGAGACCTCGAACAGGCGCGCATTGCCACCTTCGGCACAGAGCTTGCGGCTGATTTCCTTGATGATCGGATTGCGCGGGTCGCCGATCGTGTACACCGGATGGCCAAAGCCGATCACGATATCCTTGCGCTCGACGCGCGCGCGGATGTCGGTCTCGGCCTCGTCGGCGCTGCGGTAGCGGGCGATGATCTCCATTGCCACCTCGTTGGCGCCGCCGTGCTTGGGACCGCGCAGCGCACCGATCGCGCCGGTGATCGCCGAGTAGAGGTCCGAGCCGGTACCGGCGATCACGCGCGCGGCGAAGGTGCTGGCGTTGAACTCGTGCTCGGCATACAGCACCAGCGACTTGTCCAGCGCCTGCGCGTGCAGGTCGCTGGGCTTGCGCCCGTGCAGCAGGTGCAGGAAATGCGCGGCAATCGAGTCGTCGTCGGTTTCGGTCTCGATGCGCTTGCCGTTATGGCTCCAGTGGTACCAGTACAGCAGCATCGATCCGAAACTGGCCATCAGGCGATCGGCGATGTCGCGCGCGCCGGTGGGGTTGTGATCGTCCTTCTCGGGCAGCACGGTCCCGAGAACCGAGGCGCCGGTGCGCATCACGTCCATCGGATGCGTGGAGGCCGGCAGCAGCTCCAGCGCGCCCTTGACCGGCGCGGGCAAGCCGCGCAGGCGCTTGAGCTTGAGCCGGTAGGCGTTGAGTTCAGACCAGGCGGGCAGGTATCCGTGCACCAGCAGATACGCGACCTCCTCGAAACCGGCCCGGGTCGCCAGATCATCGATGTCGTAGCCGCGGTAGTGGAGATCGTTGCCGCTGCGACCGACGGTGCAGATCGCGGTATTGCCGGCGGCAACACCGGACAGCGCGACCGATTTCTTGGCCTTGGGGAGCATTTGCTGCGCCATGTCACTCATCGAAACTGGCCTCCTCGGTTCCCTTTCACGGTTTTTTTTCGACGTTGCCGAACAGCGCATCCAGCTTGCGCTCATAGTCCCAGTAGCCCAGCGTGTCGTACAGTTCGCTGCGCGTCTGCATGGTCTCGATCACGGCGCGCTGATGGCCGTCGCGGCGGATGGCGCCGTACACATCGAGCGCCGTCCTGGCCATGGCGCGAAACGCTGACAGCGGATACAGCACCATGTCGACACCGACCGCCGCCAGTTCCTGCGTGCTCCACAGCGGGGTCCTGCCGAACTCGGTGATGTTGGCCAGCACCGGGACGCCTACGGCGTCCTTGAACGCGCGGTACATCGACAGCTCGGTGACGGCCTCGGCGAAGATCATGTCGGCGCCGGCCTCGACGCACAGGCGCGCGCGCGTGATCGCCGCGTCCAGACCTTCAACGGCGATCGCGTCGGTGCGTGCCATGATCACGAAAGCATCATCGCTGCGCGCGTCGACCGCCGCCTTGACGCGGTCGGCCATGTCTTCCTTCGGCACCAGCTCCTTGCCGGGACGATGGCCGCAGCGCTTGGCCTGTACCTGATCCTCGATATGCACCGCACCGGCACCGACGCGGATCATGGTCCTGATCGCGCGCGCGATGTTGAATGCTCCGCCCCAGCCGGTGTCGATGTCGACCAGCACCGGCAGGTCGGTCACGCCGGTCAGGCGCTCGACGTCGATGGCGACATCCTCGAGCGTGGTGATGCCGAGGTCGGGAATGCCACGGCTGCAGGCGGCGACGCCGCCACCGGACACGTACAGGGCCCTGAAGCCGCTGGCAGCGGCGAGCCGACCGGCGTAGGCATTGACCGCGCCGACGATCTGCAGCGGTTTTTCGGCGGCGACGGCGGCGCGAAAACGCGCCCCCGGAGTAAGGGTCAGGCTCATGCAGCCTCCACGGCAAACCGCGATTTTAGCTGATCTGGCTCGCGCCCTGCCCCGGCGCCCGCGTCCGTTTGCGCGCCGCGGCTTACGCGTGCCACTCCGGTCCGCGCACCAGGGCGCGCTTGATCTCCTCCAGCGCGCCGGGATCGTCAAGGGTGGACAGATCGCCGGGATCCGTCTGCTGCGTCAGCGCCAGCAGCGAACGCCGCACCAGCTTGCCCGAGCGCGTCTTCGGCAACGCGTTGACCACGTACACCCGCGCCGGCCGGGCGACGCCGCCCAGCATCGACGTGACGCGCTCGACCATGCCGGCGGCGGCGGCTTCGCGCGCGACGGCATCCGCCGCCGCGTTGCGCAGCGTCGCGAACACTACCGGCACCTGGCCCTTGATCTCGTCGGCGGCACCGATTACCGCGACCTCGGCCACCGCCGGATGCGTGGACACCGCTTCCTCGATCTCGCGCGTGCCGAGCCGGTGCCCGGCCACGTTGATCACATCGTCGGTGCGCCCGAGGATGAAAAAATAGCCGTCACGATCGCGGATGGCCCAGTCCAGCGAGCTGTACAGCAGCTCCTTGAAGTGGCTGAAATAGCTTTTGAGAAAACGCGCGTCGTCGCCCCAGATCGTGGTCAGGCAGCCCGGCGGCAGCGGCGGCTGGATCACCAGCACGCCCTTCTCGTCGGGACCGGCCTCGTCGCCGGTGATCTCGTTGATCACCCGCAGCCGGTAACCGAAATTGGGCAGGCCGGGCGAGCCGAACCTGACCGGCTTGAGGTCCAGCCCCGGCTGCAGACACAGCACCGGCCAGCCGGTCTCGGTCTGCCAGTAGTTGTCGATCACCGGCTTTCCGAGACCCTCGCTGATCCACGTCGCGGTGGGCTCGTCCAGTGGTTCGCCGGCCAGGAACAGCCACTTGAGCTGCGACAGATCGTGCCTTTTCAGCCAGGCCGGGTCCTGTTTTTTCAGCACCCGGATCGCGGTCGGCGAGGAGAACATCGTGCGCACGCCGTACTCGGCGCAGAGCTGCCACCAGATCCCGGGATCGGGATGCGTCGGCAAGCCCTCGTACAGCAGGCTGGTGGCACCGACGATCAGCGGGCCGTAGACGTTGTAGCTGTGGCCCACCGCCCAGCCGACGTCGGAGGTCGAGAACATCACCTGCCCCGGACCGACGTCGAACACCGTGCGCATCGACAGCGCCAGCGCCACCGCGTAGCCGCCGACGTCACGCTGCACACCCTTGGGTTTGCCGGTGGTCCCCGAGGTGTAGAGCAGATAGCTCGGCGCGTTCGACTCCAGCCACGCCACCGGCACCTCGGCGTCGCGATGCTTCTCGCGCAGCGGCGCGTAGTCGATGTCGCGGCCGGTGATCATCGCCGGATCGGGGTCGAGGCCGCGGCGCACCAGCAGCACCTTCGGCGGCGGCGTGCGCGCCTGCGCGCAGGCCTCGTCCACCAGTGGCTTGTAGCGGATCACCTTGCCGGCACGCATGCCGGCATCGGCGGCGATCAGCAGCCTGGGCTGCGCGTCATCGATGCGCAGCGCGAGGTTGTGCGCGGCAAAGCCGCCGAACACCACCGAGTGGATCGCGCCGATGCGCGCGCAGGCCAGCATGGCGAACACCGCCTCGGCCATGTTCGGCATGTAGATCACCACGCGGTCGCCGCGACCGACGCCCAGCTCCAGCAGCGCTGCCGCAAAGGCATTCACCTCGCGGTGCAGCTCGCGATAGGTGACGCTGCGGGTGACGCCGGTCTCGGTCGAGATCGCCACCAGCGCCGGCTGGTCCGGGCGCGCGGCCAGGTGGCGATCGACGGCGTTGTAGCAGAGGTTGGTTTCGCCACCGGCGAACCAGGCGCGAAACGGCGGTTCGGCATCGTCGAGAATGCGCGCGGGCGGCCGGTGCCAGTGGATCGCGCGCGCCTCCTCGGCCCAGAACGCCTCGGGCTGCTCGATCGAACGGCGATACAGGTCCTCGTAGCGCATCGCGGCCGCTCCGCCATCAGCTGCTGACCAGCCTAGTGCAGGTGCGCTGCGCACGCGGTGCGACCATGGTCGAAGCGGCACATCGTCGCGAATGTCCGGCAAGCGCGGCCTGAGCCGCGCGAACGCCCGCATGACAAGGACGGCCGAAACCGCAGGTGCCCACAAGACAAGGGCGGCCGAGGCCGCCCTTGGTACCCGCCCATGCAAACAGCGGATTCAGCGCGCGGCGAACAGATGCTCGACGCCGGCGCGCTCCTCGCGCAGTTCCCTGTCGGTCGCGTCCATGCGCGCTCGCGAGAAGTCATTGATCGCGAGGCCCTGCACGATCGCGTACTGACCGTTCCTGCAGGTGACGGGATAGCCGTAGATCACGCCGGGCGCGATGCCGTAGCTGCCGTCGGAAGGAATGCCCATCGACACCCAGTCGCCGTCCGTGGTACCCAGCGCCCAGCTGCGCATGTGGTCGATCGCCGCCGTTGCCGCCGAGGCGGCCGACGACGCGCCGCGCGCCTTGATGATGGCCGCGCCGCGCTGCTGCACGGTCGGAATGAAGTCCTTCTCGTACCAGACCGGATCAACCAGCGACAGCGCCGGCTGGCCCTTGACCGTGGCGTGGTGGATGTCGGGGTACTGGGTCGAGCTGTGATTGCCCCAGATGATGGCACGCTTGACGTCGGTGCTGTGCGCACCGGTCTTCCCGGCCAGCTGCGACAGCGCGCGGTTGTGGTCGAGGCGCACCATCGCGGTGAAGCACTTCGGATCGAGATCCGGCGCGTTGGACTGCGCGATCAGGGCATTGGTGTTGGCCGGATTGCCGACCACCAGCACCTTGACGTCGCGCCGCGCGTGCGCATTCAGCGCACGGCCCTGCGGCGCGAAGATCGCGCCGTTGGCCTCGAGCAGATCCTTGCGCTCCATGCCCGGTCCGCGCGGACGCGCGCCGACCAGCAGTGCGTAGCCGACATCCTTGAAGGCCACGTTGACGTCGTCGGTGGCGACGATGCCGCGCAGCAGCGGGAATGCGCAGTCGTCGAGTTCCATCGCCACGCCGTTCAGAGCCGGCAATGCCGGCGTGATCTCGAGCAGGTGCAGGATCACCGGCTGGTCGGGACCGAGCATCTCGCCGGAGGCGATGCGAAACAGCAGGGCATAGCCGATCTGGCCGGCTGCGCCGGTGACGGCAACGCGGATGGGAGATTTCATCGTGGGGACTCCATGGGGTGAGGCGGGGAGAGATTCGGGACCCGGATTCAGGCGCCCGTGGCTCAGTGCGCCACGTGCGCTGGGCAAACTTGCCGATCCTTAATCCGCTCGGCGGGTCGAACTCGTGCGGGAACGACACTCGGGACGCGATCCGGTGCGGGCATCTGCAGTCTTCGCGCGAATCGCGGATCGGCGTTGCGTGGCGTCTGGATTGATGTCGAAGTCGCTCGTCATCAGTTCGTGATCTCTGCCTTTCCGGGTCCCGGGATATCGGGTTCCGTCCTCACTGCAACTCGGCAAAAAACTCGGTAATCCGCTTCAGCCCCGCATCAAGCTGCGGCAACGGGCAGGTGTAGGAGATGCGCAGTGCGCGCGGTTCGCCGAACGCCGAACCGGGCACGCAGGCCACGCCCTTCGACTCCAGCAAGGCCGCGCAAAAATCGACGTCATTGCCGATGCGCGTGCCGCCGTGCCGCTTGCCGAACGCGGATGAGATGTCGGGGAACGCATAGAACGCACCCTGCGGTCGCGGGCAGGATACGCCCGGGATCGCCGTCAGGGCCGCCACCACGCGATCGCGGCGCTGCGCGAAATCGGCGCACTGGCGCTCGGTCACATCCTGCGGACCGCTGAACGCGGCGACCGCCGCGGCGGTGGTGATCTCGGGGATGTTGGTGATGTGGTTGGAGTTGAGCGTGACCACGGCCTTGGCCACCGCGGCCGGCCCGGCCATGAAGCCGACGCGCCAGCCGGGCATGCCGTAGGTCTTCGACAGCGAGTCGATGAAGATCGTGCGCTCACGCAACTCCGGCCGCGAATGCACGAAGTTGTGGTAGCCCAGGCCGTCGAACACCATGCGGTGATAGATGTCGTCGGTGATGATCCAGGTGTCCGGCTTGCGCGCCAGCACCGAGGCCAGCGCGGCGATTTCCTCGCGCGTGTAGACCATCCCGGTCGGATTGGACGGATTGTTGAACAGGAACACCCGGGTCGCCGGCGTGATCGCGGCGTCGAGCTGGTCCGGCGTCAGCTTGTAGTGCTGCGACGGCGGGCACGGCAGCAGCCTGACCCTGGCGCCGACGATGTCCGCGATGTCGAGATAGCTGGTCCAGTACGGCGTGGGGAAGGCGATCTCGTCGCCTTCGTCCAGCAGCGCCTCGGCCAGGTTGTAGATCACCTGCTTGGCGCCGACGCCGACCGCGATGTTCTCGCGCTGGTAGCCGGGCAGGCCGGCGCGCGCCAGGTGCGCGATGAAGGCGTCGAGCAGATCGTCGCGGCCGCGATTGGAGCCGTACTGGCCGGTGTCGGCATCCAGCGCCTTGCGCGCGGCCTCGTAGACGTGCGGCCCGGGCAGGAAATTGGGCACGCCGATCGAGAAGTTGACGATGTCGCGGCCTTCGGCCTTGAGTTTCCTGGCCTTGTCCGCGATCACCATGATCGCGCTGGGCTTGGCGCGGCTCATGCGCTGGGCGAGCTTGAGCATCGGGAACCCTCGCACGATGGAAAAGGCGAATGTTATCACGCAGCTTGCGCGCATCCGTGGCGTCAGATCGCGATGCGACACCCGCTGCGACCGTTCGCGGCAGGCTGCGCGCCGACGGCTGGATCCGAGGCACGCATTGCCGGCGCGCCGCGCATCGCGCACCGGATGGCACAGCCGAGATCAGCCGCGCGCGTCGAGTACCGCGTTCCACTCGGCGACGCGCGCGGCCTGTGCGGCCAGCAGCGCATCCGCGTCGCCGTCCACGGTGACGGATTCGATGCGGTCGCCGCCACGGATGGCGTCCACCACCGCCTGATCGGCGGCGCCGACCACCGCGCCGAATACGGTGTGCTTGCCGTCCAGCCACGGCGTGGCACCGTGGGTGATGAAGAACTGGCTGCCGTTGGTGCCGGGCCCGGCGTTGGCCATCGACAGAACGCCCGGGCGATCGTGGCCGAGGTCCTTGCGGCATTCGTTCTCGAAGCGGTAGCCGGGGCCGCCACGTCCGTCGCCATCGGGACAGCCGCCCTGGATCATGAAATCGGGGATCACGCGATGGAACGTGAGGCCGTTGTAGTAACCGCGTCGCACCAGATTGACGAAGCTGGCCACGGTGACCGGTGCCTGATCGGCGAACAGGCGCAGCCGGATCGGGCCGCGGGCGGTGTTGAAGGTGGCGGTGAGGGTCATGCGGGCGTTCCGTGGCGAATGGAAACGCGCACGGTAGCCGCAAGTCGCGCCGCTGTCAGCCGGCCACCGGCCAGCCCAGGTTTTTGCGGCTGAGCGACCCGGGCCCGCGCGGCAGCGTGTGCGGTTGCGCGGGCTGGGTCAGCGGCTTGCCGCTCAGCAGGTGGTCGTACACCTGATCCAGCGCACGATAGCCGTAGGGCAGCAGCGGCACGTGACGGTCGCCGAAACCGGGCAGCGGCAGGAACGCGTCGAAGTGCTGGGCATACGGCACCCACCAGGCCAGCGGATGGCGTCCCTCGGCGCGCAGCCAGGCGACATAGGGCTGCGAGCCGAACGCCGGCGGCAGCAGGCCGTCGGCGGCGCCGTGGATCACCCAGATCGGCAGGTCGCGGCGCGGCAGACGCACCGCGGTCGCGGCGACCGACGCGTGCAGACGGCGGACATCGGCGCCGTCACCGGTCCACAGCTCGCGCAGGCAGCGCAGGCCGGGGGCGGCCGGATCCGCGCCGGACGCGAGCGAATCGCGGATGACTACACCCGAGCCGGGCGCGATGCCGGCGGCCTCGGCCCACCACGCCGCGCGCACCGTGGCCGCGTTTTCGTTGGGTGGCACGGCGAGTGCAAAACCGTAGCCGCAGGGCATGGCGCCGACGCCGGCGCGCAGGTACGAGGAGGCGTAGGTCACCGCGATGGCGCGCCAGAGGTCAAACGCCACCGAACTCGCCGCGGTGGCGATCGCGTCATCCGTCCAGCCCGAGGCGTGCAGCATGGCCAGCGCCTGCCCCGCCTGCGCCGCGAGCGTGTCGCCGCGGACCGTACCCGCGGCACGCAGGGTGGCGCAGCGCGCGAGCGTGGCCGGCGGCAGCGTGCCGTCCGGCAGCCGTGCCAGCGGCGTGGCGTTGAAGCGCGCCGCGGCCAGCGCACAGGGCATCAGCCACGCCGCCTCGGTCGCGTAGTCGTAGAGCGCGCGGCCTTGACCGGGCGTGTTGACATTGGGTTCCAGCGCCACCACCGCATCGAGCACGTGCGCGTCGTCGAGTCCCGCCGCCTGCAGCACGGCACCGCCGCCGTTGGACAGGCCGGTGGCGATGATGCGCGTGTTCGCGGCCGTGAACGGCGCCTGCGCCGGGAAGGCGCGATCGAGCATGGCCAGACCGAAGGCCACGGTCTGCAGCACGTCACGGCCCCAGTCGGCCTCGGGGTTGTCGCCGCAATGGGCGTGCTTGATCGCGATACCGGCGTCCGCGTCATGGTGTCCGGGCTCGAACGCGAGCTGCGCCGCTCCGGCCTTGGTGCGGGTGCCGTCCAGCGTGACGCCGGTTGCGTCGGTGGTATCGAAGTAGTCGCTGCCGGTGCCCTTGTCGGTGCAGGCCACCGCGCAGCCGCGCGGCAGGCCCCAGGCGCCGGCCAGCGCGATCGCGCCGTAGACGCCGCGCGAGCCGGACGAAGCCGTGACCACCAGACAGCGCGCCGTGGCGTCGAAGGCGTCCGGCACCTGCACCAGCACGCGATGCGGAGCGCGCGCGCCGGGAATGCGCGCCAGGGCGTGGTACTCGCGCCCCGGCACCCCGGTCACGGCACCGTAGACGCTGCCGTATCCGCCCAGCGGGCCGAGATCGGCGATGCCTTTCCAGCTCATCTGGATCGCTCGCCGGCGCAGCTCCGCCGGTGTCGGCTGCGCGGGGTCCGCGAACGCGGCCGGCGCGCCGCGCAGACCTGCGAGGCCGAGCCCTGCGCTGAGCAGATCGTCGTTCTGGCGATGTACGGTCTCGCGCACCGGGCAGATCAGAAAATCCATGGCCGTGCCCCCGGCGGTCGCGTCAGTGCCAAGGCGAGCGAAATCGCCATGCGCCTCATGAAACTGCGCCTCTTGAACGGAATCTAGCAGTTCCGGCGTCAGCGGCCGGTGCACGCGGGCCCGCTGCCGGAGCAGCAATACCCGACCGGCGTCGCGCACCCCGACTGCTGCGCTGGGAACAACTCGGAGTGAGCGTCACCAGCCTCTGTTGCGCCCCGGACGGCTGCTGCGCGAGCGAGGCTCGTTCAGCGAGGCCGTGGCCGCCGGGCGCCGCGCCCCGCTATACTCGGCAGTCCACTCCATTGTCAGGCGCCCGGATGCAAAGCCGGGCGACGCCGCATGTCGATCGAAAACCTGCGCAACATCGCCATCGTGGCCCACGTCGACCACGGCAAGACCACGCTGGTGGACCAGTTGCTCAAGCAGTCGGGCACGCTCAGCGCACGCACGATCGTGCCCGATCGGGTGATGGATTCCAACGACCAGGAAAAGGAACGCGGCATCACCATTCTGGCCAAGAACACCGCGATCACCTGGCGCGGCAACCGCATCAACATCGTCGACACCCCGGGCCATGCCGACTTCGGCGGCGAGGTCGAGCGCGTGCTGAGCATGGTCGACTCGGTACTGCTCCTGGTCGACGCGATGGACGGGCCGATGCCGCAGACGCGCTTCGTCACCCAGAAAGCATTCCAGATGGGCTTCAGGCCGATCGTGGTGATCAACAAGGTCGACCGCCCCGGCGCGCGGCCGGACTGGGTGCTCAACGCCACCTTCGACCTGTTCGACCGCCTCGGCGCCACCAACGAGCAGCTCGATTTCCCGGTGGTCTACGCTTCCGCCCTGCACGGTTACGCCGGACTGAACGCCGACGTGCGCGACGGCGACATGACGCCGCTGTACGAGGCGATCATGCAGCATGTGAAGCCGCCGCAGGTCGACCCCGACGGTCCGTTCCAGATGCGCATCAGCCAGCTCGACTACTCGAGCTACGTCGGCCTGATCGGCATCGGCCGCATCGAGCGCGGCAGCGTGCGCACCAACATGCCGATCGCGGCCGTCGACAAGGACGGCAGGAAGCGCCCGGGTCGCGTGCTGCAGGTGCTGGGCTTCATGGGCCTCGAGCGCCGCGAGGTGCCCACCGCCGAAGCCGGCGACATCGTCGCCATCTCCGGCGTCGAAGGGCTGACCATCTCCGACACCCTGTGCGATCCGTCCGCGCCCGAAGGCCTGCCGGTGATGACGGTGGACGAGCCCACCATCAGCATGACGTTCCAGGTCAACAATTCGCCGTTCGCCGGCAAGGCCGGCCGGTTCCTCACCAGCCGCCAGATCCGCGACCGCCTGATGCGCGAAATCCTGCACAACGTCGCCCTGCGCGTCGAGGAAACCGAGGATCCGGACAAGTTCCGCGTTTCCGGTCGCGGCGAGCTGCATCTGTCGGTGCTGATCGAGACCATGCGCCGCGAGGGTTACGAGCTGGCGGTGTCGCGCCCCGAGGTCATCGTCAAGGACGTCGACGGCGTGCTGCACGAGCCGTTCGAACAGTTGGTGGTCGACATGGAAGAGCAGTATCAGGGCGGCGTGATGGAGCGCCTCGGCAGCCGCCGCGGCCAGCTCAAGAACATGGAACCCGACGGGCGCGGCCGCGTGCGCCTCGACTACATCATTCCGGCGCGCGGTCTGATCGGCTTCCAGACCGAGTTCCGCACCATCACCGCCGGCACCGGCCTGCTGTTCCATGTCTTCGACCACTACGGCCCGCGCAGCGAAGGCGCGATCGCCAAGCGCCCCAACGGCGTGATGATCTCCAACGGCACCGGCCGCGCGCCGCCCTACGCGCTGATGAGCCTGCAGGAGCGCGGCCGCCTGCTGATCGGCGCCGGCGAAGATATCTACGAGGGTCAGCTGGTGGGCATCCACGCCAAGGACAACGACCTGACGGTGAACGCGCTGCGCGAGAAGCAGATGACCAACATCCGCGCCGCCGGCAAGGACGAGAACGTGTCGCTGACGCCGCCGGTAAAGATGTCGCTGGAGCAGGCGCTGGAGTTCATCGAGGACGACGAGCTGGTCGAGGTCACGCCCAAGGCCGTGCGCCTGCGCAAGAAGCACCTCACCGAGAACGACCGCAAGCGCTCGTCGCGGCAGGTGGCATAAGCGCCCTGCCGTCGCGCGCGGCAGGCGCCGTGGCGCACCGTGCTCCGTGCTGCTGTCTTGGCGGCGCGGATTACGTCTTGCACAAGCGTCCAGGCCGTCTCGACACAATCTTTCACAATTGTGTTATCACGACTCCGGGCCACCCCTGGAGAACCCGTCATGAGTCGTGATTTCGTCCGTACCGGAGCCTTGAAAGATCCCGCCAGCTATCCACAATGGGCACAGGATCTGATGCAATCGAGCGATGTGGTCAAGCGCGAGGTGCTCGCACACCCGCTTTGGCCCGACATGCGCGAAGGCCGCCTCGATCCCGCTTCCATGCGCAATTTCATGGCCGGCATCTGGCCGGTGATCGAGCAGTTCCCCCGCTACATGGCCATGAGCCTGTTGAAGACCCATTACGGTCGCAGCCGCGGGGAGACATTGGCCCGGCGCTGGCTGGTGCGCAATATCCGCATCGAGCAGAATCATGCCGATTACTGGCTGGACTGGGCGGATGCGGCGGGCGTGCCGCGTGCCGAAGTGATGCGTGGCGCAGTCGCGCCGGAAACCCAGCTGCTCAGCCACTGGTGCTGGCAGGTCTGTCACAACGACAGCCTCGCCGCCGGCATCATCGCCACCAACTTCGCCGTCGAGGGAACCACCGGTGAAGGCGCCGTCCTGGTGACCCAGGACGACATCTATGCCTACGGCTTTGACGCCCGCGTGCGCGCCAAGGCCATGCGCTGGCTGACCTTGCATGCCGACTATGACGATTCCCATCCCTGGGAGGCGCTTGACATTGTCTGCACGCTCAAGGGAAATGACCCGGCGCCGGGCGATGTGGAGCACCTGCGCCAGTGCGTTGTCAAATCCTACACATACATGCGTGCGAGCCTTGATCATTGCTACGAGCATGCGCGCGTAGAGCGCAAGCCAGTCTCCGTGGCGGCCTGAGCCGCGCATGGCGACCGAATTGCGGCGGCGGGTGGAATCGTCCGCCGCCGCGATCTGACCGGGAGCCACCGCCGTGCGGGAGATGCGCAGCAGTCTTCTGTCTTCGGATCTCGCGAAGCGCCTGCGGCCACTCGTTTATGGCCTCACCGCCATCGTGGGGTTCGTGCTGCTGCTGACCTGGCTTGCGCTGCAGTTGCAGGTCGCCGTCGCCGGCATCCTCAATGCCGAAAGCATCTGGTCCAAGACGCAGAAACAGGCGACGCTGGATCTGTATGCCTATGCAGTCAGCGGTGATCCGTCCGCGCTGACGCAGTTCCATCACCGCATGGTGATTGTCACCATGGATCGCGAAGCCCGCGATACGCTGATGACGGCCAATCCCGATTACGCGCTTGCGAGGGACGCCTTTGCCGAAGGTGATTTCCTCAAGCCCGCCATTCCGGGGACGATGTTCATCATTCACTATTTTCCGAACGCGCTCTTTGTCCGCGACGCCCTGCAGAGCTGGCGCGCAACCGATCCCTATCTGGCCGAACTCGGCACCATCGCTGAGCGCCTGCAGCGCGAATACGCCCAGCCGCAGCCCTCGCGCGCCGTGCTCGACCATGAAGCGCAGCGCATCCTCGCCATCAACGACACCGTCAGTCCGCTGACCAACGTCTTCTCGCGCAGCATCGCACTGGGCGCCGCCTGGCTGGCCAACATCCTGTTCTGGACCGTCGTCGCCGCGTCCGGCCTGGTCGTGCTGATCTGGTTGTATTTCGCGCGCCGCACCCTGGCCGGCATTCGCAGCTCCGACGAGCGTTACCGCACCCTGCTCGAGGGCGCCGAAGACGCGATCCTGGTGGTGGACGAGCAAAGCGGTCGCATCGTCGAAGCCAACCGCGCCGCGATCACGCTGACCGGCTTCCCCCAGGATCGGCTGCTGGGCCGGGATTTCGCCGGGCTGTTCGCGCAGCCGACGGCCGCCAGCACCCACGCTGCACTGCCGGACGGTCCTGTGGATGGCGCCGAGCGGATCATGCTCGATGCGCACGGCAATGCGGTACCGGTCGAAGTGCACAGCAGTGGCGCCGGCCTTTCGGACGCCGCGGTGCGCATGGCGGTCATCCACGACCTCAGCGAACGCCTGCGCATGGAGCAGGAACGCCGGAGCGCAGCCGAGGCACTGGGCACGATCGCCGAGGGCGTGATCATTGCCGACAGCGCGCATCGCGTGCTGGCGATCAACGCGGCCTGCCGCAGCATTACCGGCTACGGCAACGGCGAAACGGTCGGCCTCGACTTCACCGCCTCGCGCTGTCTCGAGGACGGGCGTCCGCTGCCGGCTGACCTGTGGGAAACGGTGGAGCGCAACGGCCACTGGCGCGGGGAAGTCTGGAGCCTGCGCCGCGATGGCGAACGCTACCCCGAATGGCTGAGCATCAGCGCCATCCGCGACCGCAACGGCATCGTGCAACGCTATGTCGCGGTGTTCAGCGACATCTCCGAGCGGCGCCGCTATCAGCAGCACCTCGAACACCTCGCGCATCACGACGCCCTGACGGGACTGGCCAATCGGCAGTCTTTCGAGCAGCGCGCCAGCGAGACCATCGCCGGCGCGGCGCGCAGCGGCAGCCAGCTGTCCCTGCTGTTCGTCGATCTGGACGGATTCAAGGCGGTCAACGACAGCTACGGTCACGCCTTCGGCGACCGCCTGCTGGCGATGGTCGCCGAGCGCATCAACAGCCAGTTGCGCGAAGGCGATTTCGCCGGCCGCATCGGCGGTGACGAGTTCACCATCCTGCTCGATCCGGTGCACGACCGCGAGGAGTCGACCCAGGTCGCGCGCAACCTGCTGCTGACGCTGGGCGAGCCCTACCCGATGCTGGAGCATGAAGTGTTTCTTTCCGCCAGCATCGGCATCGCCAGTTTCCCGCGCGACGGCGAGGACGTGCCGACGCTGATCGCCAATGCCGATGCGGCGATGTATGCCGCCAAGGCCGACGAACGCAACAGCTTCCGCTACTACGCACCGGTGATGCATGCCCCGGCGCGCACTCGCCTGACCCTCGCCGGCGAGCTGCGCCAGGCGCTGGCACGCGGCGAATTCCGCCTGGCCTACCAGCCCAGCGTGCGTCTGGATGACCGCCGCGTGGTCGCGGTCGAGGCGTTGCTGCGTTGGCAGAATGCCGAGCGCGGCTCGATCGCGCCATCCGAATTCATCCCGCTGGCCGAGAATCTCGGCCTGATCCGCACCATCGGCGAATGGGTGCTGGACGAGGCCTGTCGCCAGAGCCGTGCCTGGCTCGACGCCGGTCTGCCGCCAATTCGCATCGCGGTCAACATCTCGGCCAGCCATCTGCGCCACCCGCGCTTCGCCGAGCGCGTACAGGCGGCGCTGGAAAAGCACCGCTGCCCGCCGGCGACGCTGATGATCGAGATCACCGAGAGCGCCATCCTGCGCATCGGCGAGCGCACCCAGCAGACGCTGGACGCCCTGCACGCGCTCGGCGTCGGCGTGGCCGTGGACGACTTCGGCACCGGCTATTCGTCGCTGGCCTACCTCAAACTGCCGGCGATCCGCTACATCAAGATCGACCAATCCTTCGTTGCCGGCATTCCGCACGACGGCAACGACGTCGCGATCACCCGCGCGATCCTGGCGCTGGCCGCCAGCCTCAATCTGCAGCCGATCGCCGAAGGCATTGAGACCGAAGCCCAGCGCCAGTTCCTGCTGGACGCAGGCTGCGGCGAAGGCCAGGGCTATCTGTTCGCACACCCGATGCCGGCGGCCGGCATCGAACGCCTGCTGGAACGCACGCGAGTCGCCTGAGCGACCCGGGCTCATGCACATGACCCCGCACGCACCGGCAGCGGTTGCACAAGGACACCCGTGGACACGCGACACGACGTGCTGATCGCCTGGAGCGGCGGCAAGGACTGCCTGATGGCGCTGGATCGACTGACTGCCGACCCGCGCTGGCGCGTCGTCGGTCTGCTGACCACGGTCACGCGGCAATTCGACCGCGTTGCCATGCACGGCATCCGCCGCGACGTGCTGCAGGCGCAGGCGCGTGCGCTGGGACTGCCGCTGATCGAATCGCAACTGGACTGGCCGGCATCCAACGCCAGCTACGAGACAGCGTTTACCGCTTCGCTGGCGGCTGCGCGCGAGCGCTGGCCCGGGCTCGAACGGATCGCCTTCGGCGACCTGTTCCTCGCCGACGTGCGCGCCTGGCGCGAGGCGCTGCTGCAGCGCTGCGGCTGGCACGGCGTGTTTCCGCTGTGGGGCGAGGACACCGCCGATCTCGCCCGCCGTTTCGTCGCAGCCGGCCACCGCGCCGTGCTGACCTGCGTCGATACCACCCGGCTCGCTGCCGATTTCGCCGGCCGCGAGTTCGACGCCGATCTGCTCGACTCGCTGCCGGCCGGCTGCGATCCTTGCGGCGAGCATGGCGAGTTCCACACGCTGAGCCATGCCGGGCCGTCGTTCACGGCGCCGCTGCGCCTCGAGCGCGGCATCAGCGTCCGCCGCGAGGACCGTTTCCAGTACACGGACTTCCTGCTCGCCACGGGATGACCGCCGCGACCGGACCGCAACCCGATGACTTCGGCAGCGGTTCGACCCGAGAAAACGCCCGCGCCGATCGACGCGGGCGCTTTGCCGGCTGCGGACGGTCAGCGCCCGGGCGCTGCTTGCGGCAAGTCGTCCGGGGACTTCCTGATGCCGAGATTCCAGGCCATGAAGGCCGCGATGTCGGCGCTTTGCTGGATGCGCTTGTCGGTCGGCATGTAGCCGTGGCTGGTCTGCGTCTCGACCCGGATCAGGATCGGGTTGGCGCAACCCTGCGCGTGCTGCATCGCCGCCGTGAACTTGTACGAGTGGCTGGGCACGACGCGATCATCGTGATCCGCGGTACTGATGATGGTCGGCGGGTAGCAGACGCCGGCGCGCACGTTCTGCAGCGGCGAGTACTTGATCAGCCACTGGAAGGCCCGGGGATTGTTGGGGTCGCCGTATTCCGGCTCCCAGAGGGCGCCGCCGGAGAATTTCTCGTAACGCAGCATGTCGAGCACGCCGGCACCGGCGTAGGCCGCGCCGAACAGGTGCGGATGCTCGGTGATGCTGGCGCCGACCAGCAGGCCGCCGTTCGAATAGCCCTCGATGCCCAGATGCGGCGTCGAGGTGATCTTCTCGCGGACCAGGTATTTGGCCGCCCAGGCGAAATCGTCGAACACGTTCTGCTTTCTGCCGAGCATGCCGGCATGGTGCCAGGCCTCGCCGTACTCGCCGCCGCCACGCAGATTGGCCACCGCGTAGACACCGCCCATCTCCAGCCAGACCGGGATCATCGGGCTGTAGCCGGGAGTGACGCTGATGTCGAAGCCGCCGTAGGCATAGAGCAGGGTCGGATTCCTGCCATCGAACTTCAGGCCCTTGCGCGCGGTGATGAACATCGGAATGCGCGTGCCGTCCTTGGAGCGGTAGAACACCTGGCGCGTCTCGAACCGGGACGGATCAAACGACAACTGCGGCTTGAAGAACACATGGTTGCCGGCGGTCGCCACGTCATAGCGGTAGATACTGGTGGGATACAGGAACGAGGTGAACGCGTAGAACAGTTGCGGCGAGTCGGCCTGCCCCGACAGCCCGCCGACCGAACCGATGCCCGGCAGCGGCAGCACGCCCTTGAGCTTGCCATCGGGCGTGTACAGGCTGACTTCGCTCTTGACATCGACCAGACGCTCGACGACCACGTCGCCGCCGGCCAGCAGCGCACCCTGGATGACGTCCCTGCCCTGCGGCACCACGCTGCGCCAGTGCGCCGGAGCCGGCTGATCGAGCTTGAACGCGACGATCCGGCCGCGCGGCGCGGCGCGCGTGGTCAGCATGTAAACGGTGTCTCCGAGATTGCCGACCGGCGTGTAGCCGGCATCGTTGCCGGTGAACAACGGCTTCAGTGGCGCGCCGACATCGGGGTGCGCGGGGTCGCCGAGATCGGCGACGTAGAGCTCGTTGCGGGTCGAGGTGCCGTTGACCAGATACACGAACAGATAGCGGCCGTCATGACTCACGCTGCCGCCGATGATCCACTCGGGCAGGTCCGGACGTGCGTAGATTTTGCGGTCGGCCGACTGCGGCGTGCCGAGCACGTGGTAGTACAGCGCCTGGTCGCGTACACGGTCGCTGATCGCCCGGCCCTTCGGCGGCTCGGGGTAGCGCGAGTAGAAAAAGCCCTTGTCGTCCCGGGTCCAGGCGATGCCGGAGAACTTCACCCAGCGCACGTCGTCGGCCAGATCCTTGCCGCTGGCGACATCGCGCACGTGCAGCGTTTCCCAGTCGGAACCGCCCTGCGACAGGCCGTAGGCGAGATAGCGGCCGTCGGGCGAGGGCTGATCGTCGAGCAGGGCGATCGAACCATCCTTCGACAGCGTGTTGGGATCGAGCAGCTCGCGCGGCTTGCCGTCGAGACCGTCCTGCACGTACAGCACCGACTGGTTCTGCAGACCACTGTTCTTGGCGTAGAACAGCTTGCCGCCATTCAGCGTCGGCACGCCGACCTTGGGGTAGTTCCACAGCGTCGTCAGCCGCTGCTTGATCCATGTGCGCAGCGGAATGCTGGCGAGATAGCGTGCCGTCAGCGCGTTCTCGGCGGCGACCCACTGCGTCACCGCCGGACTGTCGAGGTGTTCCATCCATTGATACGGCGCCGGTACCTTGACCGTGCCATAGGTGTCCACCGTCACCGCGCGTTCGGCCGCCGGATAGCTGAGCTTTTCGGCAACCGGCGTCTGCGCCATGGCCACACCCGCGACGGCCAGCGCGAAGCCGGCCATGCTGCATGCGATCTTCCTCATCACATCCTCCCGTGCGGCGGGACGGCTGCTGCGCGCGCGGCACCCGCCCCCGCCGCGAACGGGTCCATTATGGCTCGGCGCGGCAAACTTCGGCACTCTCACCGCGGACGCCGGCCCAGACTGACACGTTCGCGATCCTCGAGGTCGCGTTCGCCGGCGATCTGCACGAAGCCCGCGGCCGCCAGCAGGTCGCGCACGGCAGGCCCCTGCTCCCATCCGTGCTCGAGCAGCAGCCAGCCGTCGGGGCGCAGATGCCGGATCGCGTCGCGCACGATGATGCGGATGGCGTCCAGGCCGTCGTCGCCGGCGACCAGCGCCGCGGTCGGTTCGAAGCGCAGATCGCCGATCGCGAGATGCGGGTCGTCTGCGGCGATGTACGGCGGGTTCGACACGATCAGATCGAACGCGGCTGCCCCCAGCGCTGCACACCAGTCACCGCGGGCAAAGCCGATGTTGTCCATGCCCAGCCGCTCGGCATTGCCGCGCGCCACCGCCAGCGCGGCGGCGCTGGTGTCGGTGGCCAGCACCTGCACGAACGGCCGTTCGCGAGCGAGCGCCAACGCGATCGCGCCGCTGCCGGTGCCCAGGTCTGCCACCCGCATCGCCTTGTCTTCGGGCAGCCGCTGCAACGCCAGTTCGACCAGGCATTCGGTCTCGGATCGCGGAATCAGGACCGCCGGGCTTACCTCGAGATCCAGCGTCCAGAAGGCGCGCGTGCCGGTCAGGTAGGCCAGCGGTTCACCCGCCGCGCGACGCTGCAGCAGCGAATGCAGGGCGGCGGACGCCGTGGAATCCACCGGATCGCCGGCATGTGCATACAACCAGGCGCGCGGCTGACGCAGCGCGTGCACGAGCAGCAGTTCGGCCTCGCGACGGGCATCAGGGCCCGCCAGCGCCTGCGTCGCGGCGGTGAGCAGGGTGCGCACGTCGGTCATCACGGAGGCCTGCGCGGAAGGATCGGCAACCGCGGATGGTAACGGGGCCGACCGCGGGCGATGCAGATCCGGCGGCGTTGCCACGGCATGCGTTTCCATCGGCTCCGGCGATTGTTAGGATGCAAACGATAGCCACCGTGAATCGACTGCCATGAATCTGCGTGATCTGCGCTATTTCGTCGCCCTCGCCGAGCACCGCCATTTCGGGCGCGCCGCCACTGCCTGCTTCGTCAGCCAGCCGACGCTGTCGACGCAGATCCGCAAGATCGAGGACGAACTGGGCGTCGCCCTGGTCGAACGCACGCCGCGCAAGGTGCTGCTGACCGAATGCGGGCGCGAGATCGCCCTGCGCGCGCGCGAGGTGCTCAACGAGATCGAGCAGATCCGCGCGATCGCGCGGCGTACTCTCGATCCGGAATCGGGCACGCTGCGGCTGGGCATCTTCCCGACTCTCGGGCCTTATCTGCTGCCGCACGTCGTGCCGCAGCTGCGCGAGCGGTTTCCGCGCCTGGAGCTGCTGCTGACCGAGGACAAGACCGAGGCCGTGCTGAGGCGGCTGCGCGAAGGGCAGCTGGACGCCGGCATTCTCGCCCTGCCGCTGCACGACGATTCGCTGCACGCCGAGTTCCTGTTCGAAGAACCCTTCGTCCTGGCCACTCCGGATGGCCATCCGCTGGCGCACAGGAAGGAGCTGCGGTTGACGGACCTGGCCGACCAGAACCTGATGCTGCTGGAGGACGGCCATTGCCTGCGCGATCAGGCGCTGGAGGTCTGCCGACTGGCCGGTGCCGGCGAAAAGACCGGCTTCCGCGCCACCAGCCTGGAAACCCTGCGCCAGATGGTCGCCGCCAATGTCGGCGTCACCCTGCTGCCGATACTGGCGGTGCACCCGCCGGTGGCACAGACCGGCAACGTCCATCTGATACCGTTCCGCGGCACGCCGCCCAGCCGCCGCATCGCCATGGCCTGGCGCAGGAGCTCGGCGATGAGCGCATTCCTGAAGCGCTTCGCCGCCAGCTTCCGCGAGCTGCCGCCGGCGCTGCTGCGGGTCGCTGCGGAAACGCCACGGTCACGGCGACCGCGACGGACCGGGGCATAGGCAGCCCCTATCGCGGCCATTGCCGCAGTTGATTTCCCACTCCGCCACGGCGGCGTTACATTCCACGGGCTTGATCGGCCGCATCGATCAGGACCATCTGCCGCCACGAGGTAACACCATGAGCAAGCTCAAGGGCTCCAAGACCGAAGAGAATCTGAAGTACGCGTTTGCCGGCGAGTCGCAGGCCAATCGGCGCTACCTGTATTTCGCCCAGAAGGCCGACGTCGAGGGCTACAACGACGTCGCCGCGGTGTTCCGCTCCACCGCCGAGGGCGAGACCGGCCATGCCCACGGCCATCTCGAGTACCTCGAGCAATGCGGCGATCCGGCCACCGGCCTGCCGTTCGGCGCCACCGGCGACAACCTCAAGAGCGCCATCGCCGGCGAGACGCACGAGTACACCGACATGTACCCGGGCATGGCCAAGGCCGCGCGCAGCGAGGGCTTCGACGAGATTGCCGACTGGTTCGAGACGCTGGCCAAGGCCGAGCGCTCGCACGCCAATCGTTTCCAGCGCGCACTGGACGAGGTCAAGTAAACCGGCTTGCGTGTATACCGGGCGACACCGCCGGAGCGGGGATCTCGCGCCTGCTCCGGCGGCGATGCGCCTGTTCCGGCGGTCCCGGGGACACGCGACCCGCAATCATCGGCTGGCCCCTGCCGAATCAGACCGGCCGCCGCTGAACACTGTTTGCAGGAATCCTCACGATGACGGACACCCGCACCCTGTCCCGCGAGGGCAATCTGGAGGCGCCGACGCGCCACCCGCTGGGCTGGACCGAGCCGGGTTTCTACGACCAGGAGGCTCTCGAAAACGAGCTTGAACGCGTGTTCGACATCTGCCATGGCTGTCGCCGCTGCGTGAGCCTGTGTCATGCCTTCCCCACCCTGTTCGACCTGATTGACGAATCCAGCACCATGGAAGTCGACGGCGTGGCCAGATCCGACTACGCCAAGGTCGTCGAACACTGCTATCTGTGCGACCTGTGCTATCAGACCAAGTGCCCGTATGTGCCGCCGCATGCGTGGAACGTGGACTTTCCGCACCTGATGCTGCGTGCCAAGGCACAGTCGTTCCGCGCCGAGGGCGCACCGTTCAAGGCACGGGTACTGTCCAGCACCACGGCGATGGGGCGACTTGCATCGATTCCCGTCGTGGTCGATGTCATCAACGCCGCCAACCGCAATCCGACGGCGCGCAAGCTGCTCGACAAGACGCTGGGCGTGCATCCCGACGCGCGCGTGCCGACCTACCACAGCGACACCGCGCGCAAGCGGCTCAGGCGCGCCGACGCGGCGGGCGATGCCGTTCCGGCCGGACGTACGCGCGGCAAGCTGGCGATCTTCGCCACCTGCTACTGCAACGTGTCCGAGCCCGCTGTGGTCGAGGACCTGCACGCGGTGCTGCAGCACAACGGCGTGCCGAACAAGCTGGTCGCGCGCGAGGTCTGCTGCGGCATGCCCAAGCTGGAGCTGGGCGACCTCGACAGCGTGGCGAAGTACAAGGAGCAGAACATCCCCGTCCTGGCCGCCGCGGTGCGCGAGGGTTACGACCTCACCGCCGCGATCCCCTCCTGCGTGTTGATGTTCAAGCAGGAGCTGCCGCTGATGTTTCCTGACGACGCCGACGTGCTGCTGGTCAAGCGGCATTTCTACGATCCGTTCGAGTATCTGATGGAACGCCATCGCGCCGGCAGGCTGCGCACCGACTTCCGCAACCCGCTGGGCAAGATCGCCTGGCAGGTGGCCTGTCACCAGCGCGTGCAGAACATCGGCCCGAAGACGCGCGAGATCCTGGCGCTGATCCCGGGCACCGAGATCGCCACCATCGAACGCTGCTCGGGCCACGACGGCACCTACGGCGTCAAGACCGCGACCTACCCGATCTCGCGCAAGATCGCCAGGCCGGTGGAAGCGCGCGTACGCCAGGAGGAACCCGCGCACTTCACCAGCGACTGTCCGATGGCCGGTGCGCACATCGCCCACGGCCTCGGCGATGCACCCGTCGCCGAGCATCCGCTCAGCCTGCTGCGACGCGCTTACGGTATCTGAGACATCACCACTCCGGCCTGGACAGTGGTCGCAGTGGAAGCTTGCGGATGCGGCCGGCCCGCCGGTCCGGATTGATTTTCCCCGTGCGGGCGACAGCGTCCGCGGAGTCGGCCATGCACAAACTCGCCAGCGACCAGTTGCTGACCCTCGAGTCCTACGCGCGCCAGCGCAAGGATTTTCGCGCCCGCGTGATGGCGCACAAGAAGCGTCGCACGGTGCATCTTGGCGAGCACATGACGCTGCTGTTCGAGGATCGCCTGACCGTCCAGTACCAGGTCCAGGAGATGTTGCGCGTCGAACGCATCTTCGAGCCGGAGGGAATCGCCGACGAGCTCGAGGCCTACAATCCGCTGATCCCGGATGGGCAGAACCTCAAGGCCACGCTGCTGATCGAGTATCCCGACATCGACGAGCGCCAGCGCGCGCTGTCGGCGTTGCGCGGCATCGAGCACGTGATCCAGCTCACCGTCTCCGGCCACGCCGCGGTCCGTGCGATCGCCGACGAGGATCTCGAACGCAGCAACGAAAGCAAGACCTCGGCGGTGCACTTCCTGCGCTTCGAGCTGGCTCCGGCGATGATCGACGCGTGGAAGTCCGGTGCGGTCGTGACGCTGGCGGTGGATCATCCGGGCTACGACGCGCGCGTCGCGCTGGACGCCGACACACGCGTTGCGCTGGCGGCCGACTTTGCCTGAGTGACCGCCGCCGGCAGAATGCGGGCATGAGCCGCTCGCGTCTGCTGCTGATCCTGCTGTTGCTGCCGGGCGTCTGGGGTGGCCTCTCGTGGTGGCGATCGCGCCCGCTGCAGCATCCGGCCGGCGAGCTGGTCGCCGATGCACCACGGCAGCGGCCACCGGACGGTCCGCTGTCGCTGCCTGCCTACCACGGCTACACGCTGACGCCGCGGGCGCGCTTCGATCTCAGCGCCCGCGTGCTGGCCCGCGCGGACTACCACTTCGATGCCGGCGCCGATCTGGCACCGACCGATCTCGCGCTGGGCTGGCAGCAGATGTCGGACAGCGCAGTCCTCGACCACATCCGGATCAGTCAGGCCCATCGCTTCTACTACTGGAGCGTGCGCCGGTTCCCGATTGCGCGCCGCGCGATCGAAACCGAGAGCGCCAACATGCATCTGATCCCCGCGGACGACCAGGTGCAGCGCGAACTCAGGCACGTGCGCGTCGGCGACGTGATCACCCTGGACGGCTATCTGGTCGATGCGCAGCGCGCCGACGGCTTCGTCTGGCGCACCTCGCTGACCCGCGACGACACCGGTGCCGGCGCCTGCGAGCTGGTATACGTCGAACAGCTGGACATCGCGCCGCGCTGAGCACCGCGGCATACCGCCTGCGGACGCGTCTCGCGCAATGCCGCATGCGGGCACGCGGCGACGCGCCGTCACCGCCGCAAGAAATTCTGAAAGGTATTTCCGCATGCCCGGGTCTTGTTCAGCGCCGGGACGAACCCGGTCACCTACGGAGACTGACCCATGAATACCCAGAACCTGCTCAAGAATGCCCTGTTCAGCGCCATCGCCGTGGGCGCGCTCGGCCTTGCTTCCACCACGCCGGCGCACGCTGCCGACAAGATGGCGGTCGAGAAGTGCTACGGCATCAACGCCGCGCACAAGAACGACTGCCACACGATCGGGCACTCCTGTGCGGGCCAGGACAAGATGGCGCGCGATCCCAATGCCTTCATCGCCGTGCCCAAGGGTCTGTGCGAAAAAATCGATGGCGGCAAGCTCGCGCCGGCGCAGAAGGGCTGAGCAGCACCGCCATGCACGACGCGAGCACACCCGCGGCGCGACCGATCCCGGCTGCGGCCGGGATCGGCCTGCGCGCGCCCCACCTGCCGCGGGTACTCGCCGAACGTCCGCGCGTGCCGTGGTTCGAAATGCACAGCGAGAATTTCTTCGGTGCCGGCGGCGCGATCCATGACGCGCTTGAACGCGTGCGCGCCGACTATCCCTTGAGCCTGCACGGCGTCGGCCTGTCGCTGGGCTCGGCCGATGCGCTCGACGGCGATCACCTGCTGACGCTGCGCGCCCTGGTGCGGCGCTACCAGCCGGCTCTGGTCTCCGACCACATCTGCTGGGGCGCGATCGGCGGCATCCACCTCAACGATCTGCTGCCGCTGCCGTTCACGACCGAGGCGCTGGACCTGATGGTATCGCGCGTGCAGCAGGTGCAGGACGCGCTGGGCCGCGAGTTCCTGGTCGAGAACGTGTCCAGCTATCTGACATTCCGGAATGCGGAAATGAGCGAGTGGGAGTTCGTCGCCGAACTGGTGCGCCGCGCCGGTTGCGGCCTGCTGCTCGACGTCAACAACGTCCATGTCAACAGCGTCAATCACGGCTTCGACGCGCATGCCTACCTGCGCGCGATGCCGGTCGCCGCGGTGCGCGAGATCCATCTGGCCGGCTTTACCCGCAAGAGCGACCTCGCGGTACCGCTGCTGATCGACAGCCACAGCCGGCCGGTGGATGCCGCGGTCTGGGCACTCTACGGCGAGGCGCTGGACCGGTTCGGTCCGGTGCCCACCCTGATCGAATGGGATCAGGATCTTCCCGAACTCGAGGTGCTGCTGGCCGAAGCCGGTCGTGCCGAGGCTCTGCTCGATGTCCGCCGCACCCGCGCTGCGTGAGCTGCAACGCGGCTTCGCCGATGCCGTGCTCGGCCGCGGCGACGACGCCGCGCGCTGGGTGGTCGGCGCGGGCCTCGCACCGGCCGCGCGGCTGCAGGTGTACGCCAACACCAGTGCCGGCACGCAGATCGACGCCCTGCGTGGAACCTATCCGGCAGTGCTGGCGCTGGTCGGCGAGGATTTCTTCGAGGCCGCGGCGGCGCGCTATCGCCTGCTGCATCCTTCGACGCACGGCAATCTGCAGGACTTCGGCGGCGCCTTCGCGGAATTTCTGGCCGCGATGCCGGAGGCTGCGGCGCTCGCCTATCTGCCCGACGTGGCGCATCTGGAATGGCTGCGCCAGGAGGCCGCCCTGGCGGCCGATGCGACACCCCTCGACGCGGTCGCTCCGGTCGCGCTCGACGCTGGCGGACCGGTGCGGCTGATTCTGCACCCGAGCCTGCGCCTGCTGGCCAGCGCGTACCCGGTGCTGACGATCTGGCGCTACGCCACCGCGCCCGCGAGCGGGCGTCTGCAACTCGAAGGTCGCGGCGAGCAGGTCGTACTGTGGCGCGACGGCAGCGACGTGGCCCTGGCAGCGACGGATGCGGCCAGTCACGCCTGCATCGCGGCGCTTGCCGGCGGACGCGATCTCGATGCGGCGCACGCCGACGCACTCGCCGCCGATGCGCATTTCGACCTTGCCGCCTGCCTGCGGAGCCTGATCGCACAGGGCCTGGTCGTGGCTTTCACGCAAACCGGGGAATGTACGCCATGAACTCGCTGATGAAACGCGGCTTCGCCTTCCACGACGACTTCGCCGCCGCGCTGGCCCGGCTCGGCCCGCTGGCCCTGCTGCTGTTTCGTGCCTGGGTGGCGCTGGCGTTCTGGCGCGCCGGCGTGGTCAAGATCGAGGACCCCTACGGCACGCAATACCTGTTCAACAACGAGTATCACGTGCCGCTGCTGTCGGGCGATGTCGCCGCCTTCCTCGGCACCTGGATCGAGCTGATCACGCCGTGGCTGCTGGTCGTCGGCCTCGCCGGCCGCCTGACCGCGCTGTTCCTGTTCGTCTACAACATCATCGCCGTGATCTCCTACCCCGACCTGTGGCCGCACGGCTTCTGGACCGGCCTGATCGGCGACGGCTTCAATGACCACAAGGTGTGGGCGATGATGCTGCTGGCCGTGATCGCCTGGGGACCGGGCGCGCTGTCGCTCGATGCGCTGCTCGGGCGCCTGCGGCGTCGATACGCGGACTGAGCAGACGACGCGGCTTGCAATCGGCACGCGACAACCCACCCTCACAGGACCACCCGCCCGGTCGCAGCGTGCGCGGTGCTGCATGGAGACCCCGATGAATGCCAGCTGTGATCTGCGTGGCGCCAGCCTGACCGTGCCGCCCGACCGTTTTCCCGATCCGTCGTGCGACCTCGCTGCCGGAGATGCCGGTCCGCAGACCGCGGTGCTGGCGGGCGGCTGCTTCTGGTGCGTGGAAGCCGTGCTGCGCGAACTCGACGGCGTGTTCGAGGTAACGTCCGGCTACGCCGGCGGCCGTGCCGAGGACGCCGATTACCGCACCGTCTGCGCCGGGCGCAGCGGCCACGCCGAGGCCGTGCAGGTGCGCTTCGATCCGCGCCGGCTGAGCTACGGACAACTGCTCAAGGTGTTCTTCGCCATCGCCCACGATCCGACCCAGCGCGACCGCCAGGGCCACGATGTCGGCAGCCAGTACCGCTCGGCGATCTTCCCCGGCGACAACGCCCAGCGGAAGGTCGCCGAAGCCTATATCCGCCAGCTCGACGCCGCGGGTGTGTTTACAGCGCCGATCGTCACCGTCGTCGAGCCGCTGACAGCCTTCTATACGGCCGAACCTGATCACCAGGACTATGCCGCACGCAACCCGCAGCAACCCTACATCGCCGCGATCTCGACGCCCAAGGTCGAGAAGCTGCGCGAATATTTCGGTGAGCGGCTGAAGGGCCGGCACGGCAGGACCTGACCCGGAGCGACCATGAGCACCGACACGACCCTACGTTCGCGTTCCGGCCATGACCTCGGGCCGCTGTCCGCCGTCGAGCGCGAGCGGCTGGCGCAGCGGCTCAGCCCCGAGGAACGCCGCATCCTGCTCGAGCACGGCACCGAGCGTCCGTTCTGCGGTGTCCTGCTGCTGCAGAAAGCGCCGGGCCATTACGCCTGCCGCCTGTGCGGACTGCCGCTGTTTCGTGCCGGCGCCAAGTTCGACTCCGGCACCGGCTGGCCCAGCTTCGACACGCCCTGCGATCCCGATCACCTCCGCGAGATCGCCGACGACAGCCTGGGCATGCGCCGCACCGAGATCCGCTGCCGCCGCTGCGATGGCCATCTCGGTCACGTGTTCCCCGACGGGCCGCCGCCGACCGGCCTGCGCTACTGCCTCAACTCGGCGGCGCTGGCGTTCGTGCCCGACGGCGCCACGCCGGGTCAGTAGCGCAGCAGCGTCACCAGCGGCGCGGCGGCAACCCAGCGCGCGCGCCCGCCCAGCGCGCCGATCTCCAGCACCACCGCCGCGCCGACGATCTCGGCGCCGAGATGCTCGACCAGACGCTGCGCGGCCTGCAAGGTGCCGCCGGTGGCCAGTACGTCATCGACGATCAGCGCGCGCGTGCCGGGCGTCAGCGCATCGACGTGCGCCTCCAGCCGGTCGACGCCATACTCCAGCACGTAGTCCACGCCGACGCGTGCGCCGGGCAGCTTGCCGGCCTTGCGCAACGGCACGAATCCGGCGCCCAGTGCATGCGCCAGCGCTCCACCCAGCGCGAAGCCGCGCGCCTCGATGCCGCAGACCGCGCCGACGCCCTCGCCGCGCCAGGGCGCCGCCAGCGCGCCGATGCACAGGCCAAACGCGCGGGCATCCGCCAGCAGCGGTGCGAGGTCCCTGAACATCACGCCGGGCCTCGGGAAATCGGGCACGTCGCGAACGAAGGCAGTCAGCTCATGCAACGGCGATTCCCCGACGAATGAGCAGCCCGGAACGATCGGGGCCGCCACCGACCGCCGGGAGCCCTGCCCGCGCCCCGGTGCCCGGGCGGCATCGCGAGTTCGCGCGGCATGCTTCAGCCACGCGCGCGCTCGGCCTCGGCCGCAGCCCGCCATTCGATGACCGCCGGCAGCGCGGTGATCGCCTCGACGTAAGCCTGTGCCTCTGCGGTCAGGGCAATGCCGTAAGCGACGAAGCGCAGCGCCACCGGTGCGTACATCGCGTCCGCCAGACCGAAGCCGCCAAACAGGAACGGTCCGCCCGTGCCGAAGCGCCCGCGCGCGTCGCGCCACAACTGCTGCACGCGGGTGATGTCGCGCGCCGCCTCGGGACCCGGCGTCGCCGGCGCGCCGCGGCGCTGCAGATTCAGCGGCAACTCGCGGCGCAGCGCGGCGAAGCCGGCGTGCATCTCGGCGGCGATGGCGCGCGCATGCGCGCGCGGCGCCCGTTCGCGCGGCCAGCCGCGGCCAGCGAGGAAGGTCTCGTTGATGTACTCGAGGATCGCCAGCGACTCCCAGACCGCGACACCGTCGTGCAGCAGCGCGGGCACCTTGCCGGTGGGCGAGAACTCGCCGATGCGGGTACGGAACTCGGGCGTGTCCAGCGGCAGACGCAGCTCCTCGAAATCGACGCCGAACACACGCAGTGCCAGCCAGGGCCGCAGCGACCACGAGGACAGATTCTTGTCGCCGATCACCAGGGTGGGAAGGGTCATCATCGGTCTCCGCAGGCGATCGGCGCACAAGGCGCGGGCAGGGTCGGCGCAGGCTAGTGCGGTGTCTCGGAAATACGCATCCATCTTTCCCGCGTCTTTCGGCACGATACGGCGTTGCGCCTCGTCGCCATAGCGGGGCTATGACTCCTCGCCGCGCCTTGTCTCGCACCGAAATCCATCGGCAATCGCCGGCGCGTACTTCCGAGACACCACACTAGCAGATCGTCGCGCGCGGCCGCTCAGGCCACTGCGACGGTATCGGCGTCAACGCGAAAGTGCGCGCCGATGCTGCGTCGACGCGCACGCATCGCGGCCAGCATCGCCGCCGCCAGTGCCAGCACGTCGCGTTCGCGGGATGCCGCCGGAACCTCGCCGGCGAGCGCCGCCAGCGCCGCTCCGGCGCGAGCCAGACCGTCGTCGCTGCGCAGCAGCGCGGCGTCGCGCCAAAGCAGCTCGCCAAGACGCAGACGCAGCCCGGTCGGCGACGGCTGCCAGCGCCGCTCCGGCGGCAACGCCACGCCCGGCTCGGGCAACGATCGCGACGCCAGCGCCGCGCCCAGCTCACGGCCATGCGCCAGGCCTTCGAGCAGCGAGTTGCTGGCCAGCCGGTTGGCACCATGGACGCCGCTGCAAGCAGCCTCGCCGACCGCATACAGGCCCGGCAGCGACGTCGCACCCGCGGCGTCGGTGCGCACACCGCCCATGCAGTAATGCGCTGCCGGCACCACCGGGATCGGCTGCGCACGCGGGTCGATTCCGCGATCCATGCAGGCGACGAACACGGTCGGAAAGCGCTGCGGGAAGCCGGCACCGATCGCAGCGGCGGCATCGAGCCAGGCGCCGCCACGCAGCGTCTCGCACCACACCGCGCGTGCCACTACATCGCGCGGCGCCAGCTCCGCATCGGCATGCAAGGCCGGCATGAAGCGCTTGCCACGCGCGTCGAGCAGTACCGCACCGGCGCCACGCAGGGCTTCGGTCAGCAGCGGCAACTGACCGTGCGCGCCGTCGCGCGGGGCCAGCGCGGTGGGATGGAATTGCACGAACTCGAGATCGGCGAGCGCCGCGCCGGCTGCCAGCGCCAGCGCGATGCCGCTGCCGTCGCTGCCGGGCGGATTGGTGGTGTAGCGATACAGGCCGGCATAGCCACCGCTGGCCAGCACGACCGTGCGGGCGCGCCACAGCTCGCTGCCGCCCGGGCCCTGCGCCCAGGCACCGACCACGCGGCCGGCGCCGTCGCGAGCGAGCGCAAACGCGGTGCGGCGGGACGCGAAGGTCAGATGCGGACGCGCTGCGGCGGCAGCCGCCAGCGCCCGCATCACTTCGGCACCGGTCGCGTCGCCCTGCGCATGCACGATGCGGTCACGACGGTGCGCGGCCTCGCGACCCAGGGCGAGCGCTGCGCCGACGCGGTCGAAGCGCGCACCCAGCGTCTGCAACCAGGCAATCAGTCCGGGTGCCGCCGCGGTCAGACGCGCGACGGCCGCCGGATCATTCAAGCCCGCCCCGGCGCTCAGTGTGTCCTCGGCGTGCAGTCGCGGGCTGTCGTCGGCGGCCAGCGCGGCGGCGATGCCGCCTTGCGCCCAGCGGCTGGCCCCGTCAACCGCCGGCTCCGGACCCGGCGTCAGCACCGCCACCCGCCGTGGCGCAGCGGCCAGCGCGGTCGCCAGCCCGGCGGCGCCGGAGCCGACCACCAGCACATCGAACAGGGCATCGGTCGTCATCGGATCGATCTCTCGGGACGTGTCGGCGATGGCCGCGCGGTGCCGCGCTCAGTGCACCGCCAGCATGCGTTCCACCGCGCGCCGCGCGCCGTCGGCCACCGCCGCGTCCACCTCGACCGGGTGCTGCAGGAACTGCAACGCATCGCGGACCTTGGTCAGGGTGATGCGCTTCATGTGCGGACACAGATTGCATGGCTGCACGAACTCGATGTCGGGGAACTGCACGGTGACGTTGGCGCTCATCGAGCACTCGGTGATCAGCGCCACCCGCTCCGGCCGCGCGCGATCGAGGTGCTCGACCATGCCATGGGTGGAGCCGACGAAGTCGGCCTCGGCGAGCACGTCCGGCGGGCACTCGGGATGGGCGATCACGTGCAGGCCGGGCTGCTCGGCGCGCAGGCCGCGCAGCTGCGCGCCGCTGAAGCGCTCGTGCACCTCGCAGGCGCCCTGCCAGAGCACGATCTCGACCGCGGTCTGCGTGGCGACGTAGCGCCCCAGGTAGCGGTCGGGAAGAAAGATCACCTTGGGCACGCCCAGCGACTCGACTACCCGTACCGCGTTGCCCGAGGTGCAGCAGATGTCCGACTCCGCCTTCACCGCCGCCGAGGTGTTGACGTAGGTCACCACCGGCACGCCGGGGTGCTGCCGGCGCAGCGCGCGCACGTCGGCGGCGGTGATCGATTCGGCCAGCGAACAGCCGGCTCGCGGATCCGGGATCAGCACCGTGCGCGCGGGGTTGAGCACCTTGGCCGTCTCGGCCATGAAATGCACGCCGCACACCACCAGCACATCAGCCTCGGCACGCGCCGCCTCGCGTGCCAGCGCCAGCGAATCGCCGGTGATGTCGGCAACGCCGTGGAAAATGGCCGGCGTCATGTAGTTGTGCGCCAGGATCAGCGCATGGCGCTCGACCTTGAGGCGACGGATGGCCTCGATCAACGGGCGCTCCGCCTCCCATTCGAGATCGGGGATCACCGCGCGGGTGCGTGCGCGCAGCGCAACGAGCGAGAGTGATGCATCGGTAGCCGGCATAGTTATACTCGATCAGAGTAATAAGCAGCCAGCAAATGCTAGTCCCGAGCAAAACAGGGCACAAGCGAAAAAACGAAAGCCCGAGGTAACTCAGGTCGGCAGCGGATCGAGTCCCCGCCCTGCAACCGCACCAGCTTGAGACGCCGGCGCCGGCAGGGTGTCGGCGATGATGCGCGCCGCTTCCTCGACGGCCGGGTCGGGCACCATCACCGTGACCAGATCGCGCGCGGGCAACTGGCCGATGCCGCCCATCAGATAGGCGCCGCTGACGAAGGCCGGAATGCCCGCCGCCTCCAGCGCGTCCTTGACGAGCTGGGCATCGACCAGCGACTCGGCGTGATAGACGGTACGCATGCGGCGACGCTAGTCCGATGCGGTGCGCACGGCAAGCCAGTCCGCGACGGCCATGGCTGCCGCTACACTTCGCGGCTCGACCTCACGCAGAAATCGCCATGGCGCAGGACACGCCCGTCACGCAGCACTTCATCCGCCAGATCGTGCAGGCCGACCGGGCCTCGGGCAAGCATGGCGGACAGGTCGTCACGCGTTTTCCGCCCGAACCCAACGGCTACCTGCATCTCGGCCACGCCAAGTCGATCTGTCTGAACTTCGGCATCGCGGCGGAGTTCGGCGGCCGCTGCCACCTGCGCTTCGACGACACCAACCCGGCCAAGGAAGACCCCGAATACGTGCAGTCGATCCAGGACGACGTACGCTGGCTGGGTTTCGAGTGGGACACCCTGCGCCACGCCTCGGACTACTTCGAGGTGTTCTACCTGGGCGCCGGGAAACTGATCCGCCTGGGCCTGGCCTACGTCGACGACCTCAGCGCCGAGCAGGTGCGCGAGTACCGCGGCACGCTCACTTCGCCCGGACGCGAGTCGCCGTTCCGCAATCGCGGCGTCGAGGAAAACCTCGACCTGTTCCGGCGCATGCGCGCGGGCGAATTCGCCGACGGCAGCCGAACCCTGCGCGCGAAAATCGACATGACCGCGGGCAACATCAACCTGCGCGATCCGGCGATCTACCGCATCCGCAAGGTGGCGCACCAGAACACCGGCGACGCCTGGCCGATCTACCCGATGTACGACTACGCGCACTGCGTGTCGGACGCGGTCGAAGGCATCACCCACTCGCTGTGCACGCTGGAGTTCGAGGACCACCGCCCGCTCTACGACTGGTTCCTGCAGCAGCTCGACCTGCCCCGCGACGCCGAACTGACCGCGCCGCTGCGAGAAAAAGGCCTGTGGCTGCCGCCCGGCACGCCGCAGCAGATCGAGTTCGCGCGCGGCAACATCAGCTACACCGTGATGAGCAAGCGCAAGCTGCTGGCG
>JAKAZT010000006.1 GCA_021815695.1 Pseudomonadota bacterium
AACATCCAGGACTGGTGCATCAGCCGCCAGCTCTGGTGGGGGCACCGCATTCCGGCGTGGTACGACGCCAACGGCGATATCTTCGTGGGCGAGGACGAGGCCGACGCGCGCGCTCACGCTGCGACGCCACCCGTCGGCGCGCTGCGCCAGGACGACGACGTCCTCGACACCTGGTTCTCCTCCGCGCTGTGGCCGTTCTCGACGATGGGCTGGCCGAAGACCGACGGCCCCGTCGTGATCGACGGCCAGCCGGTCGCCGACTGGCGCAGCGACCAGACCTTCCTGCCCAGCGCGGTGCTGGTCACCGGCTTCGACATCATCTTCTTCTGGGTCGCGCGCATGGTGATGGCGACGACCTATTTCGTCGGCCGCAATCCGGATGGCACGTACACACCGGAACGACAGGCATTGGCCGACCGCGTGCCCTTCCGCGAGGTCTACATCAACGCCATCGTGCGCGACGCCGAAGGCCAGAAGATGTCCAAGTCCAAGGGCAACACCATCGATCCGCTGGACCTGATCGACGGCATCGGCCTCGAGGAGCTGGTGAAAAAATCCACCACCAGCCTGCTGATCCCGCAGGTGCGCGCCAGGGTCGAAAAGCGCATCCGCAAGGATTATCCCGAGGGCATCCAGGCGGTCGGCACCGACGCGCTGCGCTTCACCTTCGCCGCGCTGGCCACCCACGGGCGCACCATCAACTTCGACCTCAAGCGCGCCGAGGGCTACAGGAACTTCTGCAACAAGCTGTGGAACGCCGCGCGCTTCGTGCTGATGAACACCGAGGGCTTCAGCGCCGCGGGCGAGCCGACGCGGATCACCTTGGCCGAGAAATGGATCCACCAGCGCTTCTGGTGGACGATGGAGCTTGTCACGAGAGAGTTTCGCAACTATCGATTCGACCTCGTCGCGCATCACCTCTATCAGTTCGTCTGGAACGACTACTGCGACTGGTTCGTCGAGCTGGCCAAGCTGGCGCTCCATGGCGACGATGAAACAGCCGCGCAGTCCACGCGCCACACTCTGCTCTACTTGCTCGAAGGGCTCCTGCGAGCACTGCATCCGATCACGCCATTCGTTACCGAAGCGATCTGGCAGGAAGTCGCGCCGCGGCTGGGACTTGCGCAGTCCAGCATCCTCGCCCGCCCCTACCCGGGGGTGCCGGAACCTTCCGCCGGAATGAGCGTTGGCGAGCCGGCTCGTTTCCATGCGACCGCGTCTACCCTCGAGACCGGCAGAATCACGTTTCTGATCGAGGCCGTTGAGAAACTGCGCAGCATCCGCAGCCAGCTCGGGCTGGCACCCGGCCGCCAGGTGCCGCTGCTGATCGAAGGTGCGTTGATCGACCCGAAACTTTTCGGCGACATCGAACCCATGCTGTGCGCGCTGTGCCGCATCGATTCGATCCGTCACCTGGGTGCGGGCGAACCGGCACCGGCTGCCGCGGGGGCTTCGTTCCAGGGCGCGAAACTGCTGATCCCTCTCGCCGGGCTGATCGACCTCGATGCCGAGCGGGCACGGGTGGCGAAGGAGATCAGGCGTGTCGAAGGCGAGATCGCCAAATGCCGGGCCAAGCTGGGCGGTGCGACCTTCGTCGCCCACGCGCCGGCGGCGGTGGTCGAACAGGAGCGTCAGCGCCTGGCCGACTGGAGCGCGCAACTCGCGGCGCTGAGCGAACAGGCGGCGCGGCTGGGCGGTTAGAAACGCGCATCAGGCACACGCGCGCTCGTGTCTGCCTGCGGTCAATCCTCGGGCGGGCCGTCGCCGTCGGCCAGCGGCAGCAGGTCGAACGCCATCACGATGGCGTCCTCGCGCGCACGCCGCGCCGGGTAGTAGTTGGGTCGCCGTCCGATCTCGACGAAACCGGCACGACGATAGATCGCGACCGCACGCACGTTGCTGGGACGCACTTCCAGAAACACCCGTCGCGCGCCGTGCCAGCGCGCCAGGTCCACCAGCCGCCGCAGCAGGCGCCGGCCGTGGCCGCAGCCCTGCTCGGCCGGCGCGACGCAGACATTGAGCACGTGCGCCTCCTCGGCGGCGACCGACAGCACGCCGTAGCCGATCATGCGCCCCTGCTGCTCGAGCACCCAGCAGGCGTAGCCGGCATTGAGGCAGTCGCGGAAGATGCCCGTCGTCCAGGGAAACTCGTAGGATCGCGCCTCGATCTGCGCGACCGCGTTGAGATCGTCGCGGCGCATCGGCCGCAACTGCGGTGCCTGCGGTGCGACCACGGCCACCATCTCAGTTGGCCTCCACCAATGCATGACGCAGGGTTTTCAGCGCGCGCCACAGGGTGCGCTTGCGCGCCGGCTCGGCCAGCAGCAGCGCAGGCGCCTCGACGCCGAGCACGCAGGTGGTCTGCTGCTCGGCCGCGCTGAGCGCGCGGCCCAGGGCCTGCAGCGCTTCCTGGCCGAAAGCGAGATAGGCCCGCGCGCGCGGCGGCGGCACGGCGACATCGACTTCCAGCCACGGCGCCCGCTGCAGCGCGGTCGGCAGGCAGGCGACGACCGCGCGCAGCAGAGCTTGCTGGCGCGCGTCGGCGGCGCTTCCTGCCGGCAGCAACAGCAGCAGGGCCATGCGCTCATCGCTGACGGCCGGCACCGGCATCGCGGCGGCGACCGGCGCAAGCACCGGGGTCGCTGCCGGCGCACGCCGCGACCCGCGCAGCGCCATCGGCACCACGCCGAGCACGCGCAGCATGCGATCGCGAGCGACCGCATCAGGCCGACGTACGCCGGCAGCGATCATGGCGAGTCGACCGGCGGCACGGCCGGGCGCCGCTGGCGGCGGCGCGCAGCGGCACGTCCCCACAGCGTCAGCACCGGCCCGGACAGCACATACAGCACGGCAATGCCAAACAGCACCCGCGGCGGATCCAGCGCCAGCCCGATCAGCACCAGCAGCACGGTCAGGATCGTCACGAACGACACGCGCTCGCTGACCGGCCAGCTCTTGAAGCTGAAGTAGCGGATGCGGCTGACCATCAGCAATCCGGCCGAGACGGCGATGAACGGCGTGACGAACACCAGTTCGCGGCCGTCGAGGCCCAGCGTCTCGGCGCCCCAGACGTAGCTCATCGCAAGCCCCGCCGCCGCCGGGCTGGCCAGGCCCTGGAAGTAGCGCTTGTCGGCCATGCCGACCTGGGTGTTGAAGCGCGCCAGTCGCAGCGCGGCGCAGGCGGCATACAGGAACGCCGCGGTCCAGCCGACCTTGCCCCACACCGGCCCGTAGGCCTGGAGATGCGCCAGCGACCACGTGTAGAGCACCAGCGACGGCGCCAGACCGAAGCTGATCAGGTCCGACAGCGAGTCGTACTGCACGCCGAACTCGCTCTGCGTGCCGGTCAGACGCGCCACACGGCCATCCAGCCCGTCGAGCACGCCGGCGACGAAGACCGCCACCACGGCGTCGCTGTAGTGACCGCCGATCGCGGCGATGATCGCGTAGAAGCCCGCGAACAGCGCACCGGTGGTGAACAGGTTCGGCAGCAGGTAAATGCCGCGCCGCGGGCGCACCGGCGTGGGGGAGGAAGTGTTCATGATCGTCCCGGACTGGCGTTGCGCCGAGTGTAAACCAAGGTCGTGGCGTGGCCGGGCCCGGCAGGCCGCGCGACCCGCCCGCCCGCAGGACGTGATTCGGCGCGCAACCACGCGGCTGGCGGCGCTGGTAAAGTCGGCGCCGTCCGCCCTGCCCGGGAGTGCTCCCATGCGCCGTACCTACATCCTGCTCGCGCTGCTGCTGGTCACACCGCTGGCCTCGGCCCAGGTTTACAAATGGACCGACGCCAAGGGCGTGGTGCATTACTCCGACGTGCCGCCTCCGCAGGGGGTGAAATACAAAAACATGCACATGTCGCTGACCGGCGGCGCCGCGCCGGCGGCCGCGACGTCCGCATCCCCGGCTGCCGCGGCATCATCGCCCGCCGATGCAGGCGCAGCACCCGCCAGCGCCCGAACCGTCGCGGACAACCCCGAGAACCGCGCCAGGCTCTGCGCCCAGTTGCGGCAGAATTACACGCTGCTCAAGGGCAGCCAGCCGCTGACCCGGGACAATGCCAAGGGGCAGAAGCAGCTGGTTTCCGAGAAGCAGCGTACCCAGGACATGGTCAACACCCAGCAGCAACTGCAGCAGTACTGCGGCGGCTGACCGCGCGGGCGGCCTTTTTGCACGGATGCCATGCGCCGCGCGCCGGCGCACGAGTCGCCATTACAATTCCGCCTCACACCGCGGAATATCCCCATGCGACTCAGCCGTTTTCACCTTGCCACCGTCAAGGAAACCCCCTCTGACGCCGAAATCGTCAGCCACCGGCTGATGCTGCGCGCGGGCATGATCCGCAAACTGGCGTCCGGCATCTTCACCTGGACGCCGCTGGGCCTGCGCGTACTGCGCAAGGTCGAGGCGGTGGTGCGCGAGGAGATGCAGCGCGCCGGCGCGATCGAGCTGCTGATGCCCTCGGTGCAGCCGCGTGAACTCTGGGACGAAACCGGACGCTGGACGAAATTCGGCGGCCTGCTGCTCAAGCTGAAGGACAGCAAGGAGCATGAATACTGCTACGGCCCGACGCACGAGGAAGTGATCACCGACTTCGCCCGTCACGAGCTGAAAAGCTATCGCCAGTTGCCGGTCACGTTCTTTCAGATCCAGACCAAGTTCCGCGACGAGATCCGCCCGCGCTTCGGCGTGATGCGGGCGCGCGAATTCCTGATGAAGGACGCCTATTCGTTTCATCTGACCGCCGACTGTCTGGCGCGCGAATACCGGAACATGTTCGACGCCTATGCGCGTGTCTTCAGCCGGCTGGGCCTGCGTTTTCGCGCGGTGCAGGCCGATACCGGCGCCATCGGCGGCAACGCCAGCCACGAGTTCCATGTGCTGGCCGACTCCGGCGAGGATGCGATCGCGTTTTCGGATGCATCGGATTTTGCCGCCAATGTCGAGCTGGCCGAAGCACTCGCCCCCGCCAAGCCGCGGCCTGCGCCCACCGCCGCGCTGGCGCGGGTCGCCACGCCGACGCAGAAAACCATCGACGAGGTCGCCGGTCTGCTCGGCGTCGCGCCCGCGCGGTGCGTCAAGACCCTGCTGGTGCGCGGCCGCGACGGCCTGGTCGCGCTGTGCGTGCGCGGCGATCACGAGATCAACGAAATCAAGGCGGCCAAACTGGACGAACTGCCGGGCGAGTCGGTACTGGCCGGCGAGGCCGAGATCGCTGCTGCCACTGGTTCGCGACCCGGCTTCCTCGGCCCGGTCGGGCTGGCTGCAGGCATTCCGGTGATCGTCGACCGCAGCGCGGCGGCGCTGGCCGACTTCGTCTGTGGCGGCAATGCCGAAGGCACTCATTGCACCGGCGCCAACTGGGAACGCGACGCGCGCATCACGCGCATCGCCGATCTGCGCAAGGTCGTCGCCGGCGACCCGTCGCCCGACGGTCGCGGCACGCTGTCCATCGCCCGCGGCATCGAGGTCGGCCACGTGTTCCAGCTCGGCCGCAGTTACGCGCAGGCGATGGGCGCGGTGGTGCTCGACGAGACCGGTCAGGCGCAGGTGATGCTGATGGGCTGC
The DNA here is from genome assembly GCA_021815695.1 of Pseudomonadota bacterium. Lineage (GTDB taxonomy): Bacteria > Pseudomonadota > Gammaproteobacteria > Xanthomonadales > Rhodanobacteraceae > Metallibacterium. The sequence goes on from JAKAZT010000006.1 coordinate 5,566, forward strand.
TACGGCATCGGCGTCAGCCGCATCGTCGCCGCGGCCATCGAGCAGAACCACGATGCGGCCGGCATCCTCTGGCCGCCGGCGATGGCGCCTTGGCAGGTTGCCGTCTGCCCGATCAATCCCAAGGCCGACCCCGCCGTCACCGCCGCGGCGGAGTCGCTCTACGCCGAATTGAACGCTCTCGGCATCGAGACCGTGCTCGATGATCGCGGCTTGCGCCCCGGACCGATGTTTGCGGATATCGAGCTGATCGGCATTCCGCATCGCGTGGTGGTCAGCGAACGCGGGCTGGCCGCCGGCAGTTTCGAATACCGTGCGCGCGGCGACAGCGAAAACCGCGCGCTGAGCCGTCAGGACCTGCTTGCGCTGATCGCGGCCGGCAATAACATGTCGACTCGGGGTTAAACCCGTCGCCATTGCCCGCCAAAAACGCATGACTTTTGGCGGTATCCGGCAATGGGGGGATTTTCTTTTGATCATTGCCGGGGCAGAATGGTGCCACGGCTGCCACAGCAACCCTTGCGCTGCCGGTGTTTATTCCACTGCCCAAGCCCCCCACTGGAGCACACTCATGGCTATCGACTTGAAGACCCTCAACCACAATCAGTTGCTCGACCTGATCGAAAAGGCCAAGAATCGCCAAGGCGAACTGGCCAAGGAGAAAATCTCCGACTTGCGCGCGCGCATCGAGCAGATGGTGAAAAAGGAAGGCTTCAGCATGGACGACGTGTTTCCCGCCCGCGGCGGCCGTCGCGGCCGCAAGCTGGGCAGCGTCGCCCCCAAGTACCGCAATCCGGGCAATCCGGGTCTGACCTGGTCCGGCCGCGGCAAGCGCCCGCGCTGGTTCGTCGAGGCACTGGCGGCCGGCAAGAAGGAAAAGGATCTTCTGATCAAGTAATTCACGCGGCAGCGCTTCGCAAACGCCGGCACATTGCCGGCGTTTGCATTCAAGGCCGCGCGCGATCGCGCCATATCAGGCTGGCGAAGCGGCCACTGGCGGCTGGGTCGCGACGATGGGAATAAAAACGCGGGTCGCTGCGAGTGTCAAAATCGCCGCCGCAGATCCGCGTCACTCCGGACGCGAGCAGCCGGCGCCGCGCCAATGCCGCCAGATCGCAGGTCCAGTGACCGGGCCGCGCGGGTGTGAACGCCCCGGCCGCACCGGCATCCGTGTCGACGAATGCTCCGCGTACCTCGACACCGACTTCGTAGGAAGCCGCGCCGATGCATGGCCCCAGCCACGCCAGCAGCCGCGCCGGCGGCGTGCGCAGCGCGGCGACCGTCGCCTCCAGAACCCCGGCCGCCAGTCCGCGCCAGCCGGCGTGCGCGACGGCGATCTCGCTGCCGTCGGCAGCGGCAACCAGCACCGGCAGGCAATCGGCGGTCAGCACGGCCAGCACGCGTCCCGGCGCGCGCGTGATTGCGGCATCGGCCCGGGGCTCGACTCCGGCCTCGATCACATCGGCGTCGATCACGTCGCGGCCGTGGACCTGATGCAGCCAGAGTGGCTCGCATGGCAACACCAGGGCGGCGCGCAGCAGCGCGCGATTGGCGCGTACCGTTTCCGCAGGCTCGCCGTTGCGCAGACCGAGGTTGCACCGGGCATGGGGGCCCAGCGAAACGCCCGGAGTGGCGCGCGTGGTCACCGCGCAGCGGATGCCCGGCGGCGTCGGCCACCCGGGTCGCAGCAGACCCAGCGGGTCAAGCCCGCTCGACATCGGCTGCCGCGTCGGCGCGCAAGGTTGCCAGCAGTGCGAGAAAATCCGCGGCCGGCGCGGCCTCGAACCGCAAAAGCTCGCCCCCGAACGGATGGGCAAATGCCAGCCGTTCGGCATGCAGGGCCTGGCGGCCAAAAGCGCGCAACGCCGCGATCAGCGCCGGACTGGCGCCGCGCGGCAGCCTCAGGCCGCCGCCATACAGCGGATCACCCACCAGCGGATGGCCCAGATGCGCCATGTGCACACGGATCTGATGGGTGCGGCCGGTCTCCAGATTGCACTGCAGCAGGGTATGGGCACGAAAGCGTTCGCGGACGCGGTAGTGCGTCAGCGCCGGCTTGCCGGCGCCGCCCTCGCGGACCGCCTGGCGCTGACGATCCTGCGGATGACGCCCGATCGCGGCGCGCACCTCGCCACCGGCGATCAGCACGCCGCGCACGATCGCCGCGTACTGGCGGCTGATCTCGCGCGCGGCGATCATCGCCGTCAGCGCGGTATGCGCGCGCTGCGAGCGCGCCACCACCATCAGGCCCGTGGTGTCCTTGTCCAGCCGGTGCACGATGCCGGCACGCGGCAGGGCGGCCAGTCCGGGATCGAAATGCAGCAGCGCGTTCTGCAGCGTGCCGGCCGGATTGCCGGCGCCGGGATGCACCACCAGGCCTGCGGGCTTGACCAGCACCAGCAGGTCGTCATCGATGTGGCGCAGATCCAGCGCGATCGGCTCCGGCGCCAGCGGCACGGCCTGCTCCTGCGGCACCTCGATGCTGACCTGTTCGCCACCGCGCACGCGCAGCCGCGGCGCGGCGAGCGCGCCGTCGACACGCACCGCGCCGGCACGCAACCACGTCGTCAATCGCGTGCGCGAGTAGTCCGGGAACAGCTCGGCCAGCGCCTGATCGAGGCGCAGTCCGGCGAACTGCAGCGGCAAGCGGACGTGACGGCTGACGGTCATTGCAACCGCCCGGCAACGGCTGCCGCGCTTAACGCCGGGCACATGCACCTTTCCGCTATGATGCCGGCTTTGCCAGCCGTACGGTCCCGATCGATGCGCCTTTCCAAGCTGCTACCTCTCCTCGCCATGATGCTGCTGCTGCCGGCTTGCGCGCTGTTTGGCGGCAAGCGCGAAAACCCCGACCAGATGACGGTCGAACAACTCTACAGCCAGGCACGGACAGCCCTGCATCGGTCCAATTATGGCGGCGCGGAAAAACTTTACGAGCGCCTGATCGCACGCTTCCCGTTCGGACCCTATACCGAGCAGTCGCAGCTGGAACTGGCCTATGCCCAGTACAAGGACGACAAGGCGGACGACGCCTACTCGACCATCAACCGCTTCATCAAGACCTACCCGGCCGCCAGGCACATCGACTACGCCTACTATCTGCGCGGCCTGATCAACTTCAACCGCAGCGGCGGCATGCTGGTGCAGTTGTTCGCCCAGGACCGCTCACGCCGCGATCAGGGCTACGCGGTGCAGTCGTTCGACGACTTCAGCCAGCTGCTGCAGCGCTACCCGAACAGCAAGTATGTGCCGGATGCGCGCCAGCGCATGATCTGGCTGCGCAATGGCCTGGCCCAGTTCGAGTTGAACATCGCCGAGTACTACCTGCGGCGCAAGGTCTATGTCGCGGCGCTGGATCGCGCGCAATACATCATCGAGCATTACCAGCAGGCGCCGCAGACCGGCGATGCGCTGGCGGTGATGGTCAAGGCCTACCGGGCACTGGGCGAAACCACCCTGGCCAATGACAGCCTCGGCGTGCTGAAACTCAATTATCCCGATCATCCGTATCTCAAGGATCCCTCCGGCTGGCCATCGCGTCCGGCCTGGTTCTGGAAACTGATCCCGTTCATGGGTGGCGGCTGAGCGAAAGCGGGACGCGGGGCGAGTCGGGCCGGTGCCACGCACCGGGGATGGTTTGCAGCGACTCGGCACGGAGTTTCGAACCTCGTCGTTCCGGCGCAAGCCGGAATGACGCCGAAGCGATCGGCGCCGGCGGCGGCCTCGCAAGCGCGGTCCATGCGCGGGATCGGGCGACGCGCGAGCCGTCCGACTAACGCCAGCCCGAAGTGATCGGATAGCGTCGCTCGCGACCGAAGGCGCGCCGGCTGACGCGCGGCCCCGGCGCCGACTGCCGGCGCTTGAATTCGCTCGCCAGCACCAGCCGCACCACGTGACGCACGGTTTCGGCGTCGAAGCCGGCGGCGACGATCTCGGTCTGCGACTGCTCCCCCTCGATGAAGCGCTCGAGAATCGCGTCCAGCGTGTCGTACGGCGGCAGCGAATCCTGATCGGTCTGGTCGGCACGCAGCTCCGCCGAAGGCGCGCGCTCGATCACCGCGCCGGGAATCACCTCGCCCTGTACACCCGCGGGTCCCGGGTCCCGGGTCCCGGATCCCGCGCCGTTACGCCAGCGCGCCAGGCGGTAGACCTGCGTCTTGTAGACATCCTTCAGCGGCGCGTAGGCCCCGCACATGTCGCCGTAGAGCGTGGCGTAGCCGACCGCCATCTCGCTCTTGTTGCCGGTGCTCAGCAGCAGGTGTCCGAACTTGTTGCTGAGCGCCATCAGCATCACGCCACGGCAGCGCGACTGCAGGTTTTCCTCGGTCGCATCGGACGCGCGGCCCGCGAACGCCGGAGCCAGTGCGTCATTGAACGCGCTGCAGGCCGGCTCGATCGGCAACTCCCGATAATCGACGCCCAGGCCGCGCGCCTGCGCCTGCGCTTCGCGCAGCGACAGCGCGGACGTGTGGCGCGAGGGCAGCATCACCGCGTGGACACGATCGGCACCGAGTGCGTCGACCGCGATCGCCAGCGTCAGTGCCGAATCGATGCCGCCGGAAAGCCCGAGCAGCACGCTGCGAAAACCGTTCTTGTGCACGTAGTCGCGCACGCCGCGCACCAGTCCGGCATACAGCGTGGCAACGGTGCCGGTGGCGCCCGGCTCCGGCCAATCGATCGCGCCGAGGCAGCGCGTATCGGCGTCGTAAACGCAATCCAGCAGCGCCTCGACGAAGGCAGGCGCGCGCGCCGCGATGCTGCCGTCAGGCTGCACCAGCAGCGAACCGCCGTCGAACAGCAGGTCATCCTGCCCCGCAACCAGATTGACATAGGCGATGGCGGTGCCGTTCTCGCGCGCGCGCTGCGTCAGCACCTGCTCGCGCGCCGACGCCTGCTGCACGTCATACGGCGAGGCGTTGATCACCAGCAGCAGTTCGGCGCCGGCGCGAACCGCCTGCGCGGCGGGCTCGGGCTGCCAGATGTCCTCGCAGATCAGCAGACCGATGCGCACACCCTGGATCGGCACCACGCGCGTGCCGTGGCCGGGGCGAAAGTAGCGCTTCTCGTCGAACACGGTGTAATTGGGCAGGACCTGCTTGTGATAGGTGCAGGAAACGCGACCGCCCTCGAGCAGACTGAGCGCGTTGTAGACCTCGCCCAGCGCGTGCGGATGGCCGACCACCGCCGCGATGCCTGCGAGTCCGCCCGCCAGTGCGTCGAGCTCGCGGGCGCAGGCCTCGAGAAAGCTCGGGCGCAGCAGCAGATCCTCGGGCGGATAGCCGCAGAGCGCGAGCTCCGGAAACGCGATCAGCGCCGCGCCCCAGCGCCCGCGCGCCTCGACGGCCAGCGCGCGCATGCGCGCCGCGTTGGCCGCCACGGCGCCGACCGCGAAATCATATTGGGCGAGCGCGAAGCGCAGCACGGCCATCGGGCGTCTCCACAACGGGCAAGGCCGCGGCAATCCGCGGCCTGCGCACTTCAGGCCCCCGCGCCGCGAGCGGTGCAGGATACTGCGCTCACTGGCGCATCCGCGCTGCCAGCGTCTTGCCGAGATCGGCCGGGGACTTGACCGTGATGACGCCGGCCTTCTCCAGTGCGGCGAACTTGGCCGCCGCCGTGCCCTTGCCGCCGGAGATGATCGCGCCGGCGTGGCCCATGCGCTTGCCCGCCGGAGCGGAAGCGCCGGCGATGAAGGCGACCACCGGCTTGGTCACCTGTTCGGCGATGAATTCGGCCGCCTCTTCCTCGGCACTGCCGCCGATCTCGCCGACCATGATGATGCCCGCGGTCTGCGGGTCGGCCTGGAAGAGTCTGAGACAGTCGATGAAGTTCATGCCCTGGATCGGGTCGCCGCCGATGCCGATGCAGGTGGACTGGCCGAGCCCGACCTCGGTGGTCTGGAACACGGCCTCGTAGGTCAGGGTGCCGGAGCGGCTGACGATACCGACCGTGCCCGGCCGATGGATGTGGCCGGGCATGATGCCGATCTTGCATTCACCCGGGGTGATGATTCCCGGGCAGTTGGGCCCGATCAGCACGCTGTCGGGGTAGGACCTGAGCGCGTTCCTGACGCGCAGCATGTCCAGCACCGGAATACCCTCGGTGATCGTCACGATCACGCGCACGCCGGCGTCCGCCGCCTCGAGAATGGCGTCGGCGGCAAACGGCGGCGGCACGAAGATCATGCTGGCATCGGCGCCGGTGGCGTCGACCGCGTCCTGCACGGTGTTGAACACCGGCAGACCGAGATGCTCGCTGCCGCCCTTGCCGGGCGTGATCCCGCCGACCAGCCGGGTGCCATAGTCGAGCGCCTGCTGCGAGTGGAAGGTGCCCTGCTGGCCGGTGAAGCCCTGGCAGATCACCGTGGTGTTCCTGTTGACGAGCACGGACATCGAAAGCTCCTTAGGCGATGGCGGCCACGGCCTTGCGGGCCGCATCGTTGAGATCGTCGGCGGGCGTGATCTTGAGACCCGACTGCGCCAGCAGCGCACGGCCCTGCTCGACATTGGTGCCCTGCAGGCGCACCACCACGGGTATCGTCAGCCCCACTTCCCTGACCGCGCCGATGATGCCCTCGGCGATCAGGTCGCAGCGCACGATGCCGCCGAAGATGTTGACCAGGATCGCCTTCACCTTGTCGGAGCTGAGGATCAGCTTGAACGCCTCGGTGACGCGCTCCTTGGTGGCACCGCCGCCGACGTCGAGAAAGTTGGCGGGTTCGGCGCCGGCCAGCTTGATCACGTCCATGGTCGCCATCGCCAGGCCCGCGCCGTTGACCATGCAGCCGATGCTGCCGTCCATGGTCACGTAGTTGAGGTTGTGCTCCTGCGCCACCGCCTCGGCGTGGTCTTCCTGCGACGCGTCGCGCATCGCGGCAAGCCGCGGATGGCGGAACTCGGCGTTGTCGTCGGAGTTGACCTTGCCGTCCAGCGCCAGCAGGTCGCCGGCGCTGTTGATCGCCAGCGGATTCAGCTCGATCAGCGCGAGGTCCTGCTCCATGAACAGCCGGAACAGGCCGCTCATGATCCGGGTCAGCTGGCCCACCTGCCTGGCGTTGAGGCCGAGGGCAAAGCCCAGCTTGCGGCACTGGTAGGGCTGCAGGCCCTGCACGTAATCGATGGCGACGGTGTGGATCTCGTCGGGGGTCTCGCGGGCCACCTGCTCGATGTCGACGCCGCCGCGCGCCGAGGCAATGAACGCCACCGCCTTGGTGCCACGATCGACCAGGACCGACAGATACAGCTCGTGCGCGATATCGGTGGCCTCGGTCACCAGCACCAGACCCACCGGCAGTGCACGGCCGCCGGACTGGTAGGTGACCATCGACTTGCCGAGCATGCCGGCCGCGGCAGCCCTGACCTCGTCGAGGTTCTTGCAGAACCTGACGCCGCCGGCCTTGCCGCGGCCGCCGGCGTGAATCTGCGCCTTGACCATCCAGTGCTCGCCGCCGAGCGCACGCGCCGCCTCGACCGCCTGCTCGGGTGACGCCGCGACCTTGCCCGCCGGAACGGCGATGCCGTATTCGGCGAACAGCTCTTTGGCCTGGTATTCGTGAAAGTTCATGCTCGACCTCGCATGCGGGAAAGGGGCGCGCACCGCGCGCGGCGGCGGCGAGGCCGCGACGGGCATCGCGGTGCCGCAAGGGCGGAACAATCGCCTATTGTCGAGGATAGGGGTCGCGATGGAAAGGCCCGCGCTATACTGCTGCAGCCCTTCCGGAACGCCTCCGTGCCCGCCGCTCAAGTCCGTGCCCGCACGCGCCCCGCCCCCGCCGGCGAAACCGTCCGCCGCGAGTTGTATTTCTTCAACCTGTTCCGCGTCCTGCAGGCCACGGTCTACACCGGGCTGGCGTTCAGTCCGCTGGCCGTGCAGTGGGTGGTGCTGAGCCAGCCGCTGCTGGCGCGCGTCACCGCCATGCTCTACCTGCTGTTCGCGTTGATCGCGCTGGCGCAGACCCGGCAGTGGCTGCCGAAGCTCTCGCTGAACGTCGCCATCGCGCTCAGCGTCGACGTGCTGGCGGCGCTGCTGGCGATCCTGTCGATGCACGATGCGCGCACCGGCATCGCCACCATGCTGATCGTCAGCGTCGGCGCCGGTGCGCTGCTGCTGCCGTTGCGGCTGGGCATGTTCTTCGCGGCGCTGGCCGCGCTGGCGCTGCTCGGGCACACCTTCGCCGACAGCGTCACCGGCAACGGCATCGACCGCGACCTGCTGGAATCGGGACTGTTCGGAATCGCCTATTTCGCCATCGCCTGGCTGTCGTTCGCGCTGGGCACGCAGATGCGCGAGACCGAAGCGCTGGCCGAACAGCGCGGGCTGGACCTGGCCAACCTCGGCCAGGTCAACGACATGATCATCCGCCGCATGAAGACCGGCGTGCTGCTGGTCGACGAAGGCAATCGCATCCACCAGTTCAACGAGTCGGCGTGGCTGCTGCTGGGCAGCCCGTCCGCCGAGCGCCGCGATCTCGGCACGGTGGCGCCGGAGCTGTCGCGTCGGCTCTACCACTGGCGCACCACCGGCAAGCCGGACGAAACCGCGGTCGCGCTGGCCGAGGGCGTGCCGGAAGTGGTGCCGCGCTTCACCCGCCTCGCCGCCAATGACGATGCGCACGTGCTGATCTTTCTCGACGACACCTCGCTGGTGTCGCGCCGCGCCGAGGAACTGACGCTGACCTCGCTGGGCCGGCTGTCGGCTTCGATCGCGCACGAGATCCGCAATCCCCTCGCCGCGATCCGCTACTCCGCGCAGCTGCTGGCCGAATCGGACCAGATTCCCGAAAGCGACATGCGCATGATCGAGATCATCAACAACCACTGCTCGCGGCTCAACGAGATCATCGAGAACATCCTGCAGCTGTCGCGCCGCGACCGCTCGCGCCCGGAGGCGATGGACCTCAACGACTGGGTGCTGGGCTTCATCGAGGAGTACGCCGAGTCCAACGACCTCGGCAGCGACAGCCTGCGCGCGATCACCCAGCCGCGCACGGTCGAGGCGCTGGCCGATCCGCAACATCTGCAGCAGGTGGTGTGGAATCTGGTGCAGAACGCGCTGCGCTATGGCCGTCTGCCGGGCGAGCCGGCGCGGGTGATGCTGATCGCGCGCAACGCCACCGAGGTCGGCCCGCCGCTGCTCGAGGTCGTCGACCGCGGCCCGGGCATTCCGTCCAAGGTGGCGGCGCAGATCTTCGAGCCGTTCTTCACCACCCACGAACTGGGCACCGGGCTCGGTCTTTACCTGGCCAAGCAGATGGTCGAGGCCAACCAGGGCAGTCTGGAATACGTCCCGGTCCCCGGCGGCGGCAGCTGCTTTCGCATCACCCTGGCCGCACCGGCGCCGCTGCCGTCCGCATCCGCATGAAACCTTTGCGCGGAGCCGGCCGCACGCTACCCTGATCACGCCCTGATAGCGGAAGCCGTGCATGAGCAAGCAGACGGTCCTGGTCATCGACGACGAGCGCGACATTCGCGAGCTGCTGACCATCACGCTCGGCCGCATGAATCTGCTGGTCGAATCCGCGGGCAACGTCAGCGACGCCAAGCGACTGCTCGCCGGGCATCACTACGATCTGTGCTTCACCGACATGCGCCTGCCGGACGGCTCGGGCCAGGAGCTGATCGAGCTGATCGCGCGCGAACATCCGCAGATGCCGGTGGCGATGATCACCGCCTACGGCAACATGGACGCCGCGGTCAACGCGCTCAAGGCCGGCGCCTTCGACTTCGTCTCCAAGCCGGTCGACATCAACATGCTGCGGCGACTGGTGCAGACGGCGCTGCGGTTGTCATCCGAGCGCCGTGACGGCGACGGCGACGACGCCGCGGTCGTCGCGCCGACCGCGGACACGGTCGTGGTGCAGCGGTTGATCGGCGATTCGCCGCCGATGCAGCAGGTGCGCGCCACCATCGCCAAGCTCGCGCGCAGCCAGGCACCGGTGTACATCTCGGGCGAGTCGGGTGTCGGCAAGGAGCTGGTCGCGCGGCTGATCCACGAGCAGGGCCCGCGCGCCAGCGGCCCGTTCGTGCCGGTCAATTGCGGAGCGATCCCGTCCGAGCTGATGGAGAGCGAGTTCTTCGGTCACAAGAAGGGCAGCTTCACCGGTGCGCAGACCGACAAGGAGGGCCTGTTCCAGGCCGCCAACGGCGGCACCCTGTTCCTGGACGAGGTGGCCGATCTGCCCATGCACATGCAGGTCAAGCTGCTGCGCGTGATCCAGGAAAAGGCGGTCCGCCCGATCGGCGGACGCACCGAGGTTCCGGTGGACGTGCGCATCCTGTCGGCCACCCACAAGGATCTGGCGCGGCTGGTCGACAGCGGACATTTCCGCCAGGATCTGTTCTACCGGATCAATGTCATCGAACTGCGCGTGCCGTCGCTGCGCGAACGCCGCGAGGACATTCCCAAGCTGACCGTGCGCATCCTCAACCGGCTTGCCGCCGAGGCCGGCGGCGACGCGCCGCGCCTGCAGCCGCCGGCGCTGAAGGCCCTGCTCGACTATGCCTTTCCCGGCAACGTGCGCGAACTGGAAAACATCCTCGAGCGCGCGGTGGCGCTGTGCGAGAACGGCAGCATCGAGGTCGCCGACCTGATGCTCAATGCGCGCGCCGCGGCGGGCGCTGGCGGCAGCGCGGACAGCGAGGATGACGAGGACGGAGACGACCCCGGAGCCGGCAACGGCGCCGCATCCGGCTCCGTGGGCCTCGACGACTACATCTCCAACCTCGAACGCGAAAAGATCATGCAGGCGTTGCTGGAGACCCGCTACAACAAGACGGCGGCGGCCAAGCGTCTCGGCATCACCTTCCGCGCGCTGCGCTACAAGCTGAAGAAGCTCGGCATCGACTGATCGCTTGTGCATGGCCGCGCGGCGCCCGCTGCGCCATCTGCCCGCGGCAGCGCGGAACTCCGTCAGCCGTCAATCGCACGATACCCGCAAAGCAAAAGAAGCCGGCTGAAAAGCCGGCTTCCGATGAATTTGCAACGCTGCCGCAAACGGCAGAATTCAGAACGGAATGTCGTCGTCCTCGAAGCCGTTGTCGGTCGCGGGTGCCGGCTGCGACGTCGCCGCGCCCCCGCGGGCCGGGGCCGGACGCGCCGATGCAGTCGAGCGCGGCTGGCCACCCTCGCCGCCGCGCGCACCCCCGTCGCCGGGGCCGCCGAGCAGCTGCATCTCGTTGGCGATGATCTCGGTGGAAAATTTCTCCACGCCTTCCTTGTCGGTGTACTTGTCGGTGCGGATCGCGCCCTCGATGTACACCTGCCGGCCCTTTTTCAGGTACTCGTTGGCGATCTCGGCCAGGCGTCCGAAGAACTTCACCCGATGCCACTCGGTGCGCTCCTGCATCTCGCCGCTCTGCTTGTCCTTCCAGGACTCGGAGGTGGCGAGGCGGATCGTGGTGATGGCCGAGCCGGAGGTGGTGTAGCGCGTCTCGGGGTCGGCGCCGAGATTGCCGATCAGGATCACTTTGTTGACGCCACGGGCCATGATGCGAGCCTCCGAAGCCGGGGTATTGAGGACAGCCAGATTATCACGCGGGCCGGTGCCCGCTGCCGATGCGCAACGTCAGCCGGCGCCGCGCCAGCCTGTCGTCGACGTGCCGCGAACCATCACGGCAGCACGGCCTGCGTCGCGTTCATCAGGCGTGCGCCGCGCGCCAGCAGCAGCGACCACGGCAGGCTGACCGCCGCCGCCGCGGCAAACAGGCCGCTCACGCCGCAATACCCCAGCAGCAGGCCGCCGAGAACGCCGCCGGTGGCCATGCCGAAGAACTGGCTGGCCGAATAGGCGCCCAGCGCCGCGCCGCGCATCGGCAGCGGCGCGATGCGCGAAACCAGGCTGGGCAGGCTGGCTTCGAGCAGGTTGAAGCCGACGAAGAACACCATGGCCGCCGCGCCGGCCACCCAGACCGAGCCGCCGGCCAGCGCCAGCCCGGCCAGGCCCAGCCCGACCGCGGCCACGCTGGCCTGCACCAGGCGCACGCTGGCACCCAGCGTGCGCAACCGCGGCAGCAGCAGCCCCATCGCCACCGCGGCGGCCAGCAGCGCCGGCACATAGATGCGCCACTGCACGGCGGGCGGCAGGTCGAGCGCATGGGCCAGCAGCAGCGGCATGGCGATGAAGAACGCGGTCAGCACGCCGTGCAGGGCAAACACCGAGGCGTCGAGCAGCAGCAGGCGGCGATCGCGCAACGTGCCGAGGATGGAGCCGATGCCGGCGCTGGCTTGCCCGCGCGGCACCGGCGCGTGCGGCACCACGATCCAGAGCAGGGCGATCGCGCCCAGCACCAGCACGAAGGTCAGCATGAACAGCCCGCGCAATCCGGCCAGCGCCGCCAGCGGCGGCCCCAGCAGCAGTGCCAGCAGGAACGCGATGCCGATCATCGCGCCGATGATGCCCATCACCGCGCCGCGGCTCTGCTCGCGCGACAGGTCCGCCGCCAGCGCCTGGCTGGCGCCGGTGACCGCGCCGGTGCCCTGCAGGGCGCGGCCGAGGATGATGCCCGGCACGCCGTGCGCCAGCGCCGCGACCAGGCTGCCCAGTGCAAACAGGGCAAGCCCGAAGCTGATCACCGGTTTGCGGCCGATGCGGTCGGACAGCATGCCCATCGGAATCTGCAGCAGCATGTGGCCGATGCCGTACACGCCCAGCGCCAGGCCGATCAGCGCCGGCGTCGCGCCGGGCATCTTCTGCAGGTAGAACGCCAGCACCGGCAGCACCAGAAACAGCCCGAACATGCGCAGACCGACCACGCTGGCCAGCGCCAGCGCGCTCTTGAGTTCGGCGCGGCTGAGGGTGCTCACGATGGGGATGATGGTTCGATGACGGGGATGGGCATGATGGCAGGCCGGGAGCGGCGCGCGCGTCGGCGCCGCACCTATAATGGCCGCCACTCCGACCGCACCGGATCCGCATGAGTTCCCTCGTCGCCGACGCCCGTCCCGCCGACTTCGACGCCGTGCGCGCACTTGCCGCAGCGGACATGTCGCGGGTGGACGCGCTGATCCGCAGCCGGCTGGCGTCCGACGTGGCGCTGATCCACCAGATCGCCGAGTACATCATCGGCGCCGGCGGCAAGCGCCTGCGGCCGATGCTGCACGTGCTGGCGGCGCGCGCGGCGGGCTACCACGGCGACGAGTCGGTCACGCTGGCCGCGGTGATCGAGTTCATCCACACCGCCACCCTGCTGCACGATGACGTCGTCGACGACTCCGCGCTGCGGCGCGGACGCAAGACCGCCAATGCGGTCTGGGGCAACGCCGCCAGCGTGCTGGTCGGCGATTTCCTCTATTCGCGCGCGTTCCAGCTGATGGTGGAGCTGGACCGCATGCGCGTGATGCGCATCCTCGCCGACACCACCAACGCCATCGCCGAAGGCGAGGTGCTGCAGTTGCTCAACATCGGCAACCCCGACACCGACGAGGCCGCCTACCTGCGCGTGATCGAGCGCAAGACTGCGGTGCTGTTCGCCGCCGCAACCGAACTGGGCGGCGTGCTGGCCGGACTGCCGGCCGCGCAGGAACAGGCGCTGCGCCGCTACGGCATGGAGCTGGGCTTCGCCTTCCAGATCGCCGACGACCTGCTGGATTTCGTCGCCGACAGCACCGCGCTCGGCAAGAACGTCGGCGACGACCTTGCCGAGGGCAAGCCCACGCTGCCGGTGATCTACGCCCTGCAGAGCGCCGCACCGGCGCAGGCTGCGGCATTGCGCCGCGCCATCCGCTCAGGCGGGCTGGAGTCGCTGGATGCGGTCGTGGCCGCGCTGCGCGATTCGGGCGCGGTCGAACGCACCCGCGAGCGCGCCCGCCGTCATGCCGCCGCCGCGCACGCGGCGCTCGCCGCACTGCCCGCCTCGCCCTGGCGCGAGGCGCTGGCGACCCTGGCCGACTACGCCGTCGAGCGCAGCGCCTGAGAACGCGCGGATCCGTCGGCTGCGTGAGCCGCCGGCGGCAATGTTCTCGCCCGTTCCACAGCGCTCACGGCTTGCCGGCGAAGGCGTCGTCCAGCCACACGTGCATGAACTGATAGGCGCGTTTGGCCACCGGCGGGTCGTAGACGCAGTTGGGCGCCGGCTTCTGCGCCGCCTCGGTGAAGCAGTGCACGGCGCCACCGAAATCGACGACCGCCCAGCGTTTGACGCCGCCGGCGCGCATCTCCTGCTCGAAAGCGGCGCGCGCCGCGGGCGGTACCGCCTGGTCCTCGTCCCCGGTCAGCACCAGGACCTCGGCCCTGATGTGCTTCGCCAGCGCCGGATCGTCGGTCGCGAGGATGCCGTGGAAGGTGACCACCGCGGCGACGTCCGCGCCGGCGCGGGCCAGATCCAGCACCGCCGAGCCGCCGAAGCAGAAGCCTATCGCCGCGATGCGCGCCGGATCGATCGGCGCACGGCCTTCCTGGGCGCGCAGTTCGGCCAGCGCCTTGATCATGCGTGCCCGCATCAGTGCGCGGTCCGCATACAGCGGCTTGACCGCGGCCTGCGCCTGCCCGGTGTTCACCGGGCGCACGCCCTCACCGTACAGGTCGGTGAGCAGGATCACGTAGCGGCGACCGGCAATCATCTCCGCCTTGGCGATGGCGTCGGCGTTGACGCCGTACCAGTTGGGCACCATCACCAGGCCGGGGCGCGGCGTGGTCACGGCATCGTCATAGACCAGCACGCTGCGGAAGGTGGTGCCGTCGAGGGTCCAGCTGACGGGGCGCGCGACCATCGCGGCGCGGGCGGCGCCGGCGACCAGCAGCAGACCGAACAGGGCAACGAGGCGGCGCATCGGGGGACTCCTTGCAGGGACCGGGCGTGGCGCACGAGCTTACGCCTGCAGAGCGTTTCGACAGAAAACCCCGGCTATGCTCGCCGCTCACCGACCCGGAGTGCCGTCATGCGTCGTCTGCCCCTCGTTCTTGCCGCCGTTGCCGGATTCGCCATCAGCGCGGTCGCGCTGGCCGCCATCAAGCCCGGCACCGCGGTCGCTTACCGGCAGGGCGTCTATCACGCCATCCTCTGGAACTTCGTGCCGATGAGCGACATGGTGCGCGGCCGGACACCGTGGAATCAGGCCGAATTCGCCAAGCGCGCCGAGCGCGTCAGCTTCTACAGCCGGCAGTTGCTGGAAGGCTTCCCGCCGGGCTCGCTGACCGGCCGCAGCGAGGCCAAGCCGGGTATCTGGACGCACTGGCCGGACTTCGAGGCCAGGATGCAGGCGTTCGAGAACGCTTCCGCGGCCATGGCACAGACAGCCCGGGGCACGGACGAGGCCGCGACCAAGGCCGCGTTCGCCAAGACCGCCGAGACCTGCAAGTCCTGCCACGACAAGTACCGCAGGGACGATTGATCGGCGACCACGGCGCCGCGCGACCCGGGCAGGATCCGGATACGTTCGGACCTTTCGCGAGCCGAGGCTTGTCGGCGCTTCACCGCAGCCCCGCGGCGTGCGCGGCCAGCCGACGCTTGAGCGCGGGCAGCCGGTCCAGCGCGCGCATGCCGAATCCGCGCAGCGCCGTCCACGGTGCGGCATCGATCGCGAACGCGCGGGCGATGGCGTCAAAGCCGTGGGCGTCGAGCGTGTCGGCGCTGCGCCGGCGGCGCGCATAGCGGCGCAGCACGCTGTCGGCACCGATGTCGGTGCCGGCATCGCGCGCGACACTCAGCACGGCAACCAGCTCGGCGACGTCGCGCAGGCCCAGATTGATGCCCTGCCCCGCCAGCGGATGCACCGCGTGCGCGGCGTCGCCCAGCAGCAGCAGGCGGGTCGCGGCAAAGCGTTGTGCCAATCCCAGGCGCAGCGCGAACGCCGCGCGCGGCGTCGTCGCCCGCACCCGGCCGAGCCGGAAATCGCTGCCGGCGCCGACCGCGGCGCAAAAATCCGCATCGTCCAGCGCCAGCACCCGCGCCGCCTCGGCCTCCGGCAGCGACCACACCAGCGAGACGCGGCCGTCGGCCAACGGCAGCAAGGCCAGCGGCCCGCCGGGCAGGAAACGCTGCCAGGCGGTGTCGGCATGCAGGCGCTCGACGTCGAGATGCGCGACCACCGCGCGCTGGCCGTAGTCGCGGCCGCGGCTGGCGATGCCGAACGCGGCACGCAGCGGCGAATCGCGGCCGTCGGCGGCGATCAGCAGCCGCGCCGCCAGCGTGCTGCCGTCGTCCAGAGGTACCCGCACGCGGCCGCTCTCCTGCACCGGTGCGCCGACCGCCACCGGTGCGCGACATTCGACACCGGCCGCCGCCAGCGCCTGCCACAAGGCCGACTGCACCAGGTTGTTCTCGACGATCCAGCCCAGCTCGTTGCGATCGAGCAGCGCGGCGTCGAAACCGAACTCGGCGCCGCTGGCGGCGTCCCACACGCGCATCGCGCGGTAGGGCGAAACGCGCGCCGCGGCGACCGTCGACCACACGCCCATCCGATCGAGCAGTCGCGCCGAGGACGGCGCCAGCGCCACCACGCGCAGATCCGCCGGCGCGGCCGGCGACCACGTCGGCGGACGCTGGCGGTCCAGCAGCGCCACCGCGAAGCCGGCCTGCGCCAGGGCCAGTGCCGCCGCCGCGCCGGCCATGCCGCCGCCCACGATCAGCACGTCGAGCGGACGCCGCGCGCTCACGGCCCGGGCTCCAGCACGGCGCGCGGCGGCTGACCGCGAAAGCCCATGCCGCGACGGGCGATCGCGCGGCGCAGCGGCGGCAGCGCAGCGGCCGTCAGCAGTGCCAGCGAGGTCAGCGGCCGCAACGCCGGTTCCGCCAGTCCGCCCAGGCGCACCAGACCATGGCTGGCGCGCGCGGTGCCGTCGCGATCCGCCGCGCGCTGCGCGGCGTAGGCGGCGAGCCGCTCGGACGCGCCCGGGTCGACCGCCCCGGCGACGTGTTCGGCCAGCGTCAGCGCGTCGCGCAACCCGAGGTTGAAACCCTGTGCGCCGACCGGGTGCAGGGTCTGCGCGGCATTGCCGATCAGCACCGCGCGCGACGCGATCAGCGACTGCGCCAGCACGCCCCGGATTGCATAGGCATGGCGCCGCCCCGGCCGCGTCAGGCGTCCGACCCGCGCGCCGAAGCGCGCCTGCGCCAGCGCGAGATAACCGGCATCGTCCAGCGCTGCCACGGCGTCGGCTTGTGTCGCGGGCACGCTGAGCACCAGTCCGGCGCGACCCTGCGGCAGCGGCAGCAGCGCGGTCGGACCGTCATCGCCGAAGCGCTCGAAGGCGCAGCCGTCGAGCGCTTTCTGCGGCGTCAGCGTGCACACGAACAGGGTCTGCGCGTAGTCGAGGGTCGTCGCGGCAATGCCCAGCGCCGCGCGCACCCCGGACGACGTGCCGTCGGCACCGACCAGCAGCCGCGTCCGCAGCATGCGCTCGCCGTCCGCCAGCGCCAGCCGCGCGCGCCAGCCCGCGGCATCGGGTTCGAGTCCGGTCACGGTCGCCGGCGCCAGCCGCGTCAGCCGGGTGCAGGCCTCCAGGCGCGCCAGCAACGCGGCACCCAGCGCGCGCGCCGGCAGCGTATGGCCGAAACTGTCCAGACCGAGCTCGGCCGCATCGAGCCGGGTCGCGCCGAAGACGCCCGCACGGCTGACGTGGACGCGACGGATCGGCGCGGACTCATGCGCCGCCAGCGGCCATACACCCAGCGCGGTCAGGCCGTTGACGGTGGCGCGCGCGAGCGCCAGATTGCGCTCGTCATAACCCGGATGCGCATCGGCGCGCGGTGGCGCGCTCTCGACCAGGGTGGCGGCGATGCCGGCGACATCCAGCGCGATCGCCAGACTGGCGCCGACCAGACCGCCGCCGACGATCAGGATCTCGGTGGACTCGACCATCCCCGAATCATACGCGGCACGACTGGTGTGGTGTCTCGGAAGTACGCGCCAGCGATTGCCGATGGATTTCGCTGCGAGACCAGGCGCGACGAGGAGTCATGGCCACGCCATGGCGACGCGGCGCAACGCCGTATCGCGCCGAAAGACGCGGGAATGACGGATGCGTATTTCCGGGACACCGCACTAAGATGCCGCATGTCCTGCGCCATCCCATGCAACTGATCCTGGTCCGCAGCGGCCGCGCCGAGGCGCCGGCCGGCACGCTGCGCGGCCAGGCCGACCTGCCGCTGGCGGTGGACGGCTTCACCGCGATGCAGCGATTGGCAACGCATTGGACCGGTGCCGCGCCGCGGTTCCTGTTCTGTTCCGACCAGCGCCGTGCAGTGCAGAGCGCGCAGGTACTGGCGGGACGCTTCGCGCTGGCACCGCTGGCCGACACGCGCCTGCGCGAGCTCGATCTCGGCCAGTGGAATGGGCTCAACTTCGCCCGCGCCGCTGCCGCCGCGCCGCAGGATTGGCAACGCTGGAACGCCGACTGGCAGCACCACGCAGCGCCCGGTGGCGAGAGCTTCACGCAGCTGCTGGCGCGCGTGCGCGCCTGGCTGGATGCCGTGCTCGACGCCGCCCAGCGCGACGACCGCGTGCTGGCCGTCGCGCACGAGGGCAGCATCCGCGCCCTGCTCTGCCATGCACTCGGACTGGATCTTCCGCAGGCCCGCGCGCTGCGCGTGGATTGCGCCGGGGTCAGCGCGATCGCCGTCCGCGACGGGCGCTTTGAAGTATCCTATTTGAACTGCCCGCTGTTTCTTTCCGACTGAGGCTCCGCCCGATGCAGCCTGCCGTTGCAGACCGCCGCTTTTCGCCGCGCTTTCTGGTGTTGACCGGGATGATCGCGCTGGCGATCGGCGTGCGCCTGCTGATTCACTTCGTGCCCGGCGTGCTGCCGTGGAACTTCACGCCGGTCGAGGCGCTGGGCCTGTTCGGCGGCGCGTATTTCAGCTCGCGTCGCGACGCCTTCCTGGTGCCGTTGGCGGCAATGGCGCTCTCGGACCTGGTCATCGGCCTGCATCCGCTGATCCCGGTGGTCTATGCCTGCATCGCCGGCAGCGTGCTGCTCGGCTTCGGCCTGGCGCAGCGGCCGGGCGTGCTGCGCGTGGTGCTGGCCGGAATCGCCAGCGCCAGCGGTTTCTACCTGATCACCAACTTCGCGGTCTGGGCGACCTCGGCGATGTATCCGCACAACGCAGCCGGTCTGATCGCCTGCTACGTCGCCGGCCTGCCGTTCTATCCGGCGACGCTGGCCGGAACGCTGGTGTGGAGCGGCGTGCTGTTCGGCGGCTACGCGCTGCTGCAGCGACGCTGGCCGGCGCTGGCCGCGGCGACCCAGGCGACCTGAGCGGCGCCGCGCCCGCATGGGCAACCGTCTCTCGAAGATCTACACCCGCACCGGCGACGACGGCAGCACCGGGCTGGGCGACGGCACCCGGGTACCCAAGGACGCCGCCCGCGTCGCCGCCTACGGCACCCTCGACGAACTCAACAGCGTGCTCGGCATGGTGCTCGCCTGCGCCGACGTGCCGGCGCCGCTGCGCGCCGAGTTCACGCGCATCCAGCACACGCTGTTCGATCTCGGCGGCGAGCTGTGCATCCCCGGCACGGCGTTGGTGGACGACGCCGACGTGACGTGGCTGGAGCAGACGCTGGACCGCCACAACGAGGATCTGCCGGCGCTGAAGGACTTCATCCTCCCCGGCGGCAACATGGCGGCGGCGACCTGTCATCTGGCGCGCACGGTGTGCCGCCGCGCCGAGCGCGACGCGGTGGCTCTGGCACGCATCGAGCCGGTGCGCCCCGAGGCGCTGCGCTATCTCAACCGCCTTTCCGACCTGCTGTTCGTGTACGCCCGCGTGCTGGCACGCGTCGGCGGCCACGGCGAGGTGCTGTGGCAGCACGCGCGCCGTCGGGGCGGCTGATGCTGCGGCTGTATACGCACGCCGCCTGTCTGGAGCACCAGCCGGGCCCGGGCCATCCCGAATCGCCGTCGCGCCTGCAGGCGGTGCTGCAGGCGCTGGATCAGGACCGCTTTGCCGCGCTCGACCGCGTCGAAGCACCGCGGGCGACGCTGGAGCAGCTGTCGCGCGTGCACGCCGGCGCGCAGATCGAGCGCGTTTTCGCCGCTGCGCCGCAGGACGGGCTGACGCGCCTGGACGCCGACACCGCGATGTCGCCGGGTTCGCTGGAAGCGGCGCTGCGCGCCGCCGGAGCGGTCTGCGCCGCGGTTGACGCGGCACTCGGCGGCGCCGCTGCGCGTGCATTCTGCGCGGTGCGCCCGCCCGGTCATCACGCGACCCGCGACGCGGCGATGGGCTTCTGCCTGTTCAACAACGTCGCCGCCGGCGCCGCGCAGGCGCTGGCCGTGCACGGGCTGAAGCGCGTCGCGGTGGTCGATTTCGACGTGCACCACGGCAACGGCACCCAGGACATCTTCGCGCGCGAGCCGCGCGTGCTGTACGTGTCATCGCACCAGATGCCGCTGTATCCGGGCAGCGGCGAGCGCAGCGAATGCGGCGTCGGCAACATCGTCAACGCGCCGCTGGCGCCGGGCACCGGCTCCGGTGAATTCCGCGCGCAATGGCACGAGGCGCTGCTGCCGCGCATCGCCGCCTTTCGCCCGCAACTGATCCTGGTGTCGGCGGGCTTCGACGCCCACCGGCTCGATCCGCTGGCCAATCTCGACCTGGACGCCGAGGACTACGCCTGGCTGACCCGGCGCCTCGCCGAACTCGCCGACGCGCACGCCGGCGGCCGGCTGGTGTCCAGCCTCGAAGGCGGTTACAGCCTCACCGCGCTGCGCGCCAGCACTGCCGCGCATGTCGGCGCGCTGATGGACTGAGCGCGACCGCGACAACCGTCGGCCCGCATCCCCTGCACGCATGCCGCAGGTCGCGGCTTTCTGCTAGTTTTGCTTGCCACATCCGCTGGGGGTTTCGGTGCCGCGTCGTCCTGTTTCCCTGCCGCCGCGCCGGCTGCTCGCGCTGGCGGTCGCGATCGCCGCGACCGCGCCACTGCACGCCGCCGATCTCGCCGCCGGGACCGCCTGCCCGCTGGGCAGCATCCTGTGCGCGAAGCCGGCGATCGACTATTCGCAGTGCCCGGTCAACCCGCTGATGGCGGACTATGTGCCGGGCCTCCCCGCCGCCGGCGGCGACCGCGCCGACGCGCCGACCGACATCCGCGCGGCGCAGTCCGCCAGCAGCAACGGCCGCGAGTACACGCTGACCGGCAACGTCGCCCTGCAGCGGCTGGATCAGCTGCTGCGCGCCGACCGCATCGACTACGACCGCGACAGCACGGCCTACGCCGCCAGCGGCAACGTGCGCTACCAGGATCATGCGCTGCTGCTGCGCGCCGACAGCATTCAGGGCAGCACCACGCCCGACCGCGCCACGGCGCGCGACGTGCAATACCTGCTGCTGGCCGCGCACGGCAACGGCAGCGCCCGGACCGCGCAGATCCTCGACCGCGAACGCAGCGCCTACAGCAACGCCACCTACAGCACCTGCGACCCGCGCCACCGGCTGTGGGAGATGTCCGCGCGGCGCATCGACATCGACAGCGCCACCGGCATCGGCCGTGCCCGCGACGTCAGCATGCGCATCAAGGGCGTGCCGTTCTTCTGGTGGCCTTATCTGCGCTTTCCGGCCAACGGCCAGCGCATGAGCGGCCTGCTGGCGCCCAGCTTCGGCGTCTCGAGCAACTCGGGCTTCTTCCTGCGGCTTCCCTACTATCTCGATCTGGCGCCCAATTACGACGCCACCGTGATCCCGCAGATCTACGGCAACCGCGGCGCGATGCTGGGCGGGCAGTTCCGCTATCTCACCGCGTCCAGCCACGGCACCGTCAATGCCGACTACATGCCGCACGACCGTCTGTCCGGCGGCCGGCGCTGGTCGCTGCAGGCACAAGACAGCACCACGCTCGGCAACGGCTGGTCGTTCAACGCCAACATCAACCGCGTCAGCGACAGCCGCTACTTCGAGGACTTCGGCAACAGCCTGACCCTGGCCGCGACCAGCCTGCTGGGTTCCAGTGCCTACCTCTACGGCAGCGGCAGCTGGTGGAACGCGTCGCTGGGCATCGACACCTTCCAGTTGACCGACCCCACCCTGCCCTACACCTCGCTGCCCTATGCGCGGTTGCCGCGCGCCACCTTCAACGCCGACCTGCCGCTGGCCGGCGCTCTCGAGTTCGGCCTGCGCAGCGAGGCGGTGGCGTTCCGCAAGCGCAACGCGCTCGAGGGCGACCGCCTCGACCTGTATCCCTATCTGGCACTGCCGCTGCAGGGCGCGGCGTGGTTCGTGCGGCCGGAGCTGGGCTACCGCTACACCACCTATCAATTGCAGCAGTCCGCCAACAGCAGCCCCGATCGCGGCCTGCCCATCGGCAGCGTGAATGCGGGTCTGGTGTTCGATCGCGATGTGCACCTGTTCGGCAACGATTACACGCAGACCCTGGAACCGCAGGCCTATTACCTCTACGTCCCCTATCGCAACCAGAACAACCTGCCGGTGTTCGACACCCAGCCGCTGACCTTCGACTACTGGCAGATGTTCAGCAGCAACACCTATTCCGGCGCCGACCGCCAGATCAACGCCAACAACCTGACCCTGGCACTGACCTCGCGCCTGCTCGATGCGGGCGGTGTCGAACGGCTGTCGGCCAGCCTCGGCGAGATCCTCTATTTCACCCCGCAGCAGGTCACCCTGCCGGGCATGCCGCCCACGAACTACAGCCGCTCCAGCTATGTCGGCACGCTGAGCGTGGCGCTGTCGCCGGACTGGCGCCTCGACGTCGCCCAGCAGTACGACCCCAACGCGCAACGCATGACCGTCTCCACCATCGGCGTGCAGCGCCGCATCGGCACTGACGGCGTGTTCAACTTCGCCTACCGCTACCGCCAGGGCCTGCTCGACCAGTACGACGTGTCCGCGCTGTGGCCGCTGAATGCCAGCTGGAGTCTGGTCGGGCGCTGGAACTACTCGCTGCGCGACCACAGCACGCTGGAAGCACTCGGCGGCGTGGAATGGGACAGCTGCTGCATGGCGGTGCGCGTGGTGGCGCGGCACTACGTGCGCGACTTCGCCGGCGACACCAGCAACGCGATCATGTTCGAGGTCGAGTTCAAGGGCCTCGGCGACGTCGGCCAGAAGACCGGCGATTTCCTGCGCCGTGCTATCCTCGGTTATCAATGATTTCCGCGCCTTGCGGCGCCCGGCCTCCCCCATGAAACGACTTCACGCCCTCCTCCTGTCGGCGCTTGCGCTGGTCGCGTGCAACACGGCGCAGGCCCAGCTGCTGCAGCCCCAGCAGCCCATCGATCGCATCGTTGCGGTGGTCAACGACGGCGTCGTCCTGCAGAGCGAGCTCGACAGCGCCCTGACCCAGGTCGAGCACCAGTTCGCCGCCAATCCGCAGCAGTTGCCGCCCAAGCCGGTACTCGAGCGGCAGGTGCTCGAGCGCCTGATCCTGATGAAGCTGCAGGTGCAGCGCGCCGAGGAAAACGGCATCCGGGTCAGCGACAACGAGGTCGATGCCGCGGTCGCCAATATCGCCAAGCAGAACAAGATGACGCCCGATCAGCTGCAGCAGGCGATCGTGCAGCAGGGCGGTGACTACGCCGCGTTCCGCAAGCAGATCGCCGACCAGATTCTCGTGCAGCGGCTGCGCGACGCGGTGCTGCAGGGCAGCGTCCAGGTCACCGACGCCGAGGTCAACAACCTGCTCGACAGTCCCGCGTTCAAGGCCGGCGACGTCGAGCTGGCGCAGATCCTGATCGCGGTACCCGAGGCCGCGACGCCGGACCAGGTCACCGCGGCGCAAGCCAAGGCCGTCGACGTCGAGAAGGCGCTGGCCGGCGGGCTCGATTTCACCGCCGCAGCCATCCGCTATTCGCAGGCGCCGGACGCGCTCGAGGGCGGCAAGCTCGGCTGGCGCCGGGTCGACGAGCTGCCGACCCAGTTCGCCGATCTGATTCTGAAGATGAAACCCGGCGAGGTCACGCCGCCGCTGCGCAGCCCGGACGGTTTCCACATCATCAAGCTGGTCGCGCAACGCGCGCCGCAAAAGCAGCTGATCACCGAGTATCACGCGCGGCAGATCCTGATCAAGACCTCCGAGCTGGTCAGCAGCGAGCAGGCGCAGCAGAAGATCGCCGATATCCGCAAGCAGATCGTCGACGGCAAGGCCGACTTCTCGGTGCTGGCGAAGATGGACTCCGGCGACGACACCACCGCCAACGCCGGCGGCGACATGGGCTGGTTCCCTGCCGCCCAGTTCGGCACCGTCGTGGCGCAACTGCTGCCGACACTGAAGGACAACGAGATCTCGCAGCCGTTCCAGTCGCCGCAGGGCTGGCACATCCTGCAGCTGCTGGGCAGCCGCCAGGTCGATCGCACCGAGGCGATGCAGCGTGAACAGGCGCGCCAGGCGATCGGCAACCGCAAGGCCGAGGCGGCCTACAGCGACTTCCTGCGCGACCTGCGCGCCCAGGCTTACGTGCGCATCCTGCTGGGCGGCGCCGGCGAGGCCGGCACCGCGGCACCGTGACCGCCGGCGCGGCGCTGCCGCGCCTGGCCCTCACCGCCGGCGAGCCGGCCGGCATCGGCCCCGAGCTGCTGGCGCGGCTGGCGGCGACCGCGCTGCCGGCCGACCTGATCGCGATCGCCGATCCCGGTCTGCTCGAACGCGCCGCCGCGAGCTGCGGCATCCGGCTGCACCTCGAAAGCTGCGATGAACGCCCCCGCGCGCTGCGCGCCGCCGGCAGCCTGCGCGTGATCGAAGTGCCGTTGCGCGTGCCCGAACAACCGGGCACGCCCGATCCGCGCAACGCGTTCCAGGTGCTGGCGACGCTGGCGCAGGCCGCCGACGGCTGCCTGTCGGGAGCGTTCGACGCCGTGGTCACCGGCCCGGTGCAGAAGTCGGTGATCAACGACGCCGGCGAAGCCTTCAGCGGCCACACCGAGTTCTTCGCACGCCGCGCCGGCGCCGAGGTGGTGATGCTGCTGGCCAGCGATCGCCTGCGCGTCGCGCTGGCCACCACCCACCTGCCGCTGGCGGCGGTGCCGGCGGCGATCACGCGCGACGGCCTCACGCGCACCCTGCGCATCGTGCGCCGCGAGCTGATCGCGAAGTTCGGCATCATGCAACCGCGCATCGCCGTGCTCGGCCTCAACCCGCATGCGGGAGAAGGCGGTCATCTCGGCCGCGAGGAGATCGAGGTGATCATTCCCGCGCTCGAGGCACTGCGCAGCGAGGGCTTCGCGCTGCTCGGGCCGCTGCCGGCCGACACCGCCTTCCTGCCCGCGCTGCGCGCGGACTACGACGCGGTGCTGGCGATGTATCACGACCAGGCGTTGCCGGTACTCAAGGCGGAGGCCTTCGAGCGCGCGGTCAATGTCACCCTCGGCCTGCCCTTCGTGCGTACCTCGGTCGATCACGGCACCGCGCTCGATCGCGCCGGCCGCGGCACTGCCGACGCGCGCAGCCTGATCGCCGCGGCCGAACTGGCGCTCACGCTCGCCGCGCGCCGGCGCGCCGGCGCATGAGCGGCAGCGCGCCGGCGCGACCGAAGAAGCACTTCGGCCAGCACTTCCTGCACGAGCGCAACGTGGTCGAGCGCATCGTGCATGCGATCGCGCCGCGGGCAGGCGACACCCTGATCGAGATCGGTCCCGGCGAGGGCGCGCTGACCCTGCCGCTGCTGGCCGCCGCCGGCCGTCTGACCGCGATCGAGCTGGATGCCGCGCTGATCCCCGCGCTCGAGGCCGCCGCGCGGCCGGTGGGCCTGCTCGAGGTCATCCGCGCCGACGTGCTCAAGGTCGATCTCGCCGCGCTGGCGGCCGGTCGCCGGCTGCGCATCGCCGGCAATCTGCCGTACTACATCTCCAGCCCGATCCTGTTTCATTGCCTGGACTACGCCGACACCATCGCCGACATGCACTTCATGCTGCAGCGGGAGGTGGTCGAGCGCATGGCCGCAGCCCCCGGCAGCAAGATCTACGGCCGGCTCAGCGTGATGCTGCAGTTGGCCTGCACGGTCGAGCCGCTGTTTCGCGTCGCGCCCGGCGCGTTCCGGCCGCCGCCCAAGGTCGACTCGGCGGTGGTGCGGCTGACACCGAAGCCGCCGGCCGAGCGGCCGCAGGCCGATCCGCTGCGCATCGCGACGATCGTGCGCGCCGCCTTCGGACAACGGCGCAAGACCCTGGGCAACGCCCTGCGCGGTGTGCTCGACGCCGAGGCCCTGCGTGTCGCCGGCGTCGATCCGCAGGTGCGCGCGGAAACGCTGGCGCCCGAGGTCTTCGTGCGCCTTGCGCAACTGCCGCAGGCGTGACGCGCTTGCTCGCGACGGCGGTGCTGCCCACAATCCCGGCATGAGCATCGACATCCCCTACAACATCACCATCGCGGTGCGCACGCGCTATCTCGCCGAGCAGTCGCAACCGGCGCAGCAGCGCTTCGTGTTCAGCTACACCATCACCTTGCGCAACGCCGGCGCGCTGCCGGCGCGCCTGCTCACCCGCCACTGGATCATCACCGACGCCGACGGCAAGGTCGAGGAAGTGCGCGGCGAGGGCGTGGTCGGCGAGCAACCCTGGCTGCGGCCCGGCGAAGGCTACGAATACACATCCGGCGCGGTGCTGACGACCAGCGTCGGCACCATGGCCGGCAGCTACCAGATGCTGGCCGACGACGGCACCCGTTTCGATGCGCCGATTCCGTCATTCGTGCTCTCCGTCCCGCGCACCCTGCACTGATGGCCGTCTACGCGATCGGCGACGTCCAGGGCTGCTATCCCGAGCTGAACCGGCTGCTCGAAGTGCTGCGTTTCGATCCCGCCGGCGACCGGCTGTGGTTCTGCGGCGACCTGGTCAATCGCGGCGGCGAGTCGCTGCAGGTGCTGCGCCTGGTGCACGGCCTCGGCGAGACCTGCGTGGTCACGCTGGGCAATCACGATCTCAGCCTGCTGGCGGTCGCCGAGCGCGCCGAGGAGGCGCAGGCGCGCGTCAATCCCGAACTGCGCTCGGTGCTGTTCGCCGAGGACCGCGACACCCTGCTGCCGTGGCTGCGCCGGCGCAAGCTGCTGCATCACGATGCCGGACTCGGCTTCACCCTGGTGCACGCCGGACTGGCGCCGTCGTGGACGCTGAAGCTGGCCCAGCGCAACGCCGCCGAGATCGAACACGAGCTGGACGGGCCGCAGCACCGGCGCCTGCTGCAGCACCTGTTCGGCAACAAGCCGGCGGCGTGGCATGCCGGGCTGCGCGGCATCGAGCGCTGGCGCGCCGGCATCAACGTATTCACCCGCATGCGCTACTGCGACGTGCGCGGCCGGCTGGACTTCGACAGCAAGGGCGCACCCGGCACCCAGCCCGCCGGCATGTATCCGTGGTACGAGGTGCCGGGCATGGTGCGCCGCGAGACGCGCGTGATCTGCGGCCATTGGTCGGCGCTGGGTCGCTTCGACGGGCTGGGCGTTTATGCGATCGACACCGGCTGCGTGTGGGGCGGGCGACTGACCGCGCTGCGCCTGGACGGCGACGAGCCGCAGTTCATCAGCGTCGCCGCCGAGCCGCAGCGCAAACGCGCACCCGGACGCGAGGACTGAGAGCGGGGCGCCTTCGGCAGGCTGCGATCAGCCGGGTCGCGGGCCGCCCCGCTCCGGCGCTGCGTCAAGGCAGGCCGCCAGTGCCGCCGCGAGTTGCGCGCCGGTCACCGGCTTGCGCAGGAAACCATCCATGCCGGCGGCAGCCGCCCGCGTCGCCTCGTCACCGCCGGAACGCGCGGTGATCGCCACGATCGGCAGGCGTCGTCTACTGCCCGCCTCGCGGCTGCGCACCAGGCGCGCCAGTTCGAAGCCGTCCACGCCGGGCAGATCCAGATCGAGCAGCAGCGCATCGCAGGGCCCCTGCGCGAGCTCGGCCAGCGCGGCCAGACCATGGGCGGCGTGGACGACATGGTGTCCCTGCACCTCCAGCAGCCCGCGCAGCACCTCGGCCACGGTCGGGTCGTCCTCGACCAGCAGCAGCCGCAACGACGGCGTGCCATCACCCGCAGCGGCAGGTAGCGGCACCGTCGAGGCGGCATCGGCAGCCACCGCGGGCAGGGTCAAGGTCACGCTGAAGCGGCTGCCGCGACCCCGCTCGGACTCGAGATCGATGCGCCCGCCCATCAGCTGGATCAGCTCGCGGCAGATCGCCAGTCCCAGGCCGCTTCCGGCCTGCCGCTGCGGTCCGTCGCCCTGCTCGAAACGCTGGAACAACCGGTCGCCGCTGGCGGCCGGAATCCCCGGCCCGCTGTCGCCGACGACGAAGACCAGCGCCGCGCCGGCGCGGCGCAGCTGCAGCCGCACCGTGCCGCGCTCGGTGAACTTGAGCGCATTGTTGACGAGGTTGAGCAGCACCTGCCGAAGTCGCGAGCCATCGCCCAGCACGCGCGACGGCAACCCGTCGGCGATCTCCAGTTCGAACGCCAGCCCCTTGCGCGCCGCCAGCGGCTGCTCCAGCGCCGCCACGTCGCGCAGCAGCTCGGCGGGGTCGAACGGTGCCTGCTCCAGTTCGAAGCGGCCGGCCTCGATGCGAGCCAGATCCAGCGCCTCGTTGACCAGCTTCAGGAGCAGGCTGCCGGAGTGCCGGATGGCCTCGGCATGGCCGCGCTGGCGCGCGTCCAGCGGACTGCGCAGCAGCAGCTCGGTCATGCCCAGCACGCCGGTCATCGGCGTGCGGATCTCGTGGCCGAGGGTGGCCAGAAAACGCGTCTTCGCCGCGCTGGCGTTCTCGGCGAGACAGCGCTGCTGTTCGGCCAGATGCATGCGATGGCGCTGCTCCAGGCGGCGCCGCCAGGCGCTGATCAGGACCCACGTCAGCAGCCCGCCGGCCAGCACGTACAGCCCCCGGGCCTGCGGCGTCGCCCACGGTGGTGCATCGACGCGGATCGCCCGCGGCGCCAGCGCACCCCACGGCCCGCCCGGCGCCGCCGCCGCGGCCTCGAGCCGATAGTCGCCCGGCGGCAGACCGGCCAGATCGCGGCGGCCGTCGGCATCGAGCTCGATCCAGCCGGGATCGAAGCCGGCCAGACGCATGCGGTAACGCGTGTTCGCCGGGTCCACGTAGGACAGGGCACGCAATTGCAGCGTCAGACCATGCTCGCGCCATCCGAGCGCCAGGATCCCGTCGCGCAGGCTCACCGGCAGCGCGCGGCCGTCACGCAGCGTGCCCGCGCGCTCGATCACCGGCCGCGGCGCCGGCAACGGCGGCAGCGACTGCCGCGGATGAAAGCCGAGCACGCCGCCGAGGGTGCCGCCGTAAACCGCGCCGGCGCCCCGCGGCACCAGCGCGGCGGCGGCGAACTCGGAGCTGGGCAGCCCGTCGCGGGTGTCGAACCGC
This sequence comes from Pseudomonadota bacterium, assembly GCA_021815695.1. GTDB lineage: Bacteria > Pseudomonadota > Gammaproteobacteria > Xanthomonadales > Rhodanobacteraceae > Metallibacterium. The sequence goes on from JAKAZT010000006.1 coordinate 34,800, forward strand.
TGCAAGCTATGCGTGTCCGGGTCGTAGCGCAGCAAGCCGCGCACGCTCGCGGCCCACACCCGCCCGCGCGCATCGACGTGCAGCGCTTCGATCCCGAGCGTCGGCCAGCCGCTGCCGGCGCCAACCTGCGCGGTCACCCGCGCCACGCCGCGGGCGTCGATCGCGACATGCAGCAGACGATCGGCATAGGCCAGCCAGAAGCCGCGCGTGCTGGCCGCAAGCGCGTTGATGCGGCCGCGCGGTACTCCGGACACGAAACCGAAGCGGTCGCCGTCGAGGCGCTCGAAGCCGGCGCTGCTGGCGCGCCAGAGCGCAGCGCCGACGACAGCGAGCTGGTGCGTCTCGCGACCGGCCGCGGTGTTCAGCGCCGGCGCCAGCGCGGTCATCGCCAGGGTGTCGGGGGCAAACCGCCAGACGCCGTCGCCCGGCGTGGCGGCAGCCATGCCGCCGTCCGCGAGCGGGGCGAGGTGACGCACCCCCGCGGCCAGCGCGTCGCCGCCGAGGTCGCGCGCCCGGCCACCGGCCCACAGCCGCAGGCCGGACTGCGCGCCGATCCACAGCCGGCCGCGCGCGTCCTCCGCCAGCGCCACCACCGAGCGCGTGCCGAGTCCGATCGCCGTGCCGAGATGACGCACCGTCCCGGTGGCCGGATCCAGGTGCTCGACCGCGCCGGTCGGGCCGCCCACCCACAGCCCTCCATCGGCGGCCGGCGCCAGTGCCAGCACGCGGCTCGTGGCAAGACTGCCGGCGTCTTCCGGCACATGCCGGAAGACGGTGAACGCGCGCCATCGCGGTGTCAGATAGGCGATGCCGCCATCGCGCAGCGCGAACCACAGGCCGCCCTCGCGATCGCGACTGACCGCCATCACCAGCGCACCCGGCAGACCGGTCGCCAGCGACGGCTGCGGCGCGAAGCGCGTCCAGCGTCCGCTCGCGTCGCGATAGTCGACGCCACCCTGTCGCGCCGCCCACAGGCTGCCGTCGGGCTCGCGCAGACTGGCGAAGACCTGCCCGGGCTGTGCGCCGGCGCCGCGCATCGGCGTGGCGACGAGGTCGGCATCGATCCGATACAGGCCGGCGCTGGTCGCCGCGCGACGCTGCACGCCTTCGCCGCCGACGTGCCACACCCGCGGCGGCCGCTCGAGACCGGCAAAGCGCACGTGATGGAAGCGTCCGTCCGGGGTGCGCAGGTCGAGCCCCGCCGCGGTACCGACCCACAACCGGCCATCGGCCTCGGCGTGCAGTGACAGCACGATGTCCGACGCCAGGCTGGACGGATCCCGCGCATCGTGGCTGTAGTGATCAAAGCCGCGGCGATCGCCGTGCAGACGCTCGAGTCCGCCGGCGTAGGTGCCGGCCCAGATCGCGCCATCCGCGGTCTGCGCCAGCGCCCAGACATCATTCGCGCTGAGGCTGTCGCGGCGGGCATCGTCGTGGCGCCAGTGACGAAAGCCGCCGCGCGCCGGATCGTGGAGGTTCAGGCCGCTGTCGCCACCACCGACCCAGAGCTGGCCATCCCGATCCACCAGCACGGCCGCCGCATCATTGGAAGCCAGCGAGGCGGGATCGCGCGGATCGTGGCGGTACACCTCGAAATGCGCACCGTCGAAGCGCGCCAGGCCATCGGCGGTGCCGATCCACAGATAACCCTGGCGGTCCTGCACCACGGCATAGGCCGCGCTGGAAGGCAGCCCGTCGGCGACGCCGTAGCGGCGAAACTGGGGCGTCGGCAGCGGCGCCCCGCTGGCCGGCTCCTGCGGCGACACGGCAGGCCCGGCGGTCCACGGCATGGCGATCGCGGTGAAGCCCACGGCCGCGATCAGGCCGATACGCAGCAGCTGGCGCATGACAGATCCCCCCTCCCCGATGAGGATCATGCCAAATCCGCCCGCGCCGGGCAGCCGGCGCAAAACGGAAACGCAGTATTCACGCGCCGCTGAGGGGTTCGTCGCGCAGCATCGGCCATAATCCCCGGCGAGACTGCCCCGCATGCGCCCCCACGCCGCCCTCGTCCTGTGTCTGGCCCTGCTCGCGCCGACTGCGCGGGCGCACGCCGCTGGCGCCACCTACCGCTTCGACCCGGTGCACAGCCAGATCACCTTCTTCGTCGATCACGACGGCTATTCCGACGCCTCCGGCCGGCTGCACATCGTGCGCGGCTGGTTCCGCTTCGATCCCGCGGACTGGAGCACGGCCAAGGTGGTGGCGGACGTCGATCTCGGCGGCGTCGACATGGGCGACACGAGCTGGAACCGCGTCGTCGCCGGCAGTGATTTTCTCGACGCGAAAGCGCATCCCTGCGCGCACTTCGTCAGCGGCGAAGTCGAGAAGACCGGCACCGATACCGGCATTCTGTTCGGCCAACTGACGCTGCGCGGTCACACCGTCGGCATCGCGTTTCCGTTCCGCTTCAACCGCCGCGCCTTTACCATCTACGGCCTGCATACCGTGGCCGGCTTCACCGGGCTGGCCACGCTGGACCGCAAGGACTTCGGCATGACGGCCTACACCGGAGTGATCGGCGTCAAGGTCAAGGTGCTGCTGGAGATCGAGGGCATCGAGGACAGCGGCGCCGAGCAGGCCTACGTTCGCCAGGTCGCCAGGGAGACCACGCATGCAGATCAGGAGTGACGACACCCGCTGGGGTGTCCCCGCGCAGTTTTTCCACTGGACCGTGCTGCTGCTGATCATCGCGCTCGGCGCGCTCGGCCTGTACATGACCGGCCTGCCGCTGTCGCTGTGGAAGGAGCAGGTGTACCTGCTGCACAAGTCGCTGGGCATCACCCTGCTGGGCCTGGTCGCGCTGCGCCTGCTGTGGCGACTGGTCGATCCGCATCCGGCACCGCCCGACGGCCTGCCGCGCTGGCAGCACCGGGTGGCACAGGCGACGCATGCCGCCCTGTATCTGCTGCTGCTGGCGATTCCGGTCTCGGGATGGGTGTTCAACTCGGCGTCCGGTTTCCCGTTGCGCTGGTTCGGCCTGCTGCCGCTGCCGGCACTGGCGGCGGCGTCGAAACCGTTGGCCGCGATCGCCAGGGAACTGCACGAGACGCTGTTCTGGATGCTGGTGGCCCTGGTCGCGGTGCACGCCGCCGCCGCTCTGCTGCACCACTATCACCATCGCAACCACGTCCTGCGGCGCATGCTGCCGTGGGGCCATCGCCGCCGTGATCCCGGAGCCGCGCCATGAAGACCCCCGCCCTGTTCGCCGCACTGACGCTGTCGGCCCTGTTCGCCACCGCCGCGCACGCCACCGCCTGGCGCGTCCTGCCCGGCAGCACGCTGGGCTTCGCCGGAAGCTTCCAGGGCGAAGGCTTCAGTGGCCGGTTCAAGCGCTTCAGCGCGGCGATCGCCTGGGACCCGGCGCAACCCGCCGCCTGCCATTTCGATGTCCGCGTCGATCTCGCCAGTGCCGATACCGGCAACAGCCAGCGCGACGAACTGCTGCCCGGCGCGGATTTCTTCGACGTGGCGAAATTCCCGCAGGC
>JAKAZT010000007.1 GCA_021815695.1 Pseudomonadota bacterium
CCGGCCGCCCTCAGGGGCGCGGCCAGCCGCGGCAACAGCACGCCGTTGGTGGTCAGCGCCAGGTCCTCGATACCGGGAATGGCAGCGAGCTTGGCGACGAGCACGGGCAGGTCGCGACGCAGCAGCGGCTCGCCCCCGGTCAGGCGCAGCTTGCGCACGCCCAGCCCGGCGAACACGCGCGCCAGGCGTTCGACTTCCTCGAACGACAGCAGATCCTGCCGCTGCAGAAAGGGATGGTGCTCGGGATACTGGTCCGCGGGCATGCAGTACGGACAGCGAAAGTTGCAGCGATCGAGCACCGAGATACGCAGATCCCGCAACGAACGACGGTGCGCATCGACGGTGGTGCGGATCTGCAGCGGCGTCGGCAGCGGCGCACCCATCAGCCGGCCTCCGGCGATGCGGGCAGCGGGTCGGGCAATGGCAGACGCTGTCCCGGCACCAGCACGCGCGCGCCGTGTGCTCGCAGTGCCGCGGCTTCCGTGGCGCTGCCGTAGTGATAGAGCCACAACCGCTCGCGCAGCATCGGCGGATATTCGCGCTCGATGTCGTCAAGACCGGCATGCGAGGGGTTGCCGACCAGTCCGGCGTCATGCGCGACCGGCTCGCCATGCCCGGCATGGATGGCCAGCACTTCGGGAATCGGACGGGTGTCGCCGGTCCACGCCAGCGCGCCGCGCAGCACCAGACCGAACGAGGTGCCCGGGCGATGGTGCCGGGTCGGCATCAGGTCAAACCAGAGTCCGTCGAGCCAGAAGCCGCGCGTGCACGGCAGCAACCGGAAGGCTTCCCAGAAGTTGGCGCCGCCCTCGGCCAAAACTCCGGGATAATCGGCGACACGCCCTTGCAGCAGCGGCACCAGCGCGGCATGCACGAACACCCGCGTGCGCCCGCGCCAGGCGGCATCGAACCACAGCCGGTAGAAAAGCCCCTCGATGCCAGCCACATGGTCCATGTGCAAATGCGTGATGTACAACGCCTCCGGCGGCTCGCCGTAAGCATCCAGATAGCGGCCGAGCGTATCGGGGCCGCAATCGATCAGCAGCAGCGGACGGCCGTCGCGCTCGATCACCGCGGCGGATGCACCCAGATCGCGCGCGTTCGCGGAGCCCGCTCCCAGCACATGCAGGGCATAACTCATGCGGCGGCGCTCCCGGCGGCGTAGGCCGCCAGCAACGGGGACCACAGGTCGCGTTCGAAACCGGCCGCGCCATCACTGATTTTCAGCAGCGATCGCCTCAACCTGGCGAGGTTGGCCTGCTGCCAGGCGCGCGCGGGGCGGCGCAGGCGGCCGCGGTCGAAATCGAGCAGATGCATGCCTTCGTCGGACCATACGATGTTGTGCGCATTGAGATCGGCATGGTACACGCCGGCCGCGTGGAACCGCGCCAGCAGGGCACCCACCGCGGCGAAGTCATCGCGCAGCGCCTGGCCCGCGCGGATCCGCTCGGCAAGGGTCACGGCAGCCGGCAGTTCGCGTGTGAGCAAATCAGCCGTGTAGCTGACCGCGCCGCGCCGCAGGCACCGTGCAGCCACCGGTACCGGCACCGGCAAGCCGCGCGCTCGAAGCGCGGCCAGCAGGCGAAACTCGCGAAAGCCGCGCGAGCGCTCGAATCCCAGCCACAGGTAGCGATCGCCGAGCAGCCGCGCCAGCGCACCGCCGCGGCGGAAATGGCGCAACACCAGCCGACCGGCGGGGGTATCGAGGAATCCGATCGCGGCACGACCGCCCTGCCGCATGTGCAGACGCCCTGCCGCCCGCCACCAATCCGGTTCGAACCAGCACGTCTCGACTTGTGGAAATGCACCGGCGTCGAACAGAATCGATGCATCGCCCTGCCGGCGCATGCGCGCATCGACCATCACATCGCCTCCGTCCGCCGCGCGCGCGGCATCAAGCCCGTCATTCGCATCCCCGGAGTCTAATCAAGCGCCATGCCGGCCGCATCGTCTCCCGCCTCGCTCTGCCTGCTGCGCACTTCGGCGCTGGGTGATGTCACCCACGTCGTGCCGCTGGTGCGCACACTGCAGGGCGCGTTGCCCGGGGCGCGCCTCACCTGGATCGTCGGCAAGCTCGAACATCGGCTGGTGGGCGACCTGACCGGGGTCGAGTTCGTGGTGTTCGACAAGTCGCGGGGACTGGCCGGGATCACCGCCGTGCGCCGCGTGCTGAACGGACGCCGCTTCGATGCCCTGCTGCACATGCAGGTCGCGCTGCGCGCCAACCTGCTCAGCCTGGCGGTAAGCGCGCACCGCCGCATCGGCTACGACCGGGCCCGCGCCAAGGATCTGCATGGCCTGGTCGTGCGTGAGCGCATCCCTGCACGCAGCGGCGAGCACGTGCTGGACGCGATCGGCAGTTTCGCCGAGCCGCTGGGCCTGCATCAGACCACGGTGCGCTGGGATATTCCCGTTGCCGAGACCGACCGCGCCTGGGCCGCGCAGCAGCTTGGCTCTGGCGCGCCGTGGCTGCTGATCAGCGCCAACTCCAGCCACGCGGTGCGCAACTGGCGGCCCGAGCGCTATGCGGCGGTCGCCGATCATGCCGCGCGCTCGCTGGGCATGCGCGTTGCGCTGAGCGGCGGCCCCGGCGCCGCCGAGCGCGCACTGGCCGACGCAGTGGTCGCGCACATGCGCACGCCGCCATTGGACCTGGTCGGCAAGGACACGCTCAAGCGTGCGCTGGCGCTGTACGCACGCGCCGCCGTCGTGCTGACGCCGGACTCGGGCGCGATGCACATGGCCAACGCCGTCGGCGCACCGGTGCTGGGCCTGCACGCCGCCAGCAATCCGGCGCGCTCCGGCCCCTACTCCGACCGCCGCTGGTGCGTGGACCGCTACGACGCCGCGGCGCGACTGTTTCTCGGCCGTCCGGCCGCCGAGATCCCGTGGGGCAGCAAGATCGAGCATCCCGGCGTGATGGACCTGATCGCGATCGACGACGTCATCGAGCGCCTGGAGGCGCTGGCCGCGGCGCGCGGGTTCGCGCGCTGATCAGCCCGGCTTATAGTCCTGGTACGACTTTTCCTCGACCAGACGCGAGCCCAGCTTGAGATTGATCGCACGCTTGATCGCCGCGCGCTCGTCGTTGCGGAAATACACCGCGCGCGCCAGCTCGATGAACTCGGCGCCGAAATCCTGCGCTTTCTCCCGCACGCGGATGCGGTCCTCGATATCCCACAGCACCGCGTTGACCGCCTTCAGCGCTGCGCGCTCGCTGGTGATGTCGATCGCGGCGGCCGGGTGTGTGGCCCAGGTTGCGCTGAGCAGGTCCAGCTCGTCGCGCACATTGGCGAGCCTGGCCGGATCGGCGATGCGCGCGGCCTTGATCTCGAGGATGGTGATCTTGTCCAGCAGTTCGCCGTAAGACACCGGCACAGCGAGCAGGCTCATGATGGGATCGTCGGGCAGGTGGAAATCATGGCGCATCGACGGCGCGCACGAAGGCGGCCATGTGCGCGCGGTAGTGGCGCAGTTCGCCGATCGAGTCGTGGATGTCGCTCAGCGCGGTGTGGGTGGAGGCCTTGGTCACGCCCTTGAGCACGTCCGGCGCCCAGCGCCGCGCCAGTTCCTTGAGGGTGGACACGTCGAGGTTGCGGTAATGGAAATGGCGCTCCAGGCGCGGCATCTGCCGATACAGAAAGCGGCGGTCCTGACAGATCGAGTTGCCGCACATCGGTGACTTGCCGGCCGCCACCCAGCGCCCGAGAAAATCGAGGGTCGCGGTCTCGGCGGCGGCGTGATCAACGGCGGACCCGAGCACGCGTTCCCAGAGGCCGGTCTTGCGGTGCTGGTGGCGATTCCAGTCATCCATCGCCTCCAGCCGCTCCGGGGCATGCCGGATCGCGATGACCGGACCCTCGGCCAGCACGGCCAGATCGCGGTCGGTGACCACGGTGGCGATCTCGATGATGGAATCAGCACCCGGGTCGAGCCCGGTCATCTCGAGATCGATCCAGATCAGATGATCGTCACTGGCTCTGGGCATGGCGTCTCCTTCGCGGCGCGAGTTTATCAGGCGATCGGCATTTGCCGGACGGAGCCGGCCGCGACTACGCTCGCCGCACTCCCAACGGCGGCAGTTCATGCAGCAGCCCAGCCTGTTCTGGCACGACTACGAGACCTTCGGCGCCGATCCGCGCCGCGATCGGCCGGCGCAATTCGCGGGCCTGCGTACCGATCCCGATCTCAACCCGATCGGGTCGCCGGTGTGTTTTTTTTGCCGGCCGGCGAGCGACGTGTTGCCGCATCCCGATGCCTGCCTGCTGACCGGGATCACGCCGCAGCAGGCCACGCGCGAGGGCATTGCAGAACCCGAATTCGCCGCACGCGTGCACGAGCAACTGGCGGCACCGGGCACCTGTGGCGTCGGCTGGAACTCGATCCGCTTCGACGACGAGTTCACCCGCCAGCTGCTGTACCGCAATTTCCATGATCCGTACGCGCGCGAGTGGCGCAACGGCAACAGCCGCTGGGATCTGATCGACCTCGCGCGCATGGCCTACGCGTTGCGCCCGCAGGGCCTGGAATGGCCGCGCCGCGAGGACGGCGCGCCCAGCTTCAAGCTGGAACATCTGGCGCGCGCCAACGGATTCGAGCCGCGACAGGCCCACGACGCGCTGTCGGACGTCGAATCGCTGCTCGGGCTGGCGCGCCGGCTCAAGGCCGCGCAGCCCCGGCTCTGGGACTGGTATTACACGCTGCGCAACAAACGCACGGTGCTGGGGCTGCTGGACGTGGCGCAGATGACGCCCTTGCTGCACATTTCGCAGCGTTATCCCGCCGAACGCGGCTGCCTGGCGGTGGTGGCGCCGATCGCAATGCATCCGAGCCAGCCCAACGCCGTGATCGTCGCCGATCTCGATCCCGATCCGGAGACCTGGAGCGGACTCGGCGCGGACGAGTTGGCCGACCGCCTGTTCACCGCGCGGGCCGATCTGCCCGAGGGCATCGAGCGCGCGCCACTGAAGCTGGTCCATGCCAACCGTTCGCCGGCACTGGCGCCGCTGTCGGCGTTGCAGAATGTCGACTGCGCACGCATCGGCCTCGATCCCGATCGCGCGCTGATGCATGGAGAGCGACTGCGCGGCGTGGCCGGCCTGGCCGAGCGCGTGCGTGACCTCTACGCACACAACGCGCATCCCGCCGCCGAGGATCCCGAACTGGCGCTTTACGCCGGCTTTCTCGATGACCGCGACCGACCGCAGCGGGACGCCGTGCGCACGGCGCCGCCGCAGGCGCTGGCCGCGCTCGCCGCGGGTTTCCACGACCCGCGCTACCACGAACTGCTGTTCCGCTATCGCGCACGCCACTACCCGGAAACGCTCGACGACGCCGAGCGCGTGCGCTGGGAACGCTTCCGTCACGCGCGCCTGACCCGCGTCACGCCGCTGACCACGCTGACCCTCGACGACTACTTTGCCCTGATCGCCGCACGCCGAGCCGTGCCGGAACCCCGGCCAGCCGCGCTGGGCGTGCTCGATCAACTGGAGGCCTGGGGGCGCCAGATGGCTGCCGCCACCGCCGCCTGATGCGGCCGCCCGGGCGGCACGCTGCAGCGACCGGCGGTAACCTGCCCTCCCCGATCCACCGTGATGCCGCCATGACCGTCGCGCCCCATTTCAGCCCATCCACGTTCCGCTTCCTGCGAGCGCTCGCGGCACACAACGACCGCATCTGGTTCAAGGCCAATCAGGCGCGCTATGAGAGCGACGTGCGCGAACCGTTCCTTGCGGTGATCGAAGCACTCGCGCCGGCGCTGGCGAAGATCAGTCCTCACCTGCGCGCGGACCCGCGCAAGGTCGGCGGCTCGCTGTTTCGCATCCAGCGCGACACGCGCTTCTCCGGCGACAAGCAGCCGTACAAGACCTGGGCCGGCGCACGCTTCTTCCACGAGCGTCATCGCGAGCGGCCGGCGCCGTCGTTCTATCTGCACATCCAGCCCGGCGGCTGCTTCGTCGGTGGCGGGCTGTGGCATCCGGAACCGGCGGTGCTGCGGCAAATACGCGCCTTCATCGCCGACAATCCGGCCGCGTGGCGGCGCGCGGTGCACGGCAAGGCGTTCGCGCAGCGCTTCGAGTTCTGGGGCGAGTCGCTGACGCGGCCGCCACGCGGCTTCGACCCGGGCCATCCGCTGATCGAGGACCTCAAGCGCAAGAACTTCGCGGCCGGCGAGGGCCTCGGTGACGCCGTCGCCTGCAGCGCGGCGCTGCTGCCCGCGGTGACCGCGGCATTCCGCGCCCTGGCGCCCCTGCTCGACTACCTCTGCGCCGCGCTCGATCTGGAGTTCTGACCGCCATCGTGCGCGGCCGCTGTGGCAGGCTGCGGTCATGGACCGCGTGCCCGCCACCCGCCTCGCCGGCTTCTATTTCGCCTACTACGCCGCGCTCGGCGCCTATACGCCTTACTTCAGCGTGTATCTGCACGCGCGCGGCCTGAATGCGGTCGCCATCAGCACGGTGATGAGCCTGTGGTACGCAACGCGCGTGCTGGCGCCCACGACCTGGAGCTGGGCGGCCGGGCGTTCGCCGCGACCGGTACGCTGGCTGCGCGGCGGCGCGTTGCTGATGCTGGCCGGCTTCATGCCCTTCCTGTGGCCGCTGCCCTATGCCGGCCTGGCGCTGGCGATGCTGGTGTATGCGTTTTTCGCCAACGCGATCATCCCGCAGTTCGAGGCGCTGACGCTGTCGCATCTGCCGGGGCGCAGCGAGCGTTACGGCAGCATCCGCGTCTGGGGCTCGATCGGCTTCATCGCCGTCGTGCTGCTGTACGGTCAGCTGTTCGATCACCTCGACGTGCGCTGGCTGCCGGCGCTGATGCTGCCGTGGCTGGCGCTTGTGCTGGCCTTGAGTCTGGGCAACGACTACGGTCCCGGACATCATGACGCGCCGGCCGCCGTCGAGGGCATCGGCGCGATCCTGCGTCGACGCGAGGTGATCGCATTCTTCGTCATCGCGCTGCTGATGCAGATGGCCTTCGGCCCGTACCACACGCTGTTTTCGCTCTACCTGCGTCATCACGGCTACAGTTCCGGTGCGGTCGGTGCGCTGTGGGCGATCGGCGTCGGCGTCGAGATCCTGGTGTTCTTTCTGGCCGCGCGTTTCCTGCTGCGCTTCGCGCCGCGCACGGTGATGCTGGCCGGACTGCTCAGCGCCGCCGCGCGCTGGACCGCCACCGCACTGCTGCCGCAGCACGCCTGGGTACTGGTACTGGCGCAACTGGTGCATGCGCTCAACTTCGCTGCGTTCTATGCCGCCGCCATGCGCCTGCTGACGCGCTATTTTCCCGGTCGCCTGCTCGGCCACGGACAGGGCGTCTATTACGGTTTTTCCTCGGGCGTGGGCGGCGTGCTCGGGGCTCTGCTGACCGGCCGGCTGTGGGCGCTGGACGATGGCCGCAGCGCCTTCCTGATGGCGGCCGCGCTGTGCCTGCTGGGCGCCTGGGTGGCGCTGCGCGTGCTGCCCGTCGAATCCTGATCGATCCGCGTGGATGGACGCCCGGAGTCCGGGTCGTCCATCCCGGTTCTTCGATTACTTGGCGGGAATGTAGCTCAACTCCTTGTCGTAGCTGTAAATACTCGACCACGAGTGCTCGATGGCATCGAGGTACTGCTTGCGATTCGCGGCCGCACCGGCTTTGCCGTAGGCACTCTCCATCATGGCTTTCGCGGATGGATTCGGATCCTGGCCGATCTCGGCCCATGACTTGTTGGGCCAGACCATGTTGTAGTCGGGCGCGCCATGACCGCCGGCGACGACCTGCTGCGTGAACCAGTAGCCATCCCACTTGATCTTGTTGGCGGCGGCGGCGAACTTGCCGAGGGCTTCCTCGAAAGCCGGCCCGTGCCCCGGTTTCAGCTTGATATTGGCCACGAAAACATAGGCCGGTATCCCGCCCTTGGCATCGACATGGCTCAGCTTGGGCATGTCCTGGGCCACCCAGCTCATCGCCTTGCTGATGTGCGGCATGATGCCGGTGTTGAAATCGCCGCTGCAGGCCTTGCCTGCGGGGTTGCGCTCGTCGATGCCGGCCCAGGTCTTGGTATCGCTCTCGAAGACATAGCGCCCGAGGTCGCCGGTTTCGGCGCTCCAGGCCCACAGGCTGCGCGTATCCGCATGTTCGTGCAGGCATTTCAGCCAGGTTTTCATGCCGGCCTGAAACGCCTGATCCTGGGCCGGCGCAACTTCGACCAGGTAAAAGCGCGACACCGGCCCCGCCTCCGCCGCATGTGCCTGTACCCCTCCCGCCGCGACCGCCACCACTGCCACCGCCAGCATCCGCCGTACTGCGTTCTTCTTGTTCATCGCACGATTCCTCGCTGGAGCAGCGTGGCCCGGACACGGGCATGCGTCCGGATCGAACGCTGCAGCCGGCGACGGTTATCACCAATGGCATACGGCGTCAATACGATTTGTAACAATGTGATCCGGATCATGCCGACACGGTCGATTTCGTGCTGGCAAAAATGCCGGCGACGACGCGCTTTCAAGCCTGATCGAATGCGAAAGCCAGCACGTCGGCGATGGTCTCGCTGCCGAGCATCGCCATCAGCAGGCGTTCGATGCCCAGCGCGACGCCGGCGCAATCGGGCAATCCATCGAGCACCGCCAGCAGACGCTCGTCGGGCGGCAGCTCGCGTTGCCCGCGCGCACGGCGGCGCGCGTTGTCGTGCTCGAAGCGCGCGCGCTGCTCGGCGGCGTCATCGAGCTCGTGGTAACCGTTGGCCAGTTCCTCGGTGCCCAGATACACCTCGAAGCGTTCGGCCAGCGACGGATGGCCGGCGCGGATGCGCGCCAGCGCGCACTGGCTGGCCGGGTAGTCGTGGATCACGGTGATGCGATCGGCCGCAAACGTCGGCTGGATGCGGTGGGTCAACAGCAGATCCAGCCAGTCGTCGCGGGTGAGCCCGGCCGGGTCGATGGCGATATCCGCCAACGGCGCGCGCAGATCGGCGATGTCGGCCCGGTGCGGATCGAGGCCCAGGCTTTCAAGGAACAGCGCGGCGTAACTGCGTTCGATCACCACGGCGCGTCGTCCCGCCAGCGCGAGCGCCTCCTGCACCAGCGCAACGGTTTCGGCGGCCAGTCGGCGATGATCGAAACCGACGCGATACCACTCGAGCAGGGTGAACTCGGGGTTGTGGCGGCGTCCGGCCTCGCCATCGCGGAACACGCGCCCCAGTTCATAGCAGTCGCCGATACCCGCCGCCAGCAGACGCTTCAGCGGAAACTCCGGCGAGGTACGCAGCCAGCGCTCGCGCGGACCGGCATCGGCATGACCCGAAAAGCGCGTCGCGAAACTCTCGATGTTGGGCTCGGTATTGGCCGCCGCGGACAACATCGGCGTTTCCACCTCGAGCACACCGCGCGCGGCGAAAAAAGCGCGGATCACGGCATACAGCCGCGCGCGCAACAGCAGGGCCTCGTGGACCGCGTGGCCCTTCATGCCCGATCGCGCTCAGGCGGCATGATCATCGAGATACGCCCGCAGCCGCGTCTCGTCCCAGACCTCGATGCCCAGCTCGCGCGCCCGGTCCAGCTTGGAGCCGGCCGCCTCGCCGGCGACCACGAACGCCGTCTTTTTCGACACGCTGCCGGCGATTTTTGCCCCCAGCGATTCGAGCTTCGCAGCGGCGTCTTCGCGCGTCATCGAACTCAGGGTGCCGGTGAGCACGACGCTTCGGCCCGTCAGCGGGCCGGCCGGCGTTTCCAGGTTCCCCGGTACCGGAAGTGCGGCCGCGAAGGCCTCGGCTGCAGCAAGCGCTTCCGGTCCCGGGCCGGCCAGCCAGGCGTGCAGCGCGGCCACTGCCCTGGCACCGGGCGCCGCAGCCGCCCAGTCCTGCGCGGCACCGGCACGCAGCGCGGTCATGCCCGGATAGGCGGCGGCGAGGCGGATCGCACCGACATCGCCCACCTGGGGGATGCCGCTCATTTCGAGCAGCTTGGCGAAGCTCAGCCACAGGCGCAGACTGATTCGCGGGTGTTGCTCATCGGCAGGGCGAACTCCGACTGCCAGCAATGCATCGACCGCCGCGCGATTGCCGCGCTGGGCGAAGAAGGTGGCGATCGAGCGTGCGGTTTCCGCGCCGATGTCGGGCAGTGCGCACAGCGCCAGGAACGGTGCGTGGCGTACGCGATCGAGACTGCCCAGTGCCTTCGCCAGCGTCTTCGCGGTTTCCTCGCCGATATGCATGATGCCGAGTGCAAACAGCAATCGCGCCAGCGTCGGCCGTTTGCTGGCGGCGATTGACTGCAGCAGATTCTCGGCCCAGCGCGTGGCGATCTTGCCCTTGCGTACGGTCTCCGGCGTCCTGCCGTCGCGCGCGTCTGCGCGTTGTTTCATCGTGAGCAGGTCTTCCAGTTTCAGCGCATACAGATCGGCCGGCGTTCGCACGTAGTCGAACGCGCACAGGTCCTCGACGATGCGTTCGCCCAGACCCTCGATGTCCAACGCCCGCCGCGAGGCGAAGTGCAGGACCGCCTCGCGGCGCTGCGCGGTGCAGGTCAGCCCGCCGGAGCAGCGCCAGGCCACCTCGCCCTCTTCGCGCACCAGTTGCGAACCGCAGACCGGACAGTGTGTCGGCATCGCCCACGGCTCGCTGTCCGGTGGGCGCTGCGCGGTGATCACCCGCACCACTTCCGGGATCACGTCTCCGGCGCGGCGCACGATCACGCGGTCGCCGACGCGCACGTCGAGGCGCGCGACCTGGTCGGCGTTGTGCAGCGTGGCGTTGGTGACCACCACGCCGGCCACCGTTACCGGCGCCAGCCGCGCGACCGGCGTCACCGCGCCGGTGCGACCGATCTGCACCTCGATGGCCTCGACCGTGGTCGCCTGCTCTTCGGCAGGAAACTTGTGCGCGATCGCCCAGCGCGGCGCGCGCGCGACGAAGCCGAGCACCTGCTGCTGATCGTAGCGGTCGAGCTTGTAGACCACGCCGTCGATGTCGTACGGCAACTGCGCACGCTTCGCGCCGATGCGGCGGTAATAGGCGATCAGCCCGTCCCAGCCGCACGCGGTGTCGACTTCGGGCGATACCGGCAGACCCCAGTCGCGCAACCGTGCCAGCGTGGCCGAGTGCGTGTCCGGCAAGCGATTGTCCGGATCGACCACGCCCACGCCATAGGCGTAGAAGCCCAGCGGTCGCCGCGCGGTGACCGTCGGGTCGAGCTGGCGCAGACTGCCGGCAGCTCCGTTGCGCGGGTTGGCCAGGGGTTTCTCGCCCTGCGCCAGTGCTGCCGCGTTGAATCGTGCAAAGGCTGCGCGCGGCATGATCACCTCGCCGCGCACTTCCAGCACGCGCGGCCAGCCGGCACCGCGCAAGTGCAGCGGAATCGCCCGCACGGTGCGCAGGTTGGCGGTCACCTCCTCGCCGACGCTGCCGTCGCCGCGCGTCGCCCCCTGCGCGAAAACGCCGTCCTCGTAGCGCAGGCTGATCGCCAGGCCATCAAGCTTGGGCTCGACCGAGAACACCGGATCCTGCACGCCCAGCGCCAGCTCGATGCGGCGCACGAACTCGATCACTTCGCGGAAACGCATCGCGTCGTCGGCGGCATCGGCAACGTCGAAGGCGTTGTTCAACGACAGCATCGGCAGCGCGTGGCGCACCTCGGCGAAACCTTCGGCGGGCCGGGCGCCGACGCGGCGCGTCGGCGAGTCGGGCGTGATCCACTCGGGATGCGCGTGTTCGATCGCCTCGAGCTCGCGCAGCAGGCGGTCGTAGTCGGCATCCGGAATCAGCGGATCGTCGAGCACGTGGTAGCGGTAGTTGGCATCCTCGATGCGCACGCGCAGCTCGGCGGCACGGGCGGCGATCGCGGCGGAATCCGGTTCGGGCGTCATCGGGAGAATCCGTTGCAGACCACCAGTTTAGCGGCTTGCCGCCTGCCCTCGCGCGGCGCAGGATGCCCGCATCCGCATTCCGGAGATCGGCCATGGCCGGCAAGAAATGGAGCGCCTTTCCGCACCCCGACAAAGCCTACGACCATGCCGGCGACCGTTTGGCCAAGGCGTGGAAAACCCTGCACGCCGGTGATCTCGAGCCCTGGCCCGATACGGTGCGAATCGCCGCGCTGCTGAAGAAAAACCCGAAACTCGGCAAGGACCCCGCGACACTGTCCGCCGCGCTGCAGGAGGCCTGGCGCGCCTACCATCGCGGCGATTTCCAGCACGCGTGGGAATCCGGCGTCGCACTTGGCGCGCTGGGTGCCTCGGTCGCGGTCAAGGCCGCCGGCATCCACGCCACCTACCTGGTCGACGACGCCCGGCTCAAGGCCGCGCGCTTCCAGGAGGCCGCCGAGTTTGCCGCCGAGGCGGTCCGGGCCCTGCCCGGCGAAGCCAACAGTCACTACCGCCATGCTTTCGCCCTGGGCCGCTACAGCCAGTGCATCTCGATCGCCAAGGCCCTGGCCGAAGGCCACGCCGGCAAGGTCAGGGACGCTCTCGATACCACCTTGAAAATCGCGCCCGGACATGCGGAAGCGCACCTGGCGATGGGCGTCTATCACGCCGAAATCGTGGCCAAGGTGGGAACGATGCTGGCCAGGCTCACCTACGGCGCCAGTGCCGCGGCCGCCGAAAAACACCTCGCCACGGCCCGCGAACTCACGCCCGGGGCACCGATCGCCTGGGTCGAGACCGGCAACGCCCTGCTCAAACTCGATGCCGAGCGCCGCGGCGACGAGGCCGCCGAAGCCTACGACCACGCGATGCGACTCAAGCCGCACGATGCGATGGAGGCGCTGGACGCGGCGTTTGCGCGCGGGCAACTGGCCTAGCAACCGAATCGAGTCACCTGCAACAGCGTCGCGGCAGACTGCACGCCGCGCTTACGCCACCGATACAAAACGCTGAATGAGCGTTGCGCGCCGGCGCGGCGGGTGCATGCTGGGCCGGGTTGTCCGGAGAGCCGCCATGCGCCGCCACCTTGTCCTCCTCACATTCGCCCTGCTGCCGACACTGGCCCATGCCGGCGGCGGCCCGCTGGGCATCGACACCCGCTTGCACTACGACAACGCCGGCATCTGGAAGCGCAGCTATCAGAAAGATGTGGCGTGGGGCGTGGCGCTGGGCACGCTCGGCGCGGCCTCGTGGACGGGCAGCCAGAGTCGCTTCGGGCGCACGCTGTGGGAGTCGGTGGACGCGATGGCGTTCTCGGGCCTGGCCTCGCAGGGCCTGAAGTGGACCTTCGGCCGCCAGCGTCCCAGCGCCGGCCCTGATCCCAGCAACTGGTTCAGCGGCGGTCAGAGCTTCCCCAGCGGCGAGGTCACCGAGATGACCAGCTTCGTCACCCCGATCATTGCCGAGTACCACAGCGACCACCCGGCAGTCTGGGCGCTGGCCCTGCTGCCGGCCTACGACGCCGAAGCACGCATGAAGACCTGGGGCCATTGGCAAACCGATGTTCTGGCCGGCGCGGCGCTGGGCGTGGGCTTCGGCATCTGGGCGCACGAGCGCCAGCAACCGCTGATCGTGTCCTGGCTGCCGGGCGGTTTCATGGTGGGTTACTCGAAGCGGTTCTGAAAGGCAGTCCGGCGCAACCGCGGCGCCATCAGGACGTCACCCGTGACCAGAACTGCTTGACGCCGTCGAGAAAGGAGTGGGCGCGCGGCGTGTGCTGGGCGCCGCCATCGTCGTCGAAGCTGGCCTCGAACGCCTGCAGCAGTTCGCGCTGGGTCTTGGTCAGGCGCACCGGGGTCTCGACCACGACGCGGCAGATCAGATCGCCGGAACGCCCGTTGCGAACGGATTTGACGCCGCGACCGCGCAGCCGGAATACCTGGCCGGTCTGGGTTTCCGGCGGCACGCTGAGTTCGACCTCGCCCTCCAGGGTCGGCACCGGGATCGTCGCTCCCAGCGTGGCCTGGCCGATGCGCACCGGCACCTCGCAGTGCAAGTCGTTGCCGTCGCGCTGGAAGATCGGATGCTCGCGCAGCCGCACCTCGACGTAGAGATCGCCGGCCGGCGTGCCGGCGGGCCCG
This sequence comes from Pseudomonadota bacterium, assembly GCA_021815695.1. GTDB lineage: Bacteria > Pseudomonadota > Gammaproteobacteria > Xanthomonadales > Rhodanobacteraceae > Metallibacterium. Next base: position 13,980 of record JAKAZT010000007.1, read on the forward strand.
GCCTCGCCCTGGCCGGAAAGGCGGATGCGATCGCCCGCATCGACCCCGGCCGGAATGCGCACTGAAAGCGTGCGCGTATCCTGGACGCGGCCCTCGCCGCGGCAACGCTTGCAGGGTTTTTCGATCACGCGACCGGCACCGCCGCAGTGCGGGCAAGGCTGCTGCACCGAGAAGATGCCGTTTTGCATGCGCACCCGGCCATGACCGCGGCAGGTGCCGCAGGTGGCGCTGCGGCCATCCTCGGAGCCACTGCCCTTGCAGGCGGTGCAGGCGACCGCGGTCGGCACCTCGATCTGGCGCTCGCAACCGAACACCGCGTCCTCGAGGTCGAGATCGAGCAGGTAGCGCAGATCCGATCCGCGCGCCGCGCGCCCGCGGCCGCCCATGCCGAAGATGTCGCCGAACAGGTCACCGAAGATGTCGCCGACATCGCCGAAGCCGGCACCCGCTCCGGCACGACCGGCACCGCCCTCGAAGGCAGCGTGGCCGTGACGGTCGTAAAGCGCGCGCCGCTCGGCGTCGCACAGCACCTCGTAGGCCTCCTTGGCCTCCTTGAACTTGTCCTGCGCCTGCGGATCGTCCGGGCAGCGATCGGGATGGCACTTCATCGCCAGGCGCCGGAAGGCCTTCTTGAGCTCCTCGTCGGTCGCACCGCGCTCGACACCGAGGACTTCGTAGTAATCGCGCTTGCTCATTCTTTCAGCCTGGATTCGATGCGCCGGTCGGGGATGAACCACTGCAGCGCGACAGTCACGTAGAGCACACCCGCCAGCGCCGGCTGCACCAGAGCCAGCGGAATGGCCAGCAGGTAGAGCACCACCGACAACCTGCCCTTGCGGTCACGCCCGAGCGCCTGCGCCAGCATCGAGTCGCGGCCATTGCAGGCGACGATCTCGTGCTGCAGCAGCGGCCAGGCCAGCGCCGCCATCAGCAGCACGCCGCCATAGACCGCGACCGGCACCGGTGCGAAGTGATTCTCGCCCATCCACGCGGTCACGAACGGAAACAACGACAGCCAGAACAGCAGGTGCAGGTTGGCCCACAGCACGCGACCGTTGACGTGCTGGGTCGCATGCAGCATGTGGTGATGATTGTTCCAGTAGATGCCGACGTTGACGAAGCTCAGCATGTAACTCAGGACCACCGGCCACAGTGGCTGCAACGCGGCAAGACTTGCCGATTGCGGCACCTTCAGCTCCAGCACCATGATCGTGATGATGATCGCGATCACGCCGTCGCTGAACGCTTCGAGCCTCCCCTTGCCCATACGCAAATTCCGCTCGTGGGGCGCAACCATCCATGACGCATCGCTCCCGCCCGGACATCCGCGGCAGGCACTCGCCAGGCGCGATCGCGCCGCGCCCGGCATGACTGGCGTTACTGATTCTTGCCCTGCTCGCCCTTGACCTCGGTGAACTCGGCATCGACCACGTCCTCGGGCTGCGCGGAGCCGCCGGGGGCGTCGCCGCCCGTCGCGCCGCCGCCCGGGGCGCCGGACGCCGCCGCGGCGTACAGCGGCTGCGCCGCCTGCTCCAGGGCCTGGGTGCGCGACTCGATCGCGGCCTGGTCGTCGCCCTTCATCACCGTCTCGAGCTCGGCCAGCGCGCCCTCGATGCCGCCCATCTGCGCCGGCGGCACCTTGCCGCCGTGTTCCTTGAGCGCGCTGCGGGTGGCATGCACCAGCTGGTCGGCCTTGTTGCGAACCGCCACCAGCTCGTGGAACTTCTTGTCGTCCTCGCGGTGCGCCTCGGCGTCGCGGACCATGCGCTGGATCTCGTCGTCGGACAGACCCGAGCCGGCCTTGATCTCGATCTTCTGCTCCTTGTTGGTCTTCTTGTCCTTGGCCGAGACGTGCAGGATGCCGTTGGCGTCGATGTCGAAGGTGACCTCGACCTGCGGCATGCCGCGCGGCGCGGGGTCGATGCCGGCCAGGTCGAACTTGGCCAGCGACTTGTTGAACCGCGCCTGCTCGCGCTCGCCCTGCAGCACGTGCACGGTGACCGCGGCCTGGTTGTCGTCGGCGGTGGAAAAGACCTGCGCGGCGCGCGTCGGGATGGTGGTGTTCTTCTCGATGATCTTGGTGAACACGCCGCCCAGCGTCTCGATGCCGAGACTCAGCGGCGTGACGTCGAGCAGCAGCACGTCCTTGACGTCGCCGGCCAGCACCGCGCCCTGCACCGCGGCGCCGATGGCCACCGCCTCGTCGGGGTTGACGTCCTTGCGCGGCTCCTTGCCGAAGAACGCCTTGACCGCCTCCTGCACCTTGGGCATGCGGGTCATGCCGCCGACCAGGATCACCTCGCCGATGTCGCCGATCTTCAGACCGGCGTCGTTGAGCGCGGTGCGGCACGGATCGATGGTGCGTTTGACCAGATCCTCGACCAGCGCCTCGAGCTTGGCCCGGGTCAGCTTGATGTTGAGGTGCTTGGGACCGGATGCGTCAGCGGTGACGTAGGGCAGGTTGACGTCGGTCTGGTGCGCGCTCGACAGCTCGATCTTGGCGCGCTCGGCGGCGTCCTTGAGGCGCTGCAGGGCCAGCGGATCCTTGCGCAGGTCGATGCCCTGCTCCTTCTGGAATTCCTCGACCAGGTAGTCGATGACGCGCTTGTCGAAGTCCTCGCCGCCGAGGAAGGTGTCGCCGTTGGTGGCCAGCACCTCGAACTGCTTCTCGCCATCGACCGCAGCGATCTCGATGATCGACACGTCGAAGGTGCCGCCACCGAGGTCGTACACCGCAATCTTGCGATCGGCGCCCTTCTTGTCGAGACCGTAGGCCAGCGCGGCCGCAGTCGGCTCGTTGATGATGCGCTTGACCTCCAGCCCGGCGATGCGTCCGGCGTCCTTGGTCGCCTGGCGCTGGCTGTCGTTGAAGTAGGCCGGCACCGTGATCACCGCCTCGGTGACCGGCTCGCCGAGATAGTCCTCGGCGGTCTTCTTCATTTTCATCAGCACTTTGGCCGAAACCTCCGGCGGGGCCATCTTGCGGCCGTCGCTGGTCTCGACCCAGGCGTCGCCGTTGTCGTGACCGAAGATCCTGTACGGCACCAGGTCGAGATCCTTCTTGACCTCGGCGTCGGTGAACTTGCGGCCGATCAGGCGCTTGACCGCGTAGAACGTGTTCTTCGGATTGGTGATCGCCTGGCGCTTGGCCGGCGCTCCGACCAGCACTTCGCCGTCCTTGGTGAAAGCGACGATCGAGGGTGTGGTGCGATCGCCCTCGGCGTTCTCGATGACACGCACCGAGGACCCTTCCATGATCGCGACGCACGAGTTGGTCGTGCCGAGATCGATACCGATGATCTTGCCCATGGCTTCAGCTCCGGAATGCGATGCGGCACAACGGCCGCGCTGGGGTGGGAATGGGGTTGCGCGTGCGGCGATTCAAGCGTCCGCGGGCGCACGCGCGACAGCGACCAGCGCCGGTCGCAGCAGGCGATCATTGAGCAGATAACCCTTCTGCAACACGCTGACCACGCTGTCGGGCGCGTGCTCGCTGCTCTCGACCATGCTCATCGCCTGGTGTCGCTCGGCATCGAAGGGCTGCCCCAGCGGATCGATCGCGGCAAGGCCGGCCGACTCGGTCACCTTGGCCAGCGCCTTCAGGGTCAGCTCCATGCCGGCGCGCAGGCTCGCGGCATCGGCGTTGGCGATGCCGAGGCCGCGCTCGAGACTGTCGCGCACCGGCAGCAGATCGGCCAGCAGTTTCTCGTTGGCGTAGCGACGCGCCTGCTCCAGATCGCGCTGCAGCCGGCGGCGCTGATTCTCCAGCTCGGCGCGCTCGCGCAGCAGGGTCTCGCGCATCTCGGCCACGGCAGCCTCGGCCGCGGTCAGGCGCGCGGCCAGTTCGGTCACATCGGCCGGCGTGCCCGGTTGCGCCGGATCCGGCGCGGAGGGATTGCTGTCGTGCATCATCGGATTCCCACAGTCGGTCGGCACACCCGGCAAGGGCCGGGGCGCGGATGATCGGGCGAAACGCCCTTGTGGGGAAGGGTTATGAGGCCGTGACGACGCGATTCAAGGCATCGCTCAGCAGATGCGCACTGGCCTGCACCACCGGAATCACCCGGTCGTAGGCCATGCGCGTCGGCCCGATCACGCCGATCGCGCCCAGCACGCGACCGCCGGCGCCATAGGGCGCGGTGACCACCGAGCAGCCATCCAGCGCGGCGAAACCCGACTCCTGGCCGATGAACAGGCGCACGCCGGGCGCGCGCGCGCAGGTTTCCAGCAGCGCCAGCAGTCCGCGCTTCTGCTGGAACGCCTCGAACAGGTCGCGCAGACGGTCGAGATCGGCCAGGCCCTGCTGGCCCATCAGGTTGGTCTGCCCCGACACCAGCATGTCGAGGCCCTCGTGCGGCGGCGGCGCGAAGGCACCGGCGGCCATGTCCACCGCCGCGCCCAGCGCGCGATGCAGATCGCCGCCGGCGGCGCGCAGTTCGGCCAGCAGGCGCGCGCGGATATCGTCCAGGCGCAGCCCTGCGAACTGGGCGTTGAGCACCGCCGCGGCGTGTTCCAGCTCGGCCGGATGCGGACGCCGGGTCATCTGCAGCACGCGGTTCTGCACCTGCTGGTCGGCGAATACCAGTACCGCCAACACGCGGTTGTCCGGCAACGCCACGAAATCGATGTGCTTGAGCGGCATGTCGCCCTCGCGCGGCACCGTGACCACGCCGACGAAGTGGGTCACCGCCGACAGCAGGGTGGAGACGTTGCTCAGCAACTCGCGACCATTGGTCGCATCGCGCGGCACCTCCCGTTCGAGGCGATCCATCTCGATGCGCGGCAGCGGCTTGAGTTCGATCAGACTGTCGACGAACACGCGCAGACCCTGCGCGGTCGGGATCCGCCCCGCCGAGGTGTGCGGCGACGCCAGCAGACCGGCTTCCTCGAGGTCGGACATGATGTTGCGGATGGTCGCCGCGCTGACATCAAGACCGGACGCGCGCGACAGCGTGCGCGAACCAACCGGCTCGCCGTCGACCAGGTACTGGGCGATCAGGGTGCGCAACAACTGGCGTGCGCGGGCATCGAGCATCGGGCCGGACTCGCGGATCATGACTCGGACACCGGCTCTGGGCGATCAAACCGGCTCCGCATGGATAAGGCCTGACGCCCCGCGATGCAAGCCCCGCGACGGCTGCCGGAGCCGCGACCGCTGCCGAACGCGGCTCCGGCCGACAGCCCGCTCGGCCAGAGTCCACTAGAATCCGGATCCGGCGCGGTGCCCGGATCGTCAACCTGCACGATGCCTCTCTCATGCTGAAACAGCTCTATGTGCGCCAGTTCGCGGTGGTCGAGGAAGCCGAGATCCGCTTCGGCCCCGGCCTGACCGTGGTCACCGGCGAGACCGGCGCCGGCAAATCCCTGCTGGTCGACGCGCTGGCCCTGCTCGCCGGCGCGCGTGCCGATGCCGGCCAGGTCCGCAGCGGCGCCGCACGTGCCGAGCTTGCCGCCGAGTTCGACATCAGCGCTCTGCCCGCCGCGCGTGCCTGGCTGCAGGACGAGGCGCTCGACGACGACGATGCCTGCCGGCTGCGCCGCGTCATCGCCGCCGAGGGCGGCTCGCGCGCCTGGATCAACGGCCGGCCGGCCAGCCTGGCCCAGCTCGATGCGCTCGCCGATCGGCTGCTGGAGATCCACGGCCAGCACGAGCATCAGGCGCTGCTGCAGCGCGAGCATCAGCTGGAGCTGCTGGACGCGTTCGGTCATCTGGAGGCAAACCTCGCCGAGGTGCGCACGCAGGCGCTGCACTGGCGCGCGCTCGATGCCGAGATCCGCCGGCTGGCCGGCGACGGTGATCGCGACGCGCGCATCGAACGGCTGCGCCACGAGCTGGACGAGCTCGAGCGCTGGGCGCTCATGCCGGAGGCACTGGCCGAACTGGAGCAGCAGCACCGCCGCCTCGCCCACGCCGAACGTCTGGTCAGCGGCGCGGCGGCCCTGGTCGATCGCTGCGACGGCGACGGCGATCAGGCACTCGCGCGTCAGCTGGCGCGCGCGCAGGGTGAGCTGGCACGACTGGTCGAACTCGACCCCCAGCTGCAAGGCGCCGCCGAGCTGCTCGCGGGCGCCGCGATCCAGCTGGGCGAAGCCGGCGAGTTGCTGACGCGCTACGCCGAGCGCCAGGATCTTGATCCCGCCCGCTATGCCGAGGCGGACGCCCATCTGTCCCATCTGCACGAGCTGGGCCGCCGACACCGGCAGCCGATCACCGCGCTGGCCGCGCACGCGCAGACGCTGCGCGACGAACTGCAACGCCTCGATCATGCCGATGCGACACTGCAGCGGCTCGCCGGCGAACGCACCGCTGCGGCCACGGCCTGTGCCCGCGCCAGCGCAACGCTCGGCAGCGGACGCGCTGCAGCCGCCGAGCGCCTCGGCGCCGCAGTGGCCGCACTGATGGAGCAGTTGGGCATGGCCGGTGGCCGGTTCGCGGTCGAACTCGAGGCGCAAGGCGACGCCGAACCCGATCCGCAGGGCCGCGAACGCTGCGAGTTCATGGTCAGCGCCAATCCGGGCCTGCCGCTGCGCCCGTTGCGCCGGGTGGCCTCCGGAGGCGAGCTGGCGCGCATCGGTCTGGCGCTCGAGGTGGCCGCGCTGGGCCATGACGCCGTCGGCACCATGGTGTTCGACGAGGTCGACAGCGGCATCGGCGGTGCCGTGGCCGAGGTGGTCGGACAGAAGCTGTGCGCGCTGGGCAGCGAACGGCAGGTCTTGTGCGTGACCCATCTGGCGCAGGTGGCGGCGCAGGGACATGCACACCTGCGCGTGCTCAAGGACAGCGACGGCAGCGCCACGCACACGCGCATCGAGATGCTCGCGGCCGAGGGCCGTCGCGAGGAACTGGCGCGCATGCTCGGCGGCGTCGAGATTACCCGCGAGACCCGCGCCCACGCGCGGCGCATGCTCGAGCAGGCCCAGGCGAACCGGGCAGCGGGCACCCGGTGACCGCACGAGGGTGATGTCGCCGGCCGCGAACGTCAGTCGCGCAGCAGCGCGCGCTCGCGCGCCAGCCGATAGAGGTCGAACTCGGAGCCGGCGCCCAGCTTGCCCATCAGGCTGGCGCGATGGATGTACAGCGTCTTCTGGCCGATGCCGAGCTCGACCGCGGCCTGCTTGGGCGTCAGGCCGCGCGCCAGCAGCAGGAACACCTCGCGCTCGCGCGCGGTCAGCCGGTTCAGCGGGTCGAGATCCTCGCGCGGGCGCTCCGCGCGACGCGACACGATGTCCGAGCTGAGAAAGTGCTCGCCGGCCAGCACCGCGCGTAGCCCGGCCACCAGTTCCTCCGGCGCCACGCCCTTGGTCACGTAGCCGCTGGCGCCGCGGCGCAGCGACTCCGAAACATACGGCTCGGTGTCGTGCATGCTCAGCACCACGATGCGGGTCGTCGACGCGACATTGTGCATGTGCTCGATCAGCGGCAAGCCGCCGCCGTCCGGCAGCGACAGATCCAGCACCACCAGATCCGGACGCTGCAGCACCACCGTCTCCAGCGCCTCGTCGGCGCTGCGGCATTCGGCGATCACCTCGAGGCCCGGCTCCTGCTCGATCAGGCGCTTGAAACCTTCGCGCACGATGGCGTGATCATCGACCAGGACGATGCGACTCATCGTCCTAGTCTAGTGCGGTGCCCCGGAAATGCGCATCCGTCTTTCCCGCGTCCATCGACGCGATACGGCGTCGCGCCTCGTCGCCATGGCGCAGCCATGACGCCTCGTCGCGCCTGGTCCTGCAGCGAAATCCAGCGGCAATCGACGGCGCGCAGGTCCGGGACACCACACCCGTGGCGCACCCCCGCTGGCGCGCGACCGGATGCTGTGCTATCCGAACCGCATGCGCATCCGTATCGCTCCGTTCTCGCGTGGACTGCCTGCAGGGCTGTCCTATGGCGCGCTCTGGCTGGGGCTCTGGCAAATCTCGCAGTCGTACTGGTTTCTGCCGGCGGGCCTGCGCTTCGGCGTGCTGCTGCTGGCACCGCTGGAACTGTGGCCCTGGCTGATCGGCGGCGAATGGGCGGCGGCGCTGCTGCTCAATACCGCGCTGCGACCGGTCCCCGGCGTGGCGCTGCTGCTGGTCAGCCTGCCGCCGCCGGTGGCCGTGGCGGCCGTGATCGCCCTGCTGCGCCGCTTCGGCCTGCGCGCATCGATCGACCTGCCCGAGGATCTGGCGCGCATCCTGACCGCGGCACTGCTGGCCGCAATCACGGTCACGGTCCTGAACGCGGGTTTCATCACCGTTCTGACGCCGAAGCCTTCTGCCAGTCTGCCCTACGCGCTGGCCAACCTGGTGCTCGGCGATTACGTCGGCATCCTGCTGATCGCGCCGCTGCTGGTGATGCTGCTGCGGGCACCGCCCGGGGAACAGGCCGGCCTGCGCATGCTGGCCGACATGCTGTGGTTCCTGCTGCCGGTCGTCGCCCTGCTGCTGCTGGCGATGGGCGGCAGCGAGCCACTTGCGCGCTATGCGCGGATCCTGGCGCTGGTGCCGGTGATGTTCTTCGCCTTCCGCCACGGCTGGCGCGGCGCCTGCATCGCCATGCTGGCGGCGAGCACCGCGGTGACTCTGCGCGCCGCGCAGGCACTGCACCCGCATGCACCCGCCGAAGCCCAACTGTTCATGGCGGTGGCCGGCACCGGTGCGCTGTTGCTGGGCGCCGCCACCGACGCCCTGCGCCGCAGCGGCGCGCGACTGGCCTTGCAGAATGCGCGCGTCGAGGGTGCCAACCGGCGCCTCGACCAGCTGGCCCAGCAACTGGCGTCGGCTGCGCGCCGCAACCTGCGCGAGGAGGAGGAGGAGCGCCGCCGCATCGCCGGCGAGCTGCACGACGAACTGGGCCAGAACCTCACCGCCATCCAGACCCGCGTCAAGCTTGCACAGGGACGCCTGCAAGAGGCGGGGCTCGGCGACGTCGCTGCCGCCATCAACGAGATCCTCGCCGGCATGCGCCGCAGCGTACGCGGCCTGCTCGAGTCGCTGCGCCCGGTCGCGCTGGATGAATTCGGCCTGGCGCGGGCGCTGGAGGACGGCCCGATCCGTGACCTGCTGCGCAGCGCCGGCATCCGCTACCGGCTGGAACTGCACGGCGACCTGCGCGCACTCGACGACGACACCGGCACCACCGTTTACCGCATCGCGCAGGAGGCCGCCACGAACACCGTGCGGCACGCCCAGGCACGGCAGTTCGAGTTGCGTCTGCGCGCCGGCCGTCACGGCGATGTCCTGCTGGTCCTGCTCGACCTGCGCGACGACGGCGTCGGCCTGCAGCCCGGACGCGGCGGCGGACGCGGTCTGCAGGGCATGCGTGATCGCGTGCTCGCACTCGGCGGCCTGTTCCGGCTGCGCCAGGAGCCGCGCGGCACGCGGCTGCGGGTCTTGCTGCGCCAACCGCTGGGCAACGGTGCCGGAGAGACGCCCGGCGGTCTCGGCTGAGACCGCATCGGCCTGGCGGGTCTGCTCGGAGCCTGCGAACACATCCACCCAGGATCACCGGTCAGCGGGCGCCAAACCCGGCACAGGCCCGGGCGCAACTGCTCCGCATCAAGCACTTGCGTGCCCGGTGCGCGACAAGCGTCCATGGATCGAGCGAGGTCGCAGCGGGTTCAGGACGTCGCCTAGGAATCTTTCCGATACCGAGCTCTTAACAATGCGTTTACGCTTGATACAGCTTGGGGGCACCGCTGCCTGGGGGCAGCGGTCGCGGATAGGCCGTTTGGGGACGGCTGGTCCGCTCAGCGGGCAAGAGGCCTGCTTGCTGCGGCAGAGGGAGATGCCGTGCTCGCCATCGGCAGGATGCTGATGACGATGCCCGATCGATGGGATCGGGGGCACCGCGGACGGTCACGGATCACCGTCCGCGGTTTTTCATTTCCCGCGTTTCTTCGGCCGCACGTACAGCACAAGGCTGTGCTCTTCCAGCACGTACCCGTGCTTGTCGGCGATCTCGCGCTGCAGCCGTTCGATCTGCTCGCTGACGAACTCGATCACCTTGCCGCTTTCGATGTCGATCATGTGATCGTGGTGGCGTCCGCGCTCCAGCTCGAACACCGCCTGCCCGCTCTCGAAGTTGTGCTTGACGACCATGCCCGCCGCCTCGAACTGCGTGAGCACGCGATAGACCGTGGCCAGGCCGATATCGTCCTGGTTGACCAGCAGTTGGCGATAGATGTCCTCGGCGGTCATGTGCCGCTGCGCCGACTCCTCGAGGATCTGCAGGATGCGCATGCGCGGATGCGTGACCTTGAGGCCCGCCTTGCGCAATTCGTGGGACTCGGAATCCACCGCCATCTCCGGTGCCGCTGATCCAATCCGCCGCAGTGTATCATCGGGGTTTGACCCCGCCGATGCCCGTCGCATGCCCAAGTTCAATCGCCCTCTCGCCCTGCTGCTCGCCATCGCCTCGCTCGGCGGCTGCGGCATCATCTACAAGCCGGACGTGCAGCAGGGCAACCTGCTGGAGAAGAAGAATGTCACCGAACTCAAGCCGGGAATGACCAAGCGTCAGGTGCTGGCACTGCTGGGTTCGCCGTCGGTGCAGAGTCCGTTCACCCAGGATCGCTGGGACTATGTCGCCAGCTACCAGCATCGCGGCGGCGCGGTGGATGTGCGCCGGTTCACCCTGTTCTTCAAGAACGATGCCCTGGTCCGCACCGAAGGCAACTTCTTCGCCGAGAACTCGAAGGATCTGCTCAAGCAGAGCGATGCCTACAAGGGCGAGTACATCCCCACGATCCCGAAGAAAAACGACCAGGGTGGCGGTGGCGGCTGATCAGCGCCGCGCGCGCCGGCGCCGCGCCTCGCGCGGATCCTGGGCCAGCGGCCGATAGACTTCCACGCGATCGCCGTCGGCCAGCGGCGCATCCAAAGCGACCAGCCGCGCGTGAATGCCGACCCGACCCGCGACGCACGCCACCTCGGGATGCACCAGCGCCAGGCCGCTGGCACGCAGGGCGTCAGCGACCCGTGCGTCCGCAGGCAGCGACACCATCGCGCCGAAGGCGGCGCCACGCGGCGGCGCGTATACCACCTCGACGCGAATCGTCTCAGCCGTAGGCACGCCGCGCCTCGCTGCAGAAATCGTCCACCAGCCGATCGGCCAGGCCCTGGAACCCCAGTCGCAGCGCGCTCGCGGTCAGGCGTCCGGCGAACTCGAAGCCGAGGTCGAGTTCGACCTTGCAGCCGGCATCACCCAATGCGGTAAACAGCCACACGCCGTCCATCTGCTTCAGCGGCCCCTCGACCAGACGCACGGCGATGCGGTGCGGCGCATCCAGCTCGTTGCGCGTGGTGAAGGCCTGCACCATGCCGGCGATGCGCAGGCCGAGCCGCGCCACCAGATAACCGTCGCCGCGCTCCAGTACGCGCGCATCGGCGCACCACGGAAAACGCATCGGGTATCCTTCGACCTTGTTCACCAGATCGAACATCTGCGCGGGCGTATGACGCACCAGCGCGCTGCGGCGTATGCGGGTCACGGCGACTCGGGCAGTGGATGCGGTGTGGCGATTCTAACGGCAGCTCCAGGCGAACATGGCCAAGACCAGGGACAGCGGCAAGGGCTCGGGCACGATCGCGCTCAACAAGCGCGCGCGTCACGAGTACCACTTCGACGAGCGCTACGAGGCCGGCATCGCCCTGCAGGGCTGGGAGCTGAAGGCACTGCGCGCCGGGCGCATCAACATCAGCGAGGCCTACGCGCTGGTCAAGGGCAGCGAGCTGTACCTGTTCGGCGCATCGATCCCGCCGCTGATCCAGGCCTCCACCCACGTCGTCGCCGACGACCGCCGCACGCGCAAGCTGCTGCTGCATCGCGAGGAGATCGACCGTCTGATCGGCGCCGTCGAGCGCAAGGGCTACACCCTGATTCCGACCGCGCTGTACTGGAAGGGCCAGCGCGTCAAGCTGGAACTGGCACTGGCGCGCGGCAAGCAGGCGCACGACAAGCGCGCCGCCGAGAAGGAACGCGACTGGAATCGCGAGAAGCAGCGCACCCTGCGCGCGCACAACCCGCGCGCCTAGCACGCATCACGACGCTGCCCGTCGCGCCTTGTGATCGCCCGGCGCGGGCCGCATACTGGGATCAGAGCGGACGCTCTCCCGGGGGTGATACGGCTTCGACGGGGGTCGCGAAATCGCCTGGTGCATGCCGAGGGGGCAGCTTTCCTCGTTAATCCAGCCGCAAACATTCAGACGCCAACGACGACGTCTACGCTCTGGCCGCTTAAGGCCTAAGCCCCGAACCCACTTGTGTCCGTGCTCGTGGATGTAGGGTCATCATCACGGGATCGCCCGCGCCGCTGCCCGTCAGCGCGGGTCAAATCAGAACGGGCTGGTCCTGCGGTGTGCTTCGCCCACCGTGTTGCCGCAGGGCGAGACCAAACGGTGAGCTAAGCATGTAGGGCCGGGGATGGAGTGCCTTCGGACGCGGGTTCGACTCCCGCCACCTCCACCATACACAAGGGCTCGGACTCATCTCCGGGCCCTTTTTCTTTGGGCGAATCCGCGCGTGGCGCGGGATGCCCTGACCTGCGGGCGGTACTCCGGCCGGAGACGCCGAAGCGGCCTGACCTCCGGCTGGTCCGGCCTCTGGCTGCCGGCAGCGTTCGGACGCAGGCGCGATCCGATCCGGGCGCCGGCCGCCGCGACCTCGCAGCGCGCCGCCTCAGGCGGGGCGATCAGCATCCAGCAGGATCGGCTCGCCGGCGCCGGGCATCTGCCAGGAAACGCCGTCGCGATCGAGCAGCGCCGCGAACGCCTGCATGCCGCGCTCGTAGTCGCCGTGCACGAGAAACACCCGGCGCGGCTCGCCGCAGCGCGCCAGCCAGGCGCGCAACTGGCTCTGCCCGGCATGCGCCGAGAAGCCATTGATGGTGTGGATCGCGGCCTGCACCTGCACCTCGTCGTTGAACAAGCGCACGCGTCGGGCGCCGTCGATGATCCGGCGCGCCAGCGTGCCCGCCGCGGCGTAGCCGACGAAGATCACGCTGCTGGCGGGATTCCACAGGTTGTGGCGCAGGTGGTGGCGCACGCGCCCGCCGGTGCACATGCCGGAACCGGCGAGGATCACCGCGCCGCCGCGGATCGTGTTGATCGCCATCGACTCGGCGGTTTCGCGGGTGAAGCGCAGTCCCGGCAGATCGAGCGGATGCTCGCGGTCGAACTCGGCGACCGCCGCCGCGCGCAGCGCCTCGGAATGATCGCGGAAGATCTCGGTCGCCGAGATCGCCATCGGCGAATCGAGGAACACCGGCAGATGCGCCGGCAGCGCACCGCGGGCAATGCCCCGATGCAATGCGTAAAGGATCTCCTGCGCGCGTTCCAGCGCGAAGGTCGGAATCACCACGTTGCCGCCGCGCCGATGGGTGGCGGCCACGGCCTCGACCAGTTCGGCCACCGAAGCGTCCCAGGGGCGATGGTCGCGGTCGCCATAGGTAGTCTCCATCACCACGTAGTCCGGCGCGCGCGGCGGCGGTGCGGGGTCGTCCAGCAGTGGCCGGCCGGGATTGCCGAGGTCGCCGGAGAACAGCACGCTGGTCTGTCTCGCACCATCGTCGATCTCGAGGAACACCGAGGCCGAGCCGAGAATATGCCCTGCGTTGACGAAGGTGGCGTGGCAACCGGGCGCGACTTCGCGGCGCTCGCCGCAGGCCAGCGACGCATCGAACAGATCCATCACCCGCAGCGCGTCGGTGATGCCGTACAGCGGCACCACCGCCGGCTCGCCGCTGCGACGGGTGCGGCGCTCGGCGCGCCGCGCGTCCTCTTCCTGCAGGCCGGCGGCATCAAGCAGCACCAGCCGGGCCAGCTCGCGGGTGGCTGCGGTGGCGACGATGCGACCGCGAAAACCGCGCTTGTAGAGCAGCGGCAGGCGACCGCAGTGATCCAGATGCGCGTGGGTCAGCAGGACCACGTCGATGGTGCTGGCATCGAAGCCGAAGTCGGCGGCGTTCTCCTCCCCGAGCTCGCGGCCGCCCTGGAACAGGCCGCAGTCCACGAGCATGCGGGCGCGCTGCGTTTCGACCCGATGGCAGGAGCCGGTCACCTGCTTGGCGGCGCCGTGGCTGCTGAAACGGATCATGCGCGTGCCTCCGCGGCGTCCTTCCCCGGCAAACCTTACATCGCATGCACCCGCTGCGATTGATCGCGGTCAAGACCGGCTGACGCGCCATGGCGCGGGGAACCGGCCGCAACATCGCTGCCGCGTGTTGATCCGTGTCAATGCGGCCGCGGACAGCGCGCCCACACTGGACGCGTGGACTTGTGCTGCTGCGCGAGTCCGACCCGCTCGCCCAACGGAACGAGGTGCTGCCATGTCCGCCATGCAAGCCTCCGTCGCACCGATCCTGCTGGCGTTCGACAGCTCCGGACCCGCGCAGCGTGCGTTTGCCTATGCGCTCGACCTGGCGCACCGGACCCGGCGCCCGCTCCATGCGGTGACCGCGCTCGATTTCGCGCCGGAGTATGCGGCCGGCACCGGCGGCGCCGACGACGCGCTGGTGCGGGAGTCCGAAGACGCGCTCGAACAGTTGCGTCGACAGGCCGCGACCGCTGGCGTCTCGCTGACTTCGCGGGTCAGGGTCGGGCCGCCGGCGCTGCTGTTGCTGCAGGAATTGCAGGCGGTTGCCGCGGCGCAGGTCGTCATCGGCCACACCGAAAAGGGCGCGCTGATGCGCTGGCTGGCGGGATCGGTCTCGCGCTCGCTGCTCGATGAGGCGCGCGTGCCGGTGACCCTGGTGCCCTGAGCGGCGGCGGTGCGGCGGCACGCCCGCAGTATGCTCGCACCCTGCGCTGCTGCCGCGGATGCCGCTGACGATGGATGCCGCCCTGCCCCCTCTGCTGCTGCAGTTCGCCACTACCGTGGTGCTGAGCTTCGTGCTGGGCCTGGAACTGCACAGCTATCGCCGCTCGCAGGATGCGGGCGTCGGCTTCGGCACTACGCGTACCCTGACCCTGGTCGGCGCAGCCGGTTTCGTGCTCTGGCTGCTCGACGGCGCGCTGCCGCGCGGACTGTATCTGGCCGGACTGGCGGCGCTGGCGCTGTGGCTGGCGGTGGATCAGTGGCAAGGCAAGCCGCCAAGCCGCGACGCCGGCGGCGCGTTGCTGCCTGCGCTGATCGCCCTGGTGGCCTACGCGCTGGGACCGCTGGTCCTGATCGAGCCCGACTGGCTGGTGGCGGCGGTGATGGTGGTGGCCATCCTGATGCTGGGCGAGATGCCGCTGATCCGGCGCCTTTCGGACGCCTTTCCCAGCACCGAAGGCGTGACCCTGGCGAAGTTCCTGATCATCGCCGGCCTGGTACTGCCGCTGATGCCGGATTCGGCGTTGCCGGGCCTGCCGACGCTGACTTACCAGAAGGTGTGGCTGGCGGTGGTGGCGATCTCGGGCCTGTCCTATCTTGGCTACGTCGCGCACCGCTACGTCTGGCCCAAGGCCGGCACCCTGGCCACCGGGCTGATCGGCGGCCTGTACTCGAGCACCGCCGCCAGCGTGGTCCTCGCGCGGCAGGCGCGCGCGGACGCGGACATCGCCGCACAGGCACCCGCGGCCGTGGTCCTGGCGACACTGATGATGTACCTGCGTCTGCTGGTGCTGATCGGGGTGCTCGGCCACGCCAGCGCGGCGCAGGCGCTGGCGCTGCCGTTTGCGTTGCTGGTGCTGGGTTCCGCGCTGGTCGCCGCATGGCTGTGGCGGCGTGGCAGCAGGACGCCCACAGCGCCCGCGGTCACGCCGCGGCTCGGCCCGCGCAATCCGCTCGACCTGCCGATCGCCCTGCTGTTTGCCACGCTGTTCGTGGCCTTCGCCGCGATCACCCGGTTCGTCCTCGCGCACTATGGCGCGGGCGGACTCAAGACCCTGAGCTTCCTGGTCGGCTTCACCGACATCGATCCGTTCATCCTGTCGCTGCTGGCCGATCACGGCGCCATCAGCCCGACACTGGTCATCGATGCCATTCTGATCGCTTCAGGCAGCAACAACCTGCTCAAGGCCGTCTACGCGCTGGCCCTCTCGCGCCAGCGGGCGATGGTGCCTGCGGCGATCTGGCTGACCTTCACCCTGCTGCTGTCGCTGGGCTGGGTCGCGTGGATCGCGTGAGACCGGAGCGCCGATGACGCTGCCGCCTGCCGCATCCACGGCACCGCCCACCGATCGCGCGCGCGGGCTGAGTAGCGCCGAAGCGCAGCACCGGCTCGCGCAGTACGGGCCCAACGCCATCGCCCCCAAGACGCTATCGGTCTGGCGGCAACTCGCGGCCCGGTTCTGGGCGCCGGTGCCGTGGATGCTGGAAGCGGTGATCGTGCTGCAGGTGCTGCTGCAGCGGCGGCTGGAGGCGCTGGTGATCGCCGTGCTGCTGGTATTCAACGCGATGATGGCCTTCGTGCAGGAACGGCGCGCCACGGACGCACTGGCGCTGCTGCGCCGGCAGTTGCATGTGAACGCACGCGTGCTGCGCGACGGAAAGTGGAGTCGGGTCCCGGCCGAACAGGTGGTACCGGGCGACATCGTGCACCTGCGCGCGGGCGATCTGGTGCCGGCGGACCTCACCCTGTTCGACGGCGCCGTGGCGCTGGATCAGGCGGCGCTCACCGGCGAGTCGCTGCCGGTCGACGTCGGGCCCGGCAAACCGGCCCGAACCGGCGCGGTCGTGCGCCAGGGCGAGGCCAGCGGCGAGGTGACCGCCACCGGCGCGCATACCTTTTTCGGCCGCACGGCGGAACTGGTGCGCACATCCGGCGCGCCCAGCCACATGCAGCGCACCATCTTCGCCATCGTCAAACGTCTGGTGATCTTCGACGCCGTGCTGGTCGTGCTGGTGGTGGCCTATGCTCTGCTGCATCACCTGCCGCTGCTGGAGACGGCCGTATTCGCGCTGATGCTGCTGGTCGCCTCGGTGCCGGTCGCGCTGCCGGCCACCTATACGCTGGCCACCGCGGTCAGCAGCCTCGAGCTCGCGCATCAGGGAGTGCTGGTCACGCGC
Source organism: Pseudomonadota bacterium (assembly GCA_021815695.1). GTDB lineage: Bacteria > Pseudomonadota > Gammaproteobacteria > Xanthomonadales > Rhodanobacteraceae > Metallibacterium. The sequence goes on from JAKAZT010000007.1 coordinate 30,952, forward strand.
CTGCCCGCGGTGGAAGAAGCTGCCGCGATGGACACCCTGGTGTCGGACAAGACCGGCACGCTGACACAGAACACGCTGACCCTGGCCGGCACGACCGCGCTCGCGGCGGACACCGACGAAAGCGCCGTGCTGCGCGCAGCCGCTCTGGCCAGCGACGACGCCACGCAGGACCCGCTCGATCTCGCCATCCTCGGCCCGGCGCGCGAACGCAAGCTGCTGCTCGATGCGCCGCCGCGCCGCGATTTCCACCCCTTCGACCCGGCTACCCGCCGTAGCGAGGGCGTGTACAGCGTGGACGGTTGCGCATGGCACGCGGTCAAGGGCGCAGCCAACGTCATTGGCCCGCTGTGCAAGTTGACTGCCGATCGGCAAGCCGCCCTGGATGCCGCCGAACGCACGCTGGCCGGCAGCGGCGCGCGCGTGCTGGCGGTGGCGGCCGGCCCCGTCGATGCGCTGCAACTGCTGGGCGTGGTGGGCCTGTCGGATCCGCCGCGGCCCGACGCAGCCGCACTGATCACCCAACTCGCGCTACTCGGCGTGCGGGTGTGCATGGCCACCGGCGACGCGGAGGAAACCGCGCGCGCCATCGGCGCCAGACTGGGCCTGGGTAGCCGCGTGTGCGAAGCGCAGAACGCGGGTGCGCAAAACCCCGAAGACTGCGACCTTTACGCGCGCGTGCTGCCCGAGGACAAGCACCACATCGTCGCCGCGCTGCAAAAAGCCGGCCACGTCACCGGCATGACCGGCGACGGCGTCAATGACGCGCCAGCGCTGCGTCAGGCCGAGCTGGGCATCGCCGTGGCCAGCGCCACCGATGTGGCCAAGGCCGCTGCCGGCGTGGTGCTCACGGATCCCGGTCTGGGCGGCGTGCTGACCGTGGTGCGCGCCGGGCGCGAGGTGCACCGGCGCATGCTGACCTACACACTCAACAAGATCCTTCGGGTATTCGAGATCGTCATCTTCCTGACCTTCGGCCTGCTGCTGACGGGCCGTTTCCTGATCTCGCCGCTGCTGATCGTGCTGATGCTGTTCGCCAACGACTTCGCCACCATGAGCATCGCCAGTGACCCGGTGCGGCCCGCAGCGCGGCCGCAGCGCTGGCATGTGCGCAAGCTGATCGGCGCGGCAATGGTGCTGGCCGCGCTGTCGCTCGCGTTCGCGCTGGGCATGTACCTGGGCGCCACGGCCTTCGGCCTGAATGCCGCGCAGCTGCAGACAGTGGTGTTCCTGATCCTGGTATTCAGCAACCAGACCAGTCTGTACGCCCTGCGCAATGACGACCGTCTGTGGCAGATCGCACCATCGCGCTGGATGGTGCTGGCCAGTCTCGGCGACCTCGCGCTGGTCAGCGCGCTGGCAGGCGGTGGACTGCTGATGGCCGCGCTGCCGTGGCTCGTGGTGCTGGCGCTGCTGGGTGCGAGCGTCGCCTTCGCGCTGCTGCTGGATCAGGCCAAGCGTTTCATCTTTCCCCGCTTCGCCATCATCTGACTGCCGCTTGCAAAGGCCACGCCCGCATGTCCGATTCGATCGAGAACCGCCCGCTGAGTGAACTGAAGGTGGGCGACAGCGCCAGCCTCACACGCAACTTCACCCAGGACGACGTGCAGATCTTCGCGCTGATGTCGGGTGACATGAATCCCGCGCATGTGGACGCCGAGTTCGCCGCCAGCGACCCGTTCCACAAGGTGGTGGCGCACGGCATGTGGACCGGCGCACTGATCTCCACCGTGCTGGGCACCCGACTGCCCGGACCGGGCACGGTGTATCTGAGTCAGAACCTGCAGTTCCGCAAGCCGGTGTTTCTCGGCGACACGGTGCGCGTCAGCGTGACCGTGGCCGCGATCGACAGCACTGCCGGCCACGCACCGCGCGCCACGCTGCGCTGCACCGTGGTCAACCAGCGCAACGAAACCGTGGTGGAAGGCGACGCGCTGGTACTGGTGCCCACCGACAAGATCAGCCGTCCGCGCATGCACCTGCCCAGACTGGAGCTGCGCGACCCCGGCGTAAAGCTGCGCGCGCTGATCGCGCAGGCGCAGGCCGCGTGCAAGGGTCAGCCGCCGTTGTCGATGGCCGTGGTGCACGCGGTGGATGCCGTCTCGCTGGGCGGCGCGGTGGATGCGGCGCAGGCCGGACTGATCGCACCCGTCTTCGTCGGTCCCGAGGCCAGGATCCGCGCTGCCGCGCAGGCCGCGGGCATCGATCTTTCGCCCTATCCGCTGGTCGCCACCGAGCACAGCCACGCCGCTGCCGAGACAGCGGTGGCGATGGCGTGCGCCGGCCAGGTGCGGGCGCTGATGAAGGGCTCGCTGCACACCGACGAGCTGATGCACGCCGTGGTCGCTGCACAAAGCGGCCTGCGCACCGCGCGGCGCATCAGCCACGTTTTCGTGATCGACGCGGTGGGCCAATCACGCCTGCAACTGCTGACCGATGCGGCGGTGAACGTCACGCCGGATCTGGAGGCCAAGCGCGACATCGTGCAGAACGCGATCGATCTCGCGCAGGTGCTGGGCATCGCCCGGCCGAAAGTGGCCATTCTGGCCGCGGTCGAGACAGTCAGCTCCAGGATTCCCTCGACACTGGATGCCGCCGCGCTGTGCAAGATGGCCGATCGCGGCCAGATCAGCGGCGGCCTGCTCGATGGCCCGCTGGCTTTCGACACCGCGGTATCGCTGCGCGCGGCGCAGACCAAGGGCATCGTCTCGCCGGTGGCGGGAATGGCCGACATCCTGGTCGCACCGGATCTGGAGGCCGGCAACATGCTGGCCAAGCAGCTCGAATACCTGGCCGAGGCTACCATCGCCGGGATCGTGCTCGGCGCGCGCGTGCCGGTGGTGCTGACCAGCCGCGCCGACCTGCCGGACGCACGGCTGGCTTCGTGCGCGCTTGCCGTGCTGTGCATGGCGGCGGTGCCGGCGCGTCTTGCATCCGCATCCGCGAGCGCCGGTACCGACAACCCGCCGCCGCGATGACTGCGACCCGCTTGCTGGCACTCAACGCCGGGTCGTCCAGCCTGAAGTTCGCGCTGTTCGACGCCGAGACGGCAAGGCATTCCGCCGACCTGCCGGCGGCCCTGCTGCGCGGAGAGATCGACGCACCCAACGGCGTGCCCGTGCTCACCTTCACCCGTGCCGGCGGGCCGTCGCAAACGCAGAAATCCGACGTGGTGCGCGGCGATATCGGCGCCGAGATAGCCTGGCTGATCGACTGGCTGGCGCGCGAGCACAGGGCGCCCGCGCCCACCGTGGTCGCGCACCGCATCGTGCACGGCGGCCTGCACTACATCGAAGCGACGCGCATCGTGCCTGCAGTACTCGATGATCTCTCGGCGCTGACCCGACTCGCGCCGCTGCATCAGGGCCCGGGCCTGGCCGGCGTGCGCGCGGCGCAATCCGCCCTGCCGCAAGCGGCACAGGTAGCCTGTTTCGATACCGCGTTTCACGCAAGCCACAGCGATACCGAACGCCGCTATGCCATTCCCCGCGTGTGGCACGAGCTCGGCTACCAGCGCTACGGCTTCCACGGGCTCTCGTTCGATGCGATCAGCCGGCGCTTGCCCGCGCTGCTGGGCGCGCGTGCGCATGGCGCGGTGCTGGTCGCACATCTGGGCAGCGGCGCCAGCCTGTGCGGCCTGCGCGAGCTCAAGAGCATCACCACGACCATGGGCTTCACCGCGCTGGACGGTCTGGTGATGGCCACGCGTTGCGGCGCGCTCGATCCCGGCCTCGTGCTGCAATGGTTTCAGCATGATGGCCTGCAACCCGACGCGGTCAGCGATCTGCTCTACCGCCACAGCGGTCTGCTCGGTGTATCGGAGATCAGCGCCGATACGCGCGACCTGCTCGACAAGCCGGACCCGCGCGCCCGACAGGCGATCGCCGTATTCGTGGCCGCCATCGTGCGCCAGATCGGCGCGGTCGCCGCCGCGATCGGCGGTCTGGATGCCCTGGTGTTCACCGGCGGCATCGGCACGCATCAGCCCGCGATCCGCACCCTGGTGATCGAACGTCTGGACTGGCTCGGCCTCGCGCTCGATGCCGAGGCCAATGCCGCAGGGCTTCCGCAGATCGCGGCCAGCGCCAGCCGCATCCCGATCCTCTGCCTGCCCACCGACGAGGAAGCGGTGATGGCGGCGCAGGCGGCTGCCATGTCCGCACCCTGACGATGACGTGCCGACCGGCGCTCGCCCAACCGGGCGGCTTGACAGACTCTCTATGCTCCCGTAATCGAATACTGCCTCCGCGCAGCACCATGGGGCGTCTGCCCCGGAGCCACCGATGCCATCGATCGATCTCTGGAATCCCTCCCATCCGGGCGTACTGGCGGCGCTGGTCACGGCCTGGCTGCTGGGCCTGGTGCACGGCGTGGTCCCCGACGAGCACACCTGGCCGATCACCTTCAGCTATGCGATCGGCAGCCATTCCGGTCGCAAGGGCCTGCGCGCCGGACTGCTGTTCTCGCTGAGCTTCACCGTGCAGCGCGCGATCGCCAGCGAGCTGGCCTGGCTGGGCCTGTCGCACTGGATGCAGAACCGCTGGCTGGAACAGGCGCTGTATGTGCCGATCGGACTGCTGATGGCCGCGGGCGGTTTGCTGATGCAGCGCCAGCACCGGGTACTGCATCTGCATCTCGTGGGGACCTGTCACGAAAGCGGGCTGACCGAGCCCGCCGAGACGGCGCGCTGGGCACGGATGACCGGCTGGATGCCAGCCGTGCACGGCTTCGTCGCCGGCTGGGGATTCGGTGCTTTCGCGCTGATCCTGTACACCACGCTGGCCCCGGTCATGCCCGGCGCGGCCTGGGGCTGGCTGCCAGGGGCCCTGTTCGGCTTCGGCACCCTGATCGTGCAGGCACTGGCGGGCACCTTGTTCGGACGCCTCGCGGCCAGCCGCAAACTGTCACCGCAGGCAATCCACGATGTCGCGCTGCTGACCGCGGCGCGCACTCTGCTGTGGGGCGGACTGGCCTATGTGATCAGCGGCGTGCTCGCCACGCTGTTTCCGCAGCTGGCGCAGTGGCGTCTCGCCACCGGGCTGCGCGTGCATGGCTTGAGCTCGATCGACCTGCCGCTGCTGCTGGCGGTGGTCTGCGTGGCCGGCGTCGGCCTCGGCACCTTCGCCATCGAAGTGCATCGGCATCGCCGGCGCGAAGCGGCTCCCTGACGCGGCGCGTATGGCGTGGTCAAGCGCATACGCGAACGTGTATCATTTGCAGAACAACCGTCGCGCCCTGTCACCCCGTGAGCATTCCCATCACCGATCGACCATCCACGTCGCGGAGCACCTCGTCGTGGCGGCTCTTCCTGGCCGTGCTCGGCCCCGGGCTGGTGGTGATGCTCGCCGACACCGACGTCGGCAGCGTGCTGACCGCCGCGCAGAGCGGCGCGCAGTGGGGCTACCAGTTGCTCGGCCTGCAACTGTTGCTGATCCCGGTCCTGTACGTGGTGCAGGAACTGACGGTGCGTCTGGGCATCTTCACCGGCAAGGGTCACGGTGAACTGATTCGTGAAACCTTCGGGCCGATCTGGGCCTGGGTCTCGGTAAGCGGCCTGGCGATCGCGACCATCGGTGCCCTGCTGACCGAGTTCTCCGGCGTCGCCGGGGTTGGCGAATTGTTCGGCGTGCCGCGTCTCTGGAGTCTTGCGCTGGCAGTCGGATTTCTGCTGGTGGTGGTGTGGAGCGGAAGCTACCGGCGCGTCGAACGCGTGGCCATCCTGCTGGGCCTGTTCGAGCTGGTCTTCATCGTCGTGGCGGTGCAGTCGCCGGTGCGCCTGCACGACGTGACGTCCGGGCTGCTGCACATGCCGCTGCACCGCGGCGATTTTGCCTATCTGGTCGCCGCCAACATCGGCGCCGTGATCATGCCGTGGATGGTGTTCTACCAGCAATCCGCGGTGGCCGACAAAGGCCTGCAACCGGAGCAGTATGTCGCGGCGCGCTGGGATACGGCGCTGGGCGCGGTGCTGACGCAGGTGGTGATGGCTGCCGTGCTGATGGTGACCGCGGCGACGCTGTGGGCCGGACACCGCAGCCCACCGCTGGATACCGTCGGACAGGTCGCGCAGGCGCTGACCCCGGCGCTGGGCGAGACGCTGGGTCGCACCGTTTTCGGGATCGGATTGCTCGGTGCCGCGATGGTGGCCTCCATCGTGGTCAGCCTGGCCGCAGCCTGGGGTTTTGGCGAGGTCGCCGGCTATCGCCATTCGCTGGCGGACCATCCGCTCGAAGCGCCCTGGTTCTACGTCGTGTTCACGCTGGGCGTCGTGGGCGGCGCGCTGATCGTTGCGCTGGCTCCCGATCTGGTGGCGCTGTCGATCGGAGTCGAAGTGATGAACGCCCTGATGCTGCCGCTGGTGCTCGGGTTCCTGGTCGCGCTGGCGATCAAGGCGCTGCCCCCGGAGCATCGACTGCGCGGTGCCTATCGCTGGGTGGTCATCGTCATTGTCACGCTGACCACGACGCTGGGTGTGTTCGGCGCGTTCGGCAGCATGCTTTGAGCGCCACCCGCGCGGGATCAGGGCTTGACGTTGGGTCAAGGCAACGGAATAATCCCCCGCTCGCCGCGCGACGCGCAACTCGCTCGCCGGTGAGCGGCACAGCTGCCGCGCCGCAGCTGTACCACGCGCCCGTAGCTCAGTTGGATAGAGTACCAGGCTACGAACTTGGTGGTCGGGAGTTCGAATCTCTCCGGGCGCGCCATCTCCGGACGAAGGCCGGCGAGTGCACACTCGCCGGCCTTTTTCTTTGGCTGCCCGTTCGTCGTGCCTGCTGCCGCGCGACCCGCGCAGACCA
>JAKAZT010000078.1 GCA_021815695.1 Pseudomonadota bacterium
CGGCCGATGCGCGCTTGCTGGCGATCACCCCGGCGATGCGCGAGGGCTCGGGACTGGTGCGCTATTCGAAGGAATTTCCCCGGCGCTACTTCGACGTCGGCATCGCCGAGCAGCACGCGGTGACACTGGCCGCGGGCATGGCCTGCGAGGGCGCCAAGCCGGTGGTGGCGATCTACTCGACCTTCCTGCAGCGCGGCTGGGACCAGCTGGTGCATGACGTCGCCCTGCAGAACCTCGACGTGCTGTTCGCGATCGACCGCGCCGGCGTGGTCGGTCCTGACGGCCCCACCCACGCCGGCAGTTTCGACCTTGCCTATCTGCGCTGCCTGCCCAACCTGCTGGTGATGGCGCCGGCCGACGAACGCGAGTGCCGCGCCATGCTGACCACCGGCTTCCTGCACCGAGGGCCGGCCGCGGTGCGCTACCCGCGCGGCGTCGGCGCCGGCATCGATGCCGGCCACTCGCTGGAGCCGCTGCCGATCGGCAAGGCCGAGGTGCGCCGCCGCGGGAACGGGCTGGCGCTGCTGGCTTTCGGTGCGCTGGTTCCGGTGGCCGAAACGCTGGGCGCCGAGCTGGGCGCGACGGTCGTCAACATGCGCTTCGTCAAGCCGCTGGACACGACCCTGCTGGCCGAGCTGGCGCGCGACCACGGCGCGTTCGTCACCCTCGAAGACCACGCCGTCGCCGGTGGCGCCGGCAGCGCGGTCGCCGAATGGATGGCCGCGCATGGCGCCGGTCTGCCGCTGCTGGTGCTGGGCCTGCCCGATCGCTTTCTCGAACATGGCAGTCGCGAGGAATTGCTGGCCGAAGCCGGTCTCGATCTTGCCGGCGTGCGTCGATCGGTGCAGGAACGCCTTCCGCAGTTCGCACCGTCAGCGACCGTGCTGCCGCTGGCGCGCTAGCCCGTCCGAAACGTGGCGTCGCGCCTTCGCACGGCCGGACCGGGCGACCGGCGCGTCGCGCTAAACTGGGCGACTGCGTGATGCAGCGCCGCCCCGCGATGACGATGTCCGAATCCCCGTTGCTGAATCCGCCGCTGCCGCCCGATGCCCGCCAGCCCCGGCGCTGGGCGTCGCCGCATGGCGCAGCGCAGGCGCTGGCGCTGGTCGAAGCCGCGCAACGCCAGCCCGGTCTGGTGGTGGCGGTGACCCGCGACACGCAGACCGCGCTGCGCCTCGAAGCCGAATTGGGCGTGTTCGCAGGCACCCTGCCGGTGCTGCATTTCCCCGACTGGGAAACCCTGCCCTACGACCTGTTCAGCCCGCATCCGGAGATCATCTCGCAGCGCATCGCCACGCTGTATCGCCTGCCGGGCGTACGCCGCGGCGTGCTGGTGATCCCGGTGGCGACGCTGCTGCAGCGGCTGGCGCCGCGCAGCTTCCTCGCTGGCGCCGGACTGCTGCTGCACCGCGGGCAGCCCTTCGAACTGGCCGCCGAGCAGCGCCGGCTGGAAGCCGCCGGCTATCGTCACGTGCCGCAGGTCGCCGAACCCGGCGACTTCGCCGTGCGCGGCGCGCTGATTGACCTGTTTCCGATGGGCAGCGCCGAGCCCTACCGCATCGAGCTGCTCGACGAAATCATCGACACACTGCGCACCTTCGATGTCGACAGCCAGCGCTCGCAGGCGCGGGTCGAGGCCGTCGAACTGCTGCCGGCGCGCGAGTTCCCGCTGACCGAAGCGGCGATCAAGGCCTTTCGCGCACGCCTGCGCGAACGTTTCGCGATCGACGTGCGGCGCTGCCCGATCTACCAGGACATCAAGGAAGGCGTCACCCCGGGCGGCATCGAGTATTACCTGCCGCTGTTCTTCGAACGCACCGAAACGCTGTTCGACTATCTCGCCGACGACGCCCTGTTCGTGCTCGGCGAAGGCGCGTTGGAAGCCGCCGAGCAGGCATGGGCACAGGCCGGCGAACGCCATGAGCAGCGCGCGCACGACATCGAGCGGCCGATCCTTCCGGTGGCCGAGCTGTACCTGTCACCGCAGTTGCTGCGCGAACAGCTCAACCGCCGGCCGCGGGTCGAGATCGTGGCCGCCGGCGGCGAGCACGCGATCGCGCTGGGTACGCAGCCGGCGCCGGAAATGGCACTGCAGGGCAAGGGCGAGGAACCTGCGGCGATGCTGGGCCGCTTCATCGCGGCGTGCAGCGGGCGCGTGCTGCTGGTCGCCGAATCAGCCGGCCGCCGCGAAGCGCTGCTGGAACTGCTGGTCGCGACCGGCCTGCGGCCGCCGCTGGTCGAGTCGTGGCCGGCATTCGCCGCCGCCGCGATGCCGCTGGCGGTCACCGTCGCGCCGCTGGCGCAGGGCTTCGCGCTGACGTCGCCGGCACTGACCGTGCTGACCGAGCGCGAGCTGTTCGGCGAGCGCGTGCGCCAGCAGCGCCGGCGCCGGCGCGGTGCGGCGCGCGATCCCGAAACCCTGGTACGCGATCTCTCCGAACTGGCGCTGGGCGCGCCGGTGGTGCATCTCGATCACGGCGTCGGTCGCTATCGCGGCCTGATCACGCTCGACGTCGGCGGCGCGGCCGGCGAATTCCTCGCGCTGGAATACGCCCGGGGCGACAAGCTCTATGTGCCGGTAGCGCAGCTGGCGCTGATCAGCCGCTACGCCGGCGCCGCGCCCGAACTGGCGCCGCTGCACAGTCTGGGCGGCGAAGCCTGGGAACGCGCCAAGCGCCGTGCCGCCGAAAAGGTGCGCGACACCGCCGCCGAACTGCTGGCGATCTATGCCCAGCGCGAGGCGCGGGCGGGCGTGGCGACCGCGATCGAGCGCACGCTGTACGCGCAGTTCGCGGCCAGCTTCCCGTTCGAGGAAACCCCCGATCAGGCCGGCGCGATCGAGGCCGTGCTGGCCGACCTGGCCAGACCGCGGCCGATGGACCGCGTGGTCTGCGGCGACGTCGGCTTCGGCAAGACCGAGGTCGCACTGCGCGCCGCCTTCGCGGTCGCCATTGCCGGCCGTCAGGTGGCGGTGCTGGTACCGACCACGTTGCTGGCGCAGCAGCACTACCAGAACTTCCGTGACCGTTACGCCGACTGGCCGATCCGCGTCGAGGTGCTCTCGCGCTTCAAGGGCCGCAAGGAGACCGCCGAGGCGCTCGACAAGCTCGCTGCCGGCCAGGTCGACGTGATCATCGGCACGCACCGGCTGCTGCAGGACGACGTGCGCTACCGCGATCTCGGCCTGCTGATCGTCGACGAGGAGCACCGCTTCGGCGTGCGCCACAAGGAACAGCTCAAGCGCCTGCGCGCCGAGGTCGACCTGCTGACGCTGACCGCGACGCCGATCCCGCGCACGCTGAACATGGCGATGGCCGGGTTGCGCGACCTGTCGATCATCGCCACGCCGCCGGCGCATCGCGTCGCGGTCAAGACCTTCGTCGCGCCCTGGGACACGGCGCTGATCCGCGAGGCGCTGCAGCGCGAGCTGGCGCGCGGTGGCCAGGTGTACTTCCTGCACAACGAGGTCGACAGCATCGAGCGCATGGCGCGCGAGATCGGGACGCTGATGCCGGATGCGCGCGTGCGCATCGCTCACGGCCAGATGCCGGAACGCGAGCTGGAACAGGTGATGCTGGACTTTCACCGCCAGCGCTTCAACGTGCTGGTGTGCACCACGATCATCGAGTCGGGCATCGACATCCCGACCGCCAACACCATCGTCATCAACCGCGCCGACCGCTTCGGACTGGCCCAGCTGCATCAGCTGCGCGGCCGCGTCGGCCGCTCCCACCATCGTGCCTACGCCTATCTGGTGGTGCCCGAGCGCAAGGCGATGAGCGCCGACGCCGAGAAGCGCCTCGACGCGCTGGCCGCGCTGGAGGAACTCGGCGCCGGGTTCGCGCTGGCCACGCACGATCTCGAGATCCGCGGCGCCGGTGAACTGCTTGGCGAGGAGCAGTCCGGGCAGATCCAGGAAATCGGCTTCTCGCTCTACAGCGAGCTGCTCGATCGCGCCGTGCGCGCGCTCAAGAGCGGCAAACTGCCCGACTTCGAGCTGACCGGCGCGCACGAGACCGAGATCGAGCTGCACCTGCCGGCGCTGATCCCCGACGATTACCTGCCCGACGTGCACGCGCGGCTGACGCTGTACAAGCGCATCGCCAGCGCCCGCGACGACGAGGCGCTGCGCGAGTTGCAGGTCGAGATGATCGACCGCTTCGGCCTGCTGCCGGAACCGGTCAAGCACCTGTTCGCGGTTGCAGAACTGAAGCTGGCGGCGACGCCGCTGGGCATCCGCAAACTCGAACTGGGTCCCGGCGGCGGCCGCGTGCTGTTTCGCAGCCAGCCCGATCTCGACCCGATGGCGGTGATCCGCCTGATCCAGCGTCAGCCGCGGGTTTACCAGCTGGATGGCCCGGACAAGCTGCGCCTGCGCATGGAGCTGCCGGGTGCGGCGGAGCGCCTGCGCGTGGCGCGCGAACTGTTGGCAGCGCTGGGCCAGCGCGCCGCGGCCTGAGCCGGCAGCCGCCGGCGGTCGCAAGTCGCCGGATCCGGCCGCGTCAGCGGCGCATGAGCCGCGCCGGCTTCACTGCGGCGCCGCGCCATCCGCGCGCCGGTACACGTACACCGACGCCGGCGGCATGTTCCACCAGGCGAAGCCGCCGCGATGCACCGTCAGCCGCAGCTGATCCAGCAGCGGCCGCGGTACCGGGCTGACCGGCCCGTAGGTGAACTGGATCAGGCGTCCGCCCGGATGCATCACCGCGAAAGCCGCCTCGAGGATCGCGCGCTGGGTGCGCCGCGGCATCGACAGCAGACCCAGGCCGCTCAGCACGACATCGGCCGGACCGCCATCGAGAAACCCGCTGCGCCGGGCCACGCCACGCAGGTCGCGCGCGTCGGCGCACACCACGCCGACGCCGGGGAACTGCTGCTGCAGCAGCTGATGCAGCGGCTCGTTGAGTTCCAGCACCAGCAGGCGATCGGCGCGCACGCCGGCATCCAGCAGGGCCCGCGTGAATACCCCGGTGCCGCCGCCCAGTTCGATCACGCGCTCGGCGCCGGACGGCAACTGCTCGACCATCAGCCGCGCCAGCTGGCGGCCGGAGGGCGACAGCGCGGCCACCGCCAGCGGATCACGCAGCCAGGCGCGAAAGAACGCATAGGCCGGTGCCGATGGCCAATGGGCTGCGCTGGGTGAGGGGCGGCGGTCGGACATAGGAAATTTTCCGCTGGTGCGGCGATCATCGTTGATTATGCTGGCTGCGAACAGGGCAAATCGCAGGGTTGCGCCTTACGCCGCGTTACAGTGCTTTCACAAGGGCGCATGCTGACCGCGTCCGACAGCCGTGCCTCCGGAGAATACGCATGATCCGCACCTCACTGATCGTCGCCGCTTTCGCCGGCCTGCTCGGATTCGGCGCCGTGCAGGCACAGGACGCCCCCGCCGCGCCCGCCTCGACGGCTGCGGCGGCCAGCACGGCTCCCGCCGTCACCCCCGCGACCGGCCCGATCCGGCCGTTGCAGCAGTGTCTGAATCCGTCGCAAATCACCCGCTGGCAGGCGCTCGGCGCGCGCACGGCGGCGGTCATCGCCGGTGCCAGTTACTTCGAAATCCGCTTCGGCGATGACTGCGACAACGATCGCAGCCGTCCGGCGGCGTGGCAGATGGCAACCGGCAACAGCAACGTGCTGTGCGGCGACAGTGGTGAATCGGCGATCACCGCCAGCGGCAACATCTGCCCGATCGTCGGCATGCGCCGGCTTGACGCCGGCAGCTACGCCACCCTGCTCGCTGCCAAGGGCGGCTGAAGCGCCGCGTCCGACATGAAAAAGCCCGGCCACTTGCGTGGCCGGGCCGGGATGCTGGCAGACAGGGGGAGGGATCCGCCAGCGGGGGGAACCTCAGTCGCCGCCGCCGTCATGATGACCGCGCCGGTCGCCGCCGCGGCCTCCGCGGTCATGCCAGCCGCCATCGCCGCCGCGCCGGTCGCCGCCGCGCCAGCCGCGATCGTGCCAGCCGCCCTCGCGATGCCAATCGCCGCGACCGCGCCAACCGCCATCCTCGTGGCCGCGATACACGACGACCGGGCGCCGGTAGTAGCCGTCACCGTATCCGCCGTAATAGACAGGTGCGGCATAGACCCGACCCGCCGGATACCAGCCATCGTCGTCGCCCCAACCCGAGCTGACCCAGCCGCCGCCCCAGCCGCGGCAATCGCCGCAGCCGGCATAGCTGACCCCGAAACCGGGGCCGCCGACGCTGATGCTGTAGCCGATGCCATCGGCGCGGGAAACGGCCGGCGCCGCCAGCGCCAGGGTTCCGGCCAACGCCAGCCCGACCGCACGCAGCAGACCGCTTGTCGCGATGTTCATGACTCACCTCCGTAGTGGTGCGAGTCCATGCTGGCGCCGCGAGGATGAATCGGCCCTTAAATCGACCCGGTTTTCGCGCTGCGGCCGCTTACCGATTGGTAAAGACGGGGACAACGCCTTGCCCACCGTGTGACCCGGATCACAGCTCACGCGGGCGCAGCAGCCAGCAACCGTGGATGTCGCCGCGGCGGGTGAAATCGAAGGGGATGCTGGGCGCGCTCCAGTCCTCGATCGCGAACGCGGAATCCAGCGCTGCGCGATCGAGCCGGAAACGGCGAAAGTTGTTGGAGAACACGATCACGCCGTCCAGCGCCAGACGATCGGCGCAGGCGTGCAGCAGCGCGGCATGGTCGCGCTGGACGTCGAAGTCATCCGCACGCTTGGAGTTGGAGAAGGTCGGCGGATCGACGTAGATCAGTCCGTAGTGCGCGCGATCCGCGGCCAGAAAAGTCCGCGCATCCGACTGCACCAGACGATGACGCGAGCCGGCAAAACCGTTGCGTGCCAGATTCCACGACGCGACGTCGAGATAGGTTGCCGACAAGTCCACGCTGACGGTCTCGCTGGCCCCGCCGGCTGCCGCGTACACGCTGGCGCTGCCGGTATAGGCAAACAGGTTGAGCATGCGTCGGCCGCGCGCCAGCTCGCGCAAGCGCTGGCGCACCAGCCGGTGGTCGAGGAACAGGCCGGTGTCGATGTAGTCGAACAGGTCGACGCGAAACGCCAGCCCGCACTCGGCCACTTCGATCGCCGTCTCGCGCTGGTCGAGGCGGCCGTAACGCTCGCCGCCGCGGCCACGCTGGCGGGTCTTGACCGCGATGCGCTCGCGCGGCACCTCCAGCGCCGTACCCGCCGCACGGACCAGCTCGCGCAGGCGGGTCCGGGCGGTCGCCTCGGGAATGTCGGCGGGCGCCTGGTACTCCTGGACATGCAGCCAGCGCGGCGGATCGCCGGCGCCGACCTGCGCGCGACCGGCGGCATCCAGCGGCCAGCCCTGATAGATGTCGATCGCCGCGGCGTACTCGGGCAGGTCGGCGTCGTAGACGCGAAAACAGCTGATGGCCTCGCGCTGCAACCGCTTGCGCAGGTGGCGCAGGTTCTTGCCGATGCGGTTGGCGGCCATCGCCGCACCGGCGCTCAGCGGACGCGGCTCCGTCGCCGGCTCGCCGCGGGCGGCGATCCCGAAGGTCAGCAGGGTGCAGGCCAGCGCGCCGTTGTAGAGCGCGTAGCGCTTGTCGGCGCGCAGCCCGAAGGCGTGGCCCATCCCGGCATCGCCGATCAGCAGTGCCGCGCGCCAGCCGACGAAGCCGGCGCGCAGCCGCTCGCCCAGTGCGCGGTACAGCGCGACCACCTCGTCGCGCTCGCCGAGACGCTCGCCATAGGGCGGGTTGCCGATCAGCAGTCCGCGCTCGCAACCCGCCGGCGGCGCGAGATGGGCGACATCGCCGCGCTCGAGGTGCACGAAACCCGCCACGCCGGCCGCCTGGGCGTTGCGCCGCGCGATGGCGATCGCCCCCGGGTCCTGGTCGCGACCAAAAAAAACCGGCCGCAGCGCAGTCAGACCGCTGTGCGCCTGCGCCGTGGCCTGCTGATGCAGACTCGCCCACAGCGCGCTGTCGTGGCCGCGCCAGCCGAGAAAGCCGTAGTAGTCGCGGCGCAGGCCGGCGGCGACGCCGGCCGCCATCAGCGCGGCCTCGATCAGCAGCGTGCCGCCACCGCACAGCGGATCGACCAGGGCGCCGCCTTCGGCGTAAAGCGCCGGCCAGTCGGCACGCAGCAGCATCGCCGCGGCCAGGTTTTCCTTCAGCGGCGCCGCGCCCTGATCGACGCGCCAGCCGCGCCGGTGCAGCGGTTCGCCGGACAGATCCAGCGCCAGGTCGGCGCGATCGCGGCGCAGGTGCAGATGCAGACGCAGCTGCGGGCGCTCGAGCACCACGGAGGGGCGCACGCCGAAACGTTCACGCAACTGGTCGACCACCGCGTCCTTGACCCGCTGCGCGGCAAAGCCGCTGTGGCTGATCGCGCTTTGCGCCACCACGGCGTCGACCGCCAGGCTGCCGTCGGGCGCGAGGTGATGCTCCCATTCGATCGCCGCGACGCCGCGATACAGCGCTTCGGCATCGGCGGCATCGAAACTCGCCAGCGGCAGCAGAACGCGGCTGGCCAGCCGCGAGTGCAGGCAGGCGCGGTAGGCCAGTTCGAGATCACCGTCGAAATGCACGCCCGCCAGCGCTTCGCGCGCCGTGGCCGCGCCCAGCGCCGTCAGCTCGTCGCGCAGCAGGTATTCCAGCCCTTTCGGGCAGGTGGCGAACAGCGCGCTCACG
>JAKAZT010000079.1:0-1669 GCA_021815695.1 Pseudomonadota bacterium
TCTCGCGCGCGTCGCTCTCGATTGGAGCATAGCGCTCCGTTGCGCAGCAAGGCGCGCTGCAAGGTGCGCCGCCGGCTCGCGGCCCTCCCGGCATGACCTATGACCTAGACGCGGAACCACCTCGGCCGGTCTCGCTCTAACTGCTTCCGGCGCCCGCTGCGGCGTTGTCCTTTGCAATGCCCAGGAGGGTCTCTGTGAAACACGCGCTGCTTGCCCTGTCGATTGCCGCCTTGCTCGCCACCTCGTCGCCCCTGCTGCATGCCGCCGATGCCGCCGCCGGTACTGCCGCGGCACAAAAGGAAACCGCCACGGCGCAGATACCCAAAGAAACCTCGGTCGTGACCCACGGCAGCATCACCATCAACGGTCAGGACATCCGTTACACCGCCACCGCCGGCACCCTGCTGATCCGCAACGACAAGGGCGCGCCGGTGGCGAGCATGTTTTACGTCGCCTACACCCGCGACGGCGAGAAGAACATGGCCACGCGACCGGTCACCTTCCTCTACAACGGCGGGCCCGGCTCGTCGTCGATCTGGCTGCACATGGGCGCCTTCGGCCCGCTGCGCGTGGTGGTCGGCGACGGCGTGGCGACCCCGCCGCCGCCCTATGACCTGGTGGCCAACCACCAGAGCATCCTCGATCGCACGGATCTGGTTTTCATCGATGCGGTCGGCACCGGCTACAGCCGTATCGTCGGCACCGGCAAGGACAAGGATTTCTGGGGCGTGGACGAGGATGTGCGTTCGTTCGGCAATTTCATCCAGCGTTACATCACCGTCAACAACCGCTGGAACTCGCCCAAATTCCTCTACGGCGAAAGCTACGGCACCACGCGGTCGGCGGCACTGGCCGAGTATCTGCAGGAGAACGGCATCGCCGTCAACGGCGTGGTGCTGCAATCGTCGATTCTCAACTACGGCCTGCTGATGCCAGGACAGGACAGCAAGTACGAGCTGTACCTGCCGACCTACGCGGCGATCGCCTGGTACCACGACAAGCTGCCCAACAAACCTGCCGATCTGGCGACCTTCCTCGGCCAGGTGCGCCAATTCGCCGATAACGACTATGCGCGCGCGCTGGCGCAGGGCGAGAATCTGCCGAAAGCCGAAGCGGATGCCATCGCGCAGAAGCTTCACGCCTACACCGGCCTGCCGGTGGACTACATCGAGCGCGCCAACCTGCGCATCGAGGCCAGCAATTTCCGCAAGGAACTGATGCTGCCCGAGCGCGAGAGCATCGGACGCTACGACGGCCGCTACGCCGGGTACAACATCAACTCGATCTCGGCCACGCCGGACTTCGACCCTTCGGACGCGTTCATCACGCCGGCCTACACCGCGGCTTTCAACTGGTATGTCACCAACGTGCTCAAGTACAAGTCCGACGTGCCCTACGCGGTGATGAACGACAAGATCATCCGCAACTGGGACTGGAAGCATCGCGTGCCGGGCGACGGCGGCTGGCCGCTGCCGCTGCCCTACGTGGTCGGCGACCTCGGCGCGGCGATGCGCCAGAACCCGCATCTGCGCGTGTTCTCGGCCAACGGCTACTTCGACCTGGCCACGCCGTTTCATGCCACCGAGTTCGATCTCGACCACATGATGCTGGAGCCGGCGCTGCGCAGCCATCTGACATTCGGCTACTACCCGTCGGGGCACATGATCTA
>JAKAZT010000079.1:1769-8576 GCA_021815695.1 Pseudomonadota bacterium
GCGCGTCATCCCGCCGTGCACTCGTTCCCCGAGACCGGCTACTTCGAATCGCTGTACGGCAGCATTCGCCGCCGCTGGGGTGACCTCGGCGCCCACGGCGAGCACCATTGGTATCACCGTCTGGGCCTCGCGCGCTCGTCCGGGCGGCGGCGGCTGCGCCGTCTGGAGCACATGCTGGCCGGCGGCAAGCCCGCCCGTGCCGCGCCGTTGACGCCTGCGGCCTGCGTGCGTCGCTACGTCGATCTGCTCGACGGCTGCGCCAGACGCAGCGGAGCGGCACTGTGGGTGGAGAAGACACCCAGTCACCTGATCTACATCGAGGAGATCGCGCGCCATATCCCGGATGCGCGCTTCATCCACGTGCTGCGCGACGGCGCCGACGTCATGGCATCGATCATGGACGGCGACCTGCACCAGCCGACGCATGATTTCGGCGGCGGGCTGGCGGTGTGGGCACGGCGCTGGAATCGCTCGATCGAAATGCATCTGGCCCGTCGCGACGATCCGCGCCATCTGCTGCTCTGCCTGGAAGACCTGGCCGCGCGCCCGCAATGGGGCTGGCATCGCATCCGCGAGTTTCTCGGCCTCGATGCCTCGCTGTCGCTGCTGCCGCAACCGGCCAGCCGGATCACCGACCCCGGGCGCGAGCCGTGGAAACGCGCCGCAGCGTCCGGCCGATTGCAGCTGCCGGCGCACAAGACCGACGCCCTGTTTGGTCCGGTCGCGCGGGCGTGGATGCGCGATCACCTGCGCGACTATGCCGAGGTGCGTGCCGAGATCGGCGGCCTGCGCAGCGAGATTAAAGCGCAGGACATCGGATCCCGTCGTGACGGTCGGCGCCTGCGGCGCTGAATCGGGACGCGGTCACCTCGACAGCGGTCCCGCGGCGACGGGTCCGCGAAGCGGTGCGACGATGCGGACGGCGCCGCGCGACCGGCGGTCGCGGTGCGGAAAGCTTCCGCGCCGCTGCTACGGCGCGAAAGCCTCGCCTCAGGCGGCTTTGGCCGCCGCCAGCTGCCTCAGCACGTAGGGCAGGATGCCGCCGTGGCGGTAGAACTCACGCTCCTTCGGCGTCAGCAGCAGCACCTTGACGGTGAAACGCTTCTCGCCGGCCGTGCCGCGGGCGATCACCTCGGCTTCGCGGGCCTCGCCGTCCTTCAGACCGGTGATGTCGAAGTGCTCCTTGCCGGTCAGTCCCAGGGACTGCGCGGAGTCGCCGTCCCTGAACGCCAGGGGCAGCACGCCCATGCCGACCAGATTGGAGCGGTGAATGCGCTCGAAGCTTTCGGCGATCACCGCGCGCACGCCCAGCAGCAGGGTGCCCTTGGCCGCCCAGTCGCGTGACGAGCCGGTGCCGTACTCCTTGCCGGCAAGCACCACCAGCGGGGTGCCCTCGGCCCTGTACTTCATGGCGGCGTCGTAGATCGCCAGCTGTTCGCCGCTGGGCACATGCAGGGTGTAGCCGCCCTCGACGCCGTCGAGCATGCGGTTGCGGATGCGGATGTTGGCGAACGTGCCGCGCACCATCACGTCATCGTTGCCGCGCCGCGAGCCATAGGAGTTGAAGTCCCCGGGATCGACGCCCCTGGACATCAGGTAGCGACCGGCCGGCGAGTCCTTCTTGATGTTGCCGGCGGGCGAAATGTGATCGGTGGTGATCGAATCGCCGAACAGGCCGAGGCAGCGGGCACCGTGGATATCGGCGACCGTGCCGACCTGCATCGTCATGCCGTCGAAATACGGCGGATTCTTGATATAGGTGGAGTCGTCCCAGCGATAGAGATCGCCGTCGGCCGAGCGGATCGCGTTCCAGCGTGCATCGCCCTTGAACACGTCGGCGTAGTTGCGGGTGAACATCTCGGCGGTGACCGCGCCGGCGATGGTGTCGGAGATTTCCTGATTGGACGGCCAGACGTCCTTGAGATAGACCGGCTTGCCGTCATCACCGATGCCGAGCGGATCGTGATCGAGGTCGATGTCGAGCGTACCGGCCAGCGCGTAGGCCACCACCAGTGGCGGCGAGGCCAGGTAATTCATCTTGACCTCGGGATGCACGCGCCCCTCGAAGTTGCGATTGCCCGACAGCACCGATGCAGCGACCAGATCGCCCTCGGCGATGCCCTTGCTGATCGCCGCCGGCAGCGGACCCGAGTTGCCGATGCAGGTGGTGCAGCCGTAACCCACGGTGTAGAAGCCGAGCTTTTCCAGCTCGCCCAGCAGGCCGGTCTTCTTCAGGTAATCGGTGACCACCAGCGAGCCGGGCGCCAGCGAGGTCTTCACCCATGGCTTCGGCTTGAGGCCGCGCGCGGCGGCCTTCCTGGCCAGCAGGCCGGCGCCCAGCATGACCGCCGGATTGGAGGTGTTGGTGCAGGAGGTGATGGCGGCGATCACCACCGCGCCGTCGCGCAGTTCGAAGCGGTGTCCATCCTTCTCGACCCGCACGCTGCCCTCCGCCATCGCGTTGGCAGCGTTGCCGACCGCACTCGCGCCACCCTCGCCGGCAAAGCGCTCGGCATCGACGTTGCGCGGTTTGCGACCGGCGATCAGCGGCTTGAGGCCGTCGAGATAACTCGTGCGCACCTCGCCCAGCAGCACGCGGTCCTGGGGCCGTTTCGGTCCGGCCAGCGACGGCCGCACCGTGGCCAGATCCAGCTCCAGCGTCGCGCTGAACTCGGCCTGCGGGGTGTGCTCGTCGTGCCACAGACCCTGTGCGCGGGCGTAGGCCTCGACCAGCGCGATCTGCCCGGCACTGCGGCCCGACAGTCGCAGATAATTCAGCGCCTCGGCGTCGACCGGAAAGATGCCGCAGGTGGCGCCGTACTCGGGCGCCATGTTGCCGATGGTCGCGCGGTCGGCCAGTGCGAGATGGCGCAGCCCGGGACCGAAGAACTCGACGAATTTTCCGACCACGCCCAGCTTGCGCAGCATCTGGGTGACCGTCAGCACGAGGTCGGTGGCGGTGGCGCCTTCCGGCAGCCTGCCGTCGAGCTTGAAGCCGACCACCTGCGGGATCAGCATCGATGACGCCTGTCCCAGCATCGCGGCTTCTGCCTCGATGCCGCCGACGCCCCAGCCCAGCACGCCGAGGCCGTTGATCATGGTGGTGTGCGAGTCGGTGCCGAACACGGTGTCCGGATAGGCCCACGCCGTGCCGTCCTCGACGCTGGTCATCACCACCCGCGCCAGATGCTCCAGATTGACCTGATGCACGATGCCGGTACGCGGCGGCACCACCTTGAAGTTGTTGAACGCCTTCTGGCCCCAGCGCAGGAAGCTGTAGCGCTCGCCGTTGCGCCGGAACTCGATGTCGACGTTGTGATCCAGCGCCGCCGCGGTGCCGTAGTCGTCCACCTGCACCGAATGGTCGATCACCAGTTCGGCCGGCGCCAGCGGATTGATCCGCTTCGGATCACCGCCCAGCCGGACCATGGCGTCGCGCATCGCGGCCAGATCGACCACGCAAGGCACGCCGGTGAAGTCCTGCAGGACCACGCGCGCGGGCATGAAGGCGATTTCGGTGGCGGGCTCCGCCTTCGCATCCCAGTTGGCCACCGCCTCGATCTCGCGCGCGGTGACGTTGACGCCGTCCTCGTGGCGCAGCAGGTTCTCGAGCAGGATCTTCATCGAGTAGGGCAGGCGCCTGAGGTCGAAGCGCTGGCCCAGTTTCGCCAGGCTGGCGTAGGCGTAGCGCTGGCCGTCGATCTCGAGCACGGCGCGGGTCGCAAACGAGTCTTTCATTACCTTGAGTCTCCTGGCGGGATGCGGACAGGCGCTGCACGGGGCGGCGGGTCAGCTCGGCATTATCGCGCAAGCCGGCGCCGGGGGACGCGGTGGGCGTGGCGGAATTCAGCCGGAATCAAGCGCGGTGCGCGCCAGCATGCCGCGCGCCAGCATTGCCGCCTGCCGCCGATGCAGCAGCAGTCGCCACGACCGGCCACCCATCTGGCGCCACAGCACCGCGGCGCGCACCGCGGCCAGCAGACAGGCGCGGATGCGCTCGACCTGGGCCGGCTGGTTGAGATGCTGCGGGCTGCCGGTCACCAAGACCCGGGGCCGCAGCGTGGACAGCGTGTCGGCATAGAGCTCGGCGAGCCGTCCGACCACGGTGGCGTGGGCAACCCCGAAATGATCGACCTGACGCTGCGTGGCACGCAGCCCCTCCTGCAACCGGGCCAGCAGATCGGCACGGGCCATCAGGCGCCGCTCCAGCCGCAACACGGTCAGTGCCATGCGCGTCAACGCGGTATCCGGATGGGCGTCGTCCAGCTGCGCCACCAGGGTGCGCAGCCCCAGCCGCACGCCGCCGCTGCCGCCGAAGACCGCCGCCGCGCTGTCGGCGTCGATGCGCAGCACGCTGGCCAGGCTGGCCTCGAGGGCACCGGCGTCGCAACTGCCTTCGGTGGCCAGGCTGCGGACCAGGCTGAGCGCCTGGAACATTCCGGCAAGGGCAAGCACGCGTTCTTCATTCATCAGTTCGGTTCCAGACCACCGTAGGCGGCATCGGTCATCTCTATGGTGCCACCGCCGAGGCAGCAGTCACCGGCGTAGAACACCACGGCCTGACCGGGAGTCACCGCGCGCTGCGGCGCAGCGAACCGGACCTCCGCCGTTGCCGCCGTGATCCGCACTTCGCAATCCTGATCGTCCTGGCGGTAGCGCGTCTTGGCGGTGCAGCGAAACGTCGGCGCGGGCGCCATTCCGTCCACCCAGGTCAGGGCCGAGGCCGTCAACCGTCGCGACAGCAGCCAGTGTTCATCCTGCGCAACGATCAGGGCACCCGAGGTGATGTCCTTGCCCACCACGTACCACGGTCGATGGGAGGTGTCGCGAACGCCGCCCAGACCCAGGCCCTGCCGCTGGCCCAGGGTGTAGTACATGATGCCCGAGTGTTCGCCGAGCGTGCGTCCAGCGGGGGTACGGATCGCGCCGGGACGCGCCGGCAGATAGTGCGCGAGAAAGCTGCGGAAGTCGCGCTCGCCGATGAAGCAGATGCCCGTGGAGTCCTTCTTCGCATGGATCGGCAGACCGGCTTCGCGCGCCAGCCGGCGCACGTCGGGCTTGCGCATCTCGCCGAGCGGAAACAGCGTCGCCGCAAGTTGCGCCTGACCCAGCGCATGCAGGAAATAGCTCTGGTCCTTGCCGGCATCGATGCCGCGCAAAAGCTGGTGGCGGCCGTCCCGTTCGCGCACCCGCGCGTAATGGCCGGTGGCGATCCGGTCGGCACCCAGCGCGTGCGCCGCATCGAGGAAACGCCTGAACTTGATCTCGCGGTTGCACAGCACGTCCGGGTTGGGCGTGCGGCCGGCGGCGTATTCGGCGAGGAACTGCGTGAACACGTCGTCCCAGTACGCGGCGGAAAAATCCCGAACGTGAAACGGGATGCCGAGCCGGCCCGCCACCGCCACCGCATCGCGGCGATCGTCCTCGGCGCGGCAGTCGGGCGTGCGTTCGTCCTCGCGCCAGTTGTGCATGAACAGGCCTTCGACCGCGTTCCCGCCGCGTGCCAGCAGCAGCGCCGCGACCGCGGAGTCGACGCCCCCGGAAAGGCCGACCATCACGCGCATCGAGTCACTCCGCCGTGTCGCGCAGACGCGTGATGACGTCCAGCGGCAGCCGCCGCCCGGCCAGCCACGCATCGATGCTCTTCAGCACCAGTCCGGTGCGCAGGCGCGGCGCGTCCGCCACGATTTCCGCGCGCGTCAGCCACAGCGCGCGCGCGATGCCGTCGTCGAGCGGACGTTCCGGATGGTGTCGCAGGGCGCGGGCGGCGAACACGAACCGCAGCGTGGTATCGCCGGCGCGCGGATTGATCCACGGCATCACCCCGACAAAGTGCTCGGGTTCGATCTCCCAGCCGGTTTCCTCGAGGGTTTCGCGCACGGCCGCGTCGACCAGATCCTCGCCGGATTCCAGGTGGCCCGCCGGCTGGTTCAGACACAACTTGCCGTGCACATCCTCCTCGACCATCAGGAAGCGTTCGCCGTCGGCCACCACGGTGGCAACGGTGACTCGCGGCCGCCATACCTCGCCGGCTGAAAACGCGCTGGTCATCGTGCACGCAGCTCCTTGTCAAAGCGTGATTGTGCCATCACCCTCGCATTGCACCCACGACGGCAGGCATACCGTCGCGGCGTATACTCGAAGCCAGCCCAGATCACGAATCGCAATGGCCCAGCAACCGGACCGCGACCAGGAACTCGAACACGGCCTTGCGGTCGAGACGGCAAAGCCCCGCCTCGAACGCCCGGCGATGTACCAGGTCGTGCTGCTCAACGACGATTACACCCCGATGGAGTTCGTGGTCGAGGTGTTGCGCACTTTCTTCGGACTGAACCAGGAGCGCGCGGTGCAGGTGATGCTGCACGTCCACCATCGCGGAAAGGGCGTCTGCGGCGTGTTCACGCTCGAGGTGGCCGAGACCAAGGTGAATCAGGTCAACGACTACGCGCGGGTGCATCATCACCCCTTGCTGTGCGCCATGGAAAAACTGTAGGCGACCCCCACATCAGCGGCATCGGTCAGCAGAGGTTATTCCCCCATGTTCAGCAAGGATCTCGAGCTCACCATCGGGCAGTGCTACAAGGACGCGCGCGAGCAGCACCACGAATTCATGACCGTGGAGCACCTGTTGCTTGCGCTGCTCGACAATGCCGCTGCGGTGGCCGTGCTGCGCGCCTGCGGCACCGATCTGGAACGGCTGGGCCGCGAGTTGCGCGACGTCATCGCGCAGACCGTGCCGGTGCTGCCCGAGGGTGACGAGCGCGATACCCAGCCCACGCTGGGTTTCCAGCGCGTGCTGCAGCGCGC
>JAKAZT010000080.1 GCA_021815695.1 Pseudomonadota bacterium
TGCGCCGAAACCAGGCCGAATGGCTCGAACAGGCGCCAGGCGTCATCATCCCGGCTGATCGCCGCGGCCAGCAGTTCGCCCGCCAGCGTGGTCGGCGCCAGGCCATGGCCGCCGAAGGCCTGTGCCCACCACAATCCGCGACCGTCGCCACCGATCTGCGGCATCTGGTGGCGCGCATAGCTCATCAGACCGGACCAACCGTATTCGACGCGGCTGCCCTCGAGCTGCGGAAACACCTTGAGCATGTCGCGGTAAAGCAGTCGTCGCACGTCCTCGGGCCGGCGGTCGCGCACCGAGATGCGGCCGCCCCATAACAGACGCGTGTCGGCCAGCGGGCGCCAGTAATCGAAGGCGAAGCGGGTGTCGTAGACGGCTGCCGCGCTGCGCATGCAATCGGCCAGACGCCCGCCCAGCGGCTCGGTCGCCATGACATAGGTGGCGATCGGCAATACCGCGCGATCGGCCTGCGGATCGAGCCCGGCCAGATAACCGCCGGTGGCCAGCACCACCTTGGGCGCATCGACGCGCCCGCCGCCGGTGTGCAGACGGAAACCGCCCCCGCTGCGCTCCAGACGCAGTACCCGCGAAGCCTCGCGCAGCGTCACGCCCTGCGCGGTCGCCGCCTGTGCAAGTCCGCGCGCAAAGGCCAGCGGGTCCAGGTGCAACGCGTCGCGCTCGTACAGCGCACCGTGGTAGCGGTCACTGCGCACGATCTCGCGCAGCGCATCCGGCTCGACCCATTCCCAATCGATACCGAAGTCCTCGGCCAGCTGGCGCTGACGGCGGCGCAGCACTTCGGGATCGCGGAACCAGTTGGCGCACAGGACACCGGCGTCGTTGGCCGCGCAGGCGATCGCATAGCGCCGGATGCGCTCACGGATCAACCGGACCGCATGCCGGGTGGCCAGATACAGCGCCCGCGCGCGCTCCCGGCCGAGGCGTCGCACCAGTGCCTCGCCGTCCAGCGAATAGCCGCCGAAGACGAAGCCGCCGTTGCGGCCGGAGGCGCCGAAACCGACACGTTCGGCTTCCAGCAATACCACGCCCTTGACCCCGCGTTCAGCCAGACCCAGCGCGGTGGCCAGACCGGCATAGCCGCCGCCGACGACCGCCACTTCGGCCTCGATGTGGCCGCCGAGACTGGGATAGCCGTAGCTGAGCGGCGCCTGCGCGGCGTAAACGCTGTCAGCGGCGGTGGGGCGCAGATCAGCCATGCGTCGCGACGAACTCGCGCACCGCGGCCGCCAGCTGCGGATCGTCCATCGCCAGATGCAGGGTCGCACGCACCAGGCCCGACTTGTTGCCGCAATCGAAGCGCTCGCCGGCGAAGCGATAAGCCAGCAACTCCTGCTCCTGGGCCAGGGTCTCCAGCGCATCGGTCAGCTGGATCTCGCCGCCGAGGCCCGGTCGCGTGGCTTCCAGCAGCTCGAAGATGCGCGGCGGCAGCAGATAGCGGCCGACAATGGCGAGCCGGGACGGCGCGGCCGCGGATTTCGGCTTCTCGACCAGGTGACGAATGCGTCCGGCGCGCCCGCCGACCGGATCCACGGCGACAATGCCGTAGCGATGCGTCTGGTCCGCGGGTACCTCCTCGACCGCGACGACGCCGCTGCCGTGGGTGGCCGCCATCTCGGCCATCTGCCGCATCACGCCGGCGCCACGGGCACGGATCAGGTCATCGGGCAGGATCACGCCAAACGGCTCGTCACCGACCACGGCACGCGCGCAGAGCACGGCATGGCCCAGCCCCAGTGCCTCGGGCTGGGTGACGAAGACGCAACGCACGTGCCCGGGCAGCACGTTGCGCACGATCTCGAGCAGATCGACCTTGCCGGCCTCGGCCAGCTTGGTCTCGAGTTCGTAGGCTTTGTCGAAGTAGTCGGCGATGGCGTGCTTGTAGCGGTTGGTGACGAAGATCAGGGTGTCGGCGCCAGCCTCCACCGCCTCGTCGACGGCGTACTGGATCAGCGGCCGGTCGAGCACCGGCAGCATCTCCTTGGCGATCACCTTGGTGGCCGGCAGGAAGCGCGTGCCGAGTCCGGCCACCGGGAACACCACCTTGCGCAGGGGGCGGCTCATGCGGAATCTCCTTGCAGGATCGTTGCTGGCAACGGGGAAGGCGACGCGTCGGCATGCCCGGGCTGGAACGCCGGCAGCAGGCGTCCCAGCATGCGCCGCAGGGCTTCCTCGTCAAAGGCATCCACCGCGGCGCGCGCTTCGCGCAGCGCGGCGTCGAGCTGCTGCGGCTCCAGCGCGCGCGGCTGCGCCAGGAACAGCTTGGCGTGCGCGGTGGGCGCGTAATTCTCCTGCGGATGGAACAGTTCCTCGAACAGCTTTTCTCCCGGCCGCAGGCCGGTGTAGACGATGGCGACATCGCGACCCGGCTGCTTGCCGGCCAGGCGGATCATCTGCTCGGCGAGGTCGCGGATGCGTACCGGCTCGCCCATGTCGAGCGCAAAGATCTCGCCGCCACGCCCCTGCACCGCCGCCTGCAGGATCAGCTGGCAGGCCTCGGGAATGGTCATGAAATAGCGCGTGACCTCGGGATGGGTGACGGTCAGCGGCCCGCCGCGCGCGATCTGCTCGCGAAACAGCGGCACCACCGAGCCGGCGGAATCCAGCACGTTGCCGAAGCGCACGGTGATGCAGCGCGTGGCCGAGCGCGCCGCATGCGCCTGAACCACCAGCTCGGCCAGGCGCTTGCAGGCGCCCATCACGCTGGTCGGATTGACCGCCTTGTCGGTGGAGATCAGCACCAGTCCGGCACAGCGATGGCGATCGGCGGCCGCGGCCACGGTCTCGGTGGCCAGCACGTTGTTGCGTACCGCTTCGCGCAACTGCTCTTCCAGCAGCGGCACATGCTTGTAGGCCGCGGCATGGAAGACCACGTCGGGACGTGCCTGCGCGAAGGCGCGTTCGACCGCCACGGCGTCGCCACAGTCACCCAGCAGCGGCCGCAGCCGCAGCCGCAGCTCGGGACCGCCGGCGCTGATCTCGTGGGCGATGCGATAGAGGTTGTATTCGCAGGAGTCCAGAATGGTCAGCGACGCGGCTCCGAGCCGCGCCACCTGCCGGCACAGCTCGGACCCGATCGAACCGCCGCCGCCGGTGATCAGCACGCTGCGTCCGGCGATCCCCTCGCGGATCGCCGTCCAGTCGAGCTGCACCGCGTCGCGACCGAGCAGGTCCTCGATCGCGACTTCCTTGAGCTCGTTGGACTGGGCGCGCCCGGCGACCACGTCCTGCAGTCTCGGCACCGTACGGAACGGCAGCCCGCAGGCCTCGCAGCGGGCGACGATGCGACGCATCTGCGCGCTGTTCGCCGAGGGCATCGCGATCAGCAGCATCTGCGCCACGGACTCGCGCGCGATCTTGCCGAGGTGCTCGATGTCACCCAGCACCGGAATGTCGTGCAGGCGCGCGCCGCGCAGCGCGTTGCTGTCGTCGATGAAGCCGACCACGCGGTAACGGCTGTCGCGGCGCAGGTCGCGCGCCAGTGCTTCGCCGGCGCGGCCGGCACCCAGCACCAGCACACGCTGCGCCGGAGCGGCCTGGAACAGGTCCAGTCGGCTGTCTTTCCAGAAGCGGAAGGCCAGCCGCGGCAGCCCCAGCAGCAGGATCAGCAGCAGCGGGTAGATCACCAGCACCGAACGCGGGACCGTGGCCAGGCGGTTGTACAGGAACAGCAGCACGCCGATGGTCAGCGCGCCGATCACCGCAGCACGCACGAT
Organism: Pseudomonadota bacterium; assembly: GCA_021815695.1. GTDB lineage: Bacteria > Pseudomonadota > Gammaproteobacteria > Xanthomonadales > Rhodanobacteraceae > Metallibacterium. The sequence continues at coordinate 3,732 of JAKAZT010000080.1, forward strand.
ATTCCACAGATCCGGCAGGCTGGCGAAACGCCACAGCCCGCGATACAGCCCGGTCCAGACGAACGTCGCGCCCTGCACCGCCAGCACGATCACGAACTCGGCCGCCACGAACGGCGCGCCGGACACGTCACCCATCAGCGCGTAGCGCAGCACCTTGGCCAGCCACCACGCCAACGTCACCATGGCGAGATCGTGCAGCACGACCGCCGCACGCGGATGGATGAAACCGATCAGGTTACGCAGGCGCATGGCGCAGTTTCGCATTCTTCCCCGCGCGCAGACAGGCACGCCTGCCGAACCACCACGCCAGCATGGCGCTGATCAGCACGCCGGCAGCCAGCGGCCAGGCCCATGCCGGCCGCGCACGCATCAGCAGCAATGCCGGCGCTACCAGCAGCAGATTCCATGCGGCGTAGAACGCGGCCGCACGCACATGCGAATGCGACACCCGTGCGATCCACTGATACAGATGCTCGCGATGCGGACGGTACCAGCGGCGACCGCGCAGCAGGCGCGACAGCAAGGTGCAGCTGGCATCGACGGCGAACGCGCTCACCACGACCGCCGCCTCGGCGATATCGAGTGCACCGCGGGCGATCGCGGCGAGCGCGATCGCCGCGATCAGAAAGCCGAGTGCGCCGCTGCCGACGTCACCCATGAATACCCGCGCGCGCGGAAAGTTGAACGGCAGGAAACCCAGCGTGGCGGCAGCGAGAATCAGCGCAACGAGAGCCAGGCCCGGTACGCCGCCGGCAAACGTCAGTGCCGCGATCGCGGCCAGTACGAACACTGCCTGCAGCGCCAGCAGTCCATTGCTGCCGTCCATGAAATTGTGCAGATTGATCGACCACACCGTGGCCAGCAGCACGCCGGCATGCCACAGCAGCGGCTCGGCGGCGAATGACGGCGGCGGCGGCAGCGCATTCGCCAACAGCAGGGCTGCCGCCAGGTGCGTCAGCAGCCGCAGCGACGCCGGCAGATGCCGGTGATCGTCGGCAAACCCGGCCGCGGCCACCATCAGGGTGCCGATCAGCCAGGCGCGCCCGAGCGCCGGCGTCAGACCCCAGGCTCCGCGCGTCGCCGGGATCAGTACCACGACGAGCACGGCCAGCACGATGCCGACGCCGCCACCGCGCGGCGTCGGTGCCCGATGCAGGCGACGCCGGCCGGGGATGTCGAGCAAGCCGCGCCAGCGCGCATAGGCCATGCCGGCGGCCACCGTCGCGGCGGCGATCAGCAGCGCAACCAGCGGTGACAGGATCACGGACATCGATGCCTCACTCGCTGGCCACACCATGGATCGGCCGCAGCGTGCCCCAGCTCTTGCAGCTCGGGCACTGCCAGTGATGCGCCTTGGCACCGAAGCCGCAGCGGCTGCAGCGGTGCATCGCCTGCCCTTCCAGCAGCGTGCGGGTAAGCCCCCGCAGCAGCAGAAAGTTTTCGCGTGCCTCTCCGCTGCTGCGGTCGATGGTGACGTCGATCAGCGCCATCAGGCCGCGCACCGAGGGTCGCTGACGCAACTGTCGGGTGAGGAAATCCACCGCCTGCCGCTCACCGTCGCGACCGGCATAGATGCGCGCCAGCGCCAGCACCGGCGAGATGCCCTGGTAGCGCGCCAGCACATCGGTCAGGAAGCGCTCGGCGCGCTCCATCTGCTGCGAGCGCGCGTAGCTGTCCAGCAGCGGCGGCAGGATCTCCGGCACGAACTCGACGTCGGCGCGCACCGCGCTCTCGAAGGCCTCGACCGCCTCGGCATAACGGCCATCGGCGGCAAGAAACTGGCCAGCCAGCAGATGCGCGCGCACGAAATCCGGCAGACACTCGAACGCCTGTTCGAGATAGCGTTGCGCCTCGTCGCGAGCGCCGTGCGCGTGCGAGCGCTCGGCCAGCTCGCAACAGAAATGGGCAATCTGCTGCGCCTGCGACTCCCCGGTCATCTCCTCCAGCCGGCGCGCATAGGCAATGGCCTCGTGCCAGTCGCGCTCGTGCTGGCAGATGCCGATCAGATGGCGCAGCGCCGAGGGCGCGTGCGCATTCATGGCTACCAGATCGGCAAACAGGGTTTCGGCGCGGTCGAGCAGACCGGCACGCATGTAGTCCTCGCCCAGCTCGAGCAGGGCGATGGTCTTCATGTCATCGGACAGATTGGGCCGTGCAATCAGGTGCTGATGCACGCGGATGGCGCGATCGACCTCGCCGCGGCGGCGGAACAGGTTGCCCAGCGCAAGATGCGTCTCGACCGTGTCGCGGTTCAGCTCCGCGAGCTTGAGAAAAACCTCGATCGCCTTGTCGGGCTGCTCGTTGAGCAGGTAGTTCAGTCCGCGAAAATAGCTCGATGACAACTCGCTGACCCGCGCACCGGAATGACGCACGATGTAGCGTCGCGCCGTCCACCATCCCGACAGATACGCAAGCGGAAGCAGCAGGATCAGCAGAACCGGCAGGCTCATGCGCTGCCGTTACCGGAGGTGTCCACGCCGCGCGGCACCCGCGCAATGCGGCGCTGGCGCAGGCCGAGCCCGATCCAGGCGGTCAGCCCACCCAGCAACCAGCCGACGGCCAGGGCCAGCAGCAGGGCCACGCCCTTGGGCAGGTCGGTCTGGAAGACCAGCAGGTCGTAATGCACAAGACCGCCATTGAGCGCACCGAACGCCGCACCCAGCAGCACGAACAGCAGCAGCAGGAAGACGATCAGCAGACGCATGGCCGGATCCCTCAGCCGAGGACTGTAGCCGAAACGCTCACGCCACGGCAGCGTTGACGCGCTCGCGCAGCTCCTTGCCGGGCTTGAAATGGGGCACGTGCTTGCCGGGCAGCGCCACGGCGGTGCCGGTCTTGGGATTGCGCCCCATGCGCGGCGGCCGGAAATGCAGGGCAAAACTGCCGAATCCGCGCACCTCGATGCGCTGCCCGGAAGCCAGCGCAGCGGTCATCTGCTCGAGCACGCTGCGCACGCCGAACTCGACGTCGGTAAAGGCCAGATGGCCCTGGCGACGCGCCAGGGCCTCGATCAGGTCGGACTTGGTCATGGTCACGATGGGGTCACCACGGATGGCATGGCGGAATCTGCGGACTTCGCCATGCCCGGTTCCGTCAGGCCTTCTTCATCTGCTCTTTCAGCAGTGCGCCCAGCTTGGTGGTGCCGCCGGCGGCCGACTGGTAATCGGTCAGCGCCTCCTGCAGGTCTTCCTCGTCCTTGGCACGGATGGAAAGCTGCAACAGGCGCCCCTTGCGATCCATGCCGATGAACTTGGCCTCGACCGGGTCGCCGACCTTGAGGTGCTGGCTGGCGTCGTCGATGCGCTCCTTGGCGATGTCGCTGGCGCGGATATAACCCTCGACACCGTCCTCGAGCGCGATCAGCGCGCCCTTGGCGTCCACTTCCTTGACCACACCGGTCAGCACGCTGCCGCGCGGATTGCCGGCCATGAACTGGCCGAACGGATCCTGCTCGAGCTGCTTGATGCCGAGGCTGATGCGCTCGCGCTCCGGGTCGACCGCCAGTACCACGGCCTCGATCTCGTCGCCCTTCTTGAAGTTGCGCACCAGGTCTTCGCCGGTGGTCTGCCAGGAGATGTCGGACAGGTGCACCAGTCCGTCGATGCCGCCTTCGAGCCCGATGAAGATGCCGAAGTCGGTGATCGACTTGATGCTGCCGCTGACACGGTCGTTCTTCTTGTGCACGGCGGCGAACGTTTCCCACGGATTGGAGTGGGTCTGCTTGATGCCGAGCGAGATGCGGCGACGCTCCTCGTCGACGTCGAGCACCATCACCTCGCACTCGTCGCTGACCTGCACCACCTTGGCCGGATTGACGTTCTTGTTGGTCCAGTCCATCTCGGAGACATGCACCAGGCCTTCGACGCCGGGCTCGATCTCGACGAAGCAGCCGTAGTCGGTGACGTTGCTGACCTTGCCGAACAGGCGGCTGCCGACCGGATAGCGGCGCGCGATGTTGACCCACGGATCGTCGCCCAGCTGCTTCAGGCCGAGGCTGACGCGATTGCGCTCGCGGTCGAACTTGAGCACGCGCACTTCCAGCTCGTCGCCGACGTTGACCACCTCGGACGGGTGGCGCACGCGCTTCCACGCCATGTCGGTGATGTGCAGCAGGCCGTCGATGCCGCCCAGATCCACGAACGCGCCGTAATCGGTGAGGTTCTTGACCACGCCCTTGATCACCGCGCCTTCCTTGAGACGCTCGAGCAGCTGCTCGCGCTCGGCGGAGAACTCGCTCTCGACGACCGCGCGACGGCTGACCACCACGTTGTTGCGCTTGCGGTCGAGCTTGATGATCTTGAAGTCGAGATCCTTGCCCTCGAGGTAGACCGGATCGCGTACCGGGCGCACGTCGACCAGCGAACCGGGCAGGAACGCGCGCACGTCCTTGATGTCGACGGTGAAGCCGCCCTTGACCTTGCCGGAAATCCTGCCGTTGATGGCCGCGCTCTTCTCGAACGCCTCCTCCAGCTCGTCCCACACCAGCGAGCGCTTGGCCTTCTCGCGCGACAGCTTGGTTTCACCGAAGCCGTCCTCGATGGCGTCGAGAGCGACCTTGACCTCGTCGCCGACCTGCACTTCGAGCTCGCCGCGTTCGTTGCGGAATTGCTCGATCGGGACGATACCCTCGCTCTTCAGGCCGGCGTTGATCACGACGACGTCGCTGCGGATCTCGACGACGATGCCGGAGACGATCGAGCCGGGCTTCAGCTTCGAGAGGGTCTGACTCTGTTCAAACAGTTCGGCGAAACTTTCGGTCATGGGAATTCCAGGTTGACTCAGGCCGCCGGATTGCGTGTGGCGGCGGCCCGCCGGTCGAGGGGTGCCGA
>JAKAZT010000008.1 GCA_021815695.1 Pseudomonadota bacterium
CCATCTACGACATCATCGCCAAGGAAGCCGGCATCGACCGCGGCAAGATCACCGCGGAGGCGACGCTGAAGGATCTCGAAATCCAGTCGCTGGACGCGGTCCAGATCCTGTTCGAGATCGAGGACCACTTCAAGATCGCCATGCCCGACCGCGATCCCAACTTCGACACCGAGTCGGTCAAGGGTCTTGTCAGCACGGTCGAGAAACTGCTGGCCGACAAGGCCGCGCAGCCGCCGGCCGCGCCTGCGGCCTGACCACATCCACCCGTCGGCATGCGCAAGGTCGTCATCACCGGCATCGGCGCGGTCAGCCCGCTGGGGCTGACTGCCACCGCCACCTGGGCCGGCATGCGCGCGGGGCGCGTCGCCATCGGGCCGCTGCAGAGTATGCCGCGCGAGGGCCTGCGCGCCGGCATCGCCGCCGAGGTGAACGACTTCGACCCGCTGGCGCATTTCGACGAAAAACGCCTGCTCCTGCTCGACCGCGTCAGCCAGTTCGCGCTGGTCGCCGCGCGCGAGGCGGTGGCGCAGGCGGGCCTCGAGTTTCGCGCCGGCGGGCTGGGCGTGCGCACCGCCTGCATCGTCGGCACCGGCATGGGCGGCGAGCTGACCCGCGACGAGGCCTCGCGGCGCATGTATGCGGACAACAATCCGCGCGTGCATCCGCTGGCCATCGTCAAGACCATGGCCAACGCGCCGGCCTGCCAGATCAGCATGGAGTTCGGCCTGACCGGACCGACCTTCGCCGTGGTCAGCGCCTGCGCCTCCTCCAACCACGCGCTGGCGCAGGCGCTGCAGATGATCCGCTGCGGCATGGCCGATATCGCCGTGGCCGGCGGCACCGAGGCCTGCATCTCGCTGGGCAGCGTGCGCGCGTGGGAAGCGATGCGCGTGCTCGCCGACGACACCTGCCGGCCGTTCTGCAAGCAGCGCCGCGGTCTGGTGCTGGGTGAGGGCGCCGGCATCTTCGTGCTGGAATCGCTGCAGCACGCACAGGCGCGCGGCGCGACCATCCTCGCCGAGTTCGCCGGCGCCGGCATGTCGGCCGACGCCGGTGACATCGTGTACCCCAAGGTCGAGGGCGCGGCCGCGGCGATGCAGGCGGCGCTGGCCGACGCCGGTCTCGCGCCCGAAGACGTCGATTACATCAACGCCCACGGCACCGGCACGCCGGCCAACGACCCGACCGAGACCCAGGCCATCCGTCGCGTCTTCGGCGCCGCCGCCGACGCGCTGGCGGTGTCCTCGACCAAGTCGATGCACGGCCATGCGCTGGGCGCGGCCGGCGCGATCGAGCTGATCGCCGTGCTCGGCGCCCTGCGCGACGGCGTGATCCCGCCGACCGCCAACTTCCTCGATCCCGATCCCGCCTGCGACCTCGACTACGTGCCCAACGTCGCTCGCGAGCGCCCGCTGCGCGCCGCGCTCAGCAACTCGTTCGCCTTCGGCGGACTGAACGCCGTGCTGGCGCTGAAGCGCGCCGGCTGATCGCCCGCGCCGACACGGTTGCGGGCGACTCGCATGCCGCCCGGACAAAGCCGGGCGGATCACTCCGCCCGGTCGGGTGTGCTCCGAACCTGCGGCTCAGACGACCTTCTTCGCCCGCGTCAGCAGCTGGTCGAGCAGGGTCATGGCGAGATCGATCTCCTCGCTGCTGATGTGCAGCGACGGCGCGAAGGTGATCACGTTCTTGTAGTAGCCGCCGATGTCGAGCACCAGGCCGATCTTCTTGCCCTTGTGGTCGAGATCGCCGGCGAGGCCGATGTCGACCATGCGATCGACCAGCTTCTTGCTGGGCGTGAAGCCGTCGGCTTCGCAGATCTCGGCGCGCAGGGCCAGGCCCAGGCCGTCGACGTCGCCGATCTCCGGATGGCGCCGCTGCAGGTCCTTGAGCCCGGCGAGGAAATGCGCGCCCTTGGCCATGACCATGCTTTCGTAGTCGGTCTCGGCGAGCATCCTCATGGTCTCCAGCGCGACCGCGGTGCCCAGCGGATTGGCGTTGAAGGTGGAATGCGTCGAGCCCGGCGGAAACTGCTTCGGGTTGATCAGCTCCTCGCGCGCCCAGATGCCCGACAGCGGATTGAGGCCGTTGGTGATCGCCTTGCCGAACACGATCACGTCGGGCTTGACCCCGAAGTGCTCGATCGCCCACAGCTTGCCGGTGCGGTAGACGCCCATCTGGATCTCGTCGACCACCATCAGCACGCCGTGCTGGTCGAGCACCTTCTTGATGCCGGCGAAGTAGTTCATCGGCGGCAGCACGTAGCCGCCGGTGCCCTGCAGCGGCTCGAGGTACAGCGCGGCGTATTCGCACTCGCCGGCCTTGGGGTCCCACACGCCGTAGTACTCGGTCTCGAACAGGCGCGCGAACTCGCGCACCAGTTGCTCGCCGTACTCCTCCTTGCTCATGCCCTTGGGGCCGCGGAAGTGGTACGGGAACGGCAGGAACATCGCGCGATCACCGAAGTGGCCGTAGCGGCGGCGGTAGCGGTAACTGGAGGTGATCGCCGAGGCGCCCAGCGTGCGCCCGTGGTAGCCGCCCTCGTAGGCGAACATCAGGCTCTTGCCGCCCTTGAAGTTGCGCACCAGCTTGAGCGAGTCCTCGACCGCCTGCGCGCCGCCGACGTTGAAGTGCACGCGCCCGGGCAGACCGAACTTGCGCTCGGCGTCCTGGGCGATGAACCGGGCCAGCTCGATCTTCTCGACGTGCAGGTACTGGCTGGCGACCTGCGGCAGCTTGTCGATCTGGCGCTTGAGAGCGTCGTTGAGGCGCTTGTTGGCGTAGCCGAAGTTGACCGCCGAATACCACATCTGCAGGTCGAGATAGGCCGTGCCCGCGGCGTCGTACATGTAACTGCCATCGCAGCGGTCGAAGATCTTGGGCGGCTCGCTGTAGTGGACGGTATCGCCGAAGGAGCAGTACCTGGCCTCGTCGGCCAGAAGATCAGTTTCGCGCATGGAGTGGATGACCTGAATGCAGCGGGGAGGTGGCGGAGGCGCCGGCCAGTTCGCCGACCAGCAGCGCCGGTAGCGCTATCAGCGCGTCGGCAAAGCCGCGGATCGGCAGGTGCGGCAGGCCCTGTTCGCGGCAGCGCTGGATCAGCTTGGACTTGGCGAACACGAAATCGACCGAACCGGCGGCGCAGAAGTCCGAGGTGCCGTCGCCGATCAGCAGCACGCGCGGATGGTTGACCCGCTCGCGGGCGACATGGTCGCACTTGCAGGTGCCGCTGGCGGCGTGACAGCCGGGGTTTGAATGCGGAAACTCCAGCCGGTAGCGGCGCGGACCGGCGAGTTCGAGGCGGTTGGCGACGATCGGCAGCATGCCCAGATCGTGGCGCGCGAGGATGCGGCGGATGGCGAGATCGAGTCCGTCGCTGACGATGGTCACCGGCACGCCGGCGCCCAGCGCGGCGCGCACGAAGGCGGGAAAGTCGGGATCGATCCGGATGCGGTCGATCGCGGCGTCGAACTGCGCCGGGCTCATGTCGAGCAGGGCGATCTGGCCGGCCATGCAGGCGCGCGAGCCGATCTCGCCGTGTTGCCAGGCGGTCTCCAGTTCCTCCCAGCCGGGGCGCCCGTAGCGCTCCAGCAGCAGATCGGTCACGTCGCCGACGCTGACGGTACCGTCGAAATCACAGGCGATGGTCCAGCCGGGCACGGCGCACCTCGAAACAGGGGAAAAACGGCCGCAGCGTAGCAAGTCGAGTTTGCGGCAGGCTTTGGGCAACCACGCATGAGGTGCGCAGCAGGTCACTGGGACCCGCCGGCGCGTCCGAAGTTGCCATGTTACTGAACGGCGCGTTCAGTGTCCTTTCGTTCTGTGATGAACTTCACCAGTACCCGCTGTCCGACATGCAGGCCGGCGGCATCCAGCGCCAGCACGCAATCGACGTCGTGGGCATCGGCGGGCTGGTCGTGCTGCGGGCCGAGCCGGGTCGGCCCGTAGACCAGACCCAGCCGCAGCACGTGGGCCGGCCAGGTGCGACCGCCGCCGCCGGCATCCAGCACCACCTCGGCGCGCATGCCGGGCTGCACCCGATCGATGAACGACTCGTTGAGTTCGGCGCGCACGATCAGCGGCCGCTGCGGCTGCAGCTCGAACAGCGGCTGCGCCGCCTGCGCGCCGACCGTCTCGCCCGGCTGCACGTAGCGGCGCACGATGGTGCCGGCCACCGGTGCACGCAGGCTGCGCAGATCGAGTTCGTGCTGCGCCTGGGCCAGCCGTGCCTGCGCCAGCGCGACGCTGGCGCGGGCGGCGCCGATCTCGGCGCGCAGACCGGCCAGCGTCGAGGCCGCATCCGCGCTGTCCTGCTGCGACGCCGCGTCGGCCCGGGCCGCAGCCGCCACGCGCTCGGCGCGCGTCTGCGCGGCCGGCAGCCGTGCGGCCAGTTCGTCGGCTCGAGCGCGCGCCTGGTCGAGTTCGGCACGCGCCATCGTCACCCCCAGCTCGGCGGCGCGCGAGTCCAGGGTCAGCAGCAGCTGGCCGCGCCGGACCACGGCGCCTTCGGCCACCGGAACCGTCGCCACCACGCCGTCGCGGCGCGGCAGCAGGCGCAGCAGACCGCCCTCGACATCGACCACGCCGCGCGCCATCGCGACATAGGCCTGCGCTGCAGTGGGCGGCGCCGCAGACCGGCCCGAGCAGGCGGCGAGCGCGAATGGCAACACCAGCAGGCAGGCAAGGCGCCGCATGGTCATGACGAAGACTCCTCGACGGATGACGAACCGGGCGCGGCATTGCGCTGGTCGGACAGGATGCGCCCGTCCTCCATGCGCAGCACGCGGTCGGCGTGGGTGACCAGGCGCGGATCGTGGCTGACACAGAGCACGGTGGCGCCATGGCCGCGGGCGATGCGATGCAGGATGTCGATCACGGTCTGGCCGCTCTTGGCGTCCAGCGCGCTGGTCGGCTCGTCGGCAAAGAACAGCTGCGGTTGCTTGGCCAGCGCACGGGCGATGGCGACGCGCTGCTTCTCGCCGCCGGACAGCTCGGCCGGGCGCAGGTGGCGCCGGTGCGCCAGATCGACCTCGTCCAGGGCGTCCTCGGCGCGGCGCCGCGCGGCGGCGTGGCCCAGTCCCAGGTAACCCAGCGGCAGCATCACCTGCTCCAGCGCGGTCAGCGCCGGAAACAGGTTGAAGCCCTGGAACACGAAACCCAGATGCTGCAGGCGGAAGCGCTGCAGGCCGGCGCGGTCGAGCTCCCAGACGCGCTCGCCCAGCGCCTCGACGCTGCCGGCGTCGGGGCGCTCCAGCCCGCTGAGGATCGCCAGCAGGGTGCTCTTGCCGCAACCCGAAGGACCCGAGATCAGGGTCAGCTCGGCGCTCATCAGCTCGATCGACAGCCCGTCCAGCACCTGCGTGCGCACCTTGCCCGACAAAAACGACTTGGCAACGCGGTCGGCGCGGATCGCGGTCATCATCGCGTTCACCGCAGCAGCCGCGCGGGATCGGCGCGGCGCAGCGTGCGTACCGCCATCAGCCCCGACACCAGCGCGATCGCCATGACCAGTCCGGCGCAGACCAGCACGCCCAGCGGACTCAGCGCCACCGGCACGTCCTGGCCGATCGCCACCGCCAGCACCAGCGCGCTCAGCACGCCGCCCAGCAGCAGGCCCAGCGCGCCGATCCAGGTCGCCTGTTCCATCACCACCCGGCTGAGCGCGGCGTAACTGGCGCCCAGCGCGTTGAGCGTGGCGTACTCGGTGACCGAGCCGGCGACCGCGCCCATCAGGGTCTGGCTGGTGATCACCGCGCCGACCAGGAACACCACCGCCGACATGAACACCACGCCCAGTCCGGCGCCGGTCTCGAACAGCCAGTAGCGCACGGTGCGCGCGGAAAAATCCTGCGCCGTCCACACCGCGTAGCGGCGGTGCGTTCCCTGCGGATCGAGCCGCGCCGCCACCGCGGCGGCCTGCTCGGGGTGCCTGAGCTTGATCAGGTAATAGGCAACCTGGCCGGGATCGTCGACGCCCTGATTGAGGCGCCGCGCGGTCGCCAGCGAGGTGACGATGTTGACGCCGCCCAGCGCGCGCAGGCCGGCGGCGGTGCCGACCAGGCGCACGCGCACGCCGTTGAGGACGGCGCGGTCGCCGACGTCGATGCCGAGCTTGGGCAGATCGGCGCGATCGACGATCACCGCGCCCGGCTCCTGCAACAGCAGGCGCAATGCCGGCGGGATGACGTCGGCGAAGGCCAGTCCGCGCGGTGACGGATCGATGCCGGAGATGAACACCGACACGCTGCCGAGATCGACCGGGCCGTGCCAGTCGCCGTCCACCCACTGGAACGGCTCCACCCGCGCCACCGCCGGGTCCATCAGCAGGCGCATCTCGACATCGCGGCCGATCGGGCGGCCGAGGTCGATGCTCTGGGTGCCGGGATAGCCCGCCCAGAGATCGGCGCTGGAGCGGGTGATGTAGGTGCTGGCGCTCTCGAAGATGCCGAGCACCAGCGCCAGCTGCACCAGCAACAGCATCCCGGAGAACGCCACCGCCAGCGTCGCCGGCAGAAAGCGGCGCCATTCGTAGATCAGCGTCTTGCGCGCCAGCGCGATCATCGCGCGACTCCGGCCGCTGCGGCGGTCGGCGGCGGCGCGGTCACCGGAGCCGCGCCGCCCTGAGCCTTGTACAGCGCCACCCAGGCCACGCCTTCGGCCTCGCGTGCCTGGCTGGCGACCAGCGCGGCGCGCAGGGTCGCGATGTTGGCGCCATCGCCCTGGAGTCCATCGGCGAGACCCAGGCGCGCGCGCGTGGCCGCGGCCTGCGCGGCACGCTGCAGCGCCACGGTCGCCGCCGCACTCTGCGTCGCGCGCTCGCGCGCCGCGGCCAGTTGCGCCAGCGCCTGCTCGGTCTCGCCGACCGCGGTCAGCACGGTCTGCCGGTAGCTCAGCACCGCCGCGCGCAAGGCATGGTCGTTCGCCCGCACCTGCGCCTGGCGCAGGCCCCAGTCGAACAGCGGCATGTTGATGATCGGGCCGAAGCTGGGAATGCCGCGCAGGCGACCGATCTCGCCGCCGGCGGTGCGTGCCGAGGCGGTCATGGTCCAGCCCAGCGCCAGCCGCGGGTAGAGATCGGCGCGGGCGATGCCGAGTTCGCCCGCGGCGCGCAGCACCGCGGCTTCGGCGCGCTGAATGTCGGGACGCGTGCGCAGCAGATCGGCCGGCGGCAGTACCGCCGTGGCGGCCGGCGGCGCCGGCAACGGAGCCACCGCGGTCAGCATCGGGTCGGGCTCGGCCTCCCCGAGCAGCACGGCCAACTGCTGTCGCGCCACCACGATCGCCGCCGGGGCGGCGCTGGCTTCGGCGCGCGCCGTATCGAGCGCGGCCAGTGCGGCATCGCCGGTTTCGGGCGCGGCCAGATGCTGCGCGATCCGCACCCGGGTCAGCGTCACCCGGCGTTGCGCCGCCGCCACCAGTTCGGCTTCCAGCGCGGCCTGCGCCTGCGCGGCGCGCAGGGCGAGGTAGTTGCGCACCACCTCGGCCACCACCGCCACGCGCGCCGCGGCCAGATCGGCGGCGGCAAGGCCGGCATTGCCGGCGATCACCCGGCGCTCGCTCTCGGCACGGCCGAACACCCCCAGTTGCCAGACCGCGTCGAAACCGACCTGGAAATAGCTGGCGGTGCTGCCGGGCGTGGGCTGCTGGTTGGTGTACAGGCTGAGCTGCGGCAGATACCTGGCGGTCACCGTCGGCGCCAGCGCGCGCGCCGCCGCCAGGCGCTCGCCGGCTGCCTGCAGATCGAGGTTTTCATGCAATGCGCGCGTGACCAGCGTGTCCAGCACGGGATCGCCGAAGCCGCGCCACCAGTGCGCCAGGTCGGGCCGCGGCCCCAACGCCGGCGCCTGGGCAAAATGACCCGGCAGCGCGATCCGCGGCTGCGGCACCGTCGGCGCCACCGAGCATCCCGCCAGCAGACTCAGCGCCAGCCCCGCGACGATACCCAGCGCACGGCACGGCCCGTGACCGGCACGGATCGCCCGGGAGCGGCTGGAGCGGAACGGGGCACGCGCGACAACGGCTTGCTGCACGATCGATCCTGGGCGTGACGAAGGCGGGCGCGACGCGACGGCGACCGCGGACTGATAGTGAATCATAGCCGGCGCGAGGGCGGCGCCCGCCCTGCCGCCGGCAGCAACGGCGATAGCCGCGGCTGCAAGGCGCCGCGGTGCGCCAGTAAAACAGACTAACCTTTACGATCAGCACTGGCGTGCGTGAACGGCGTGAAGCGCGGTCGCAGCCGCTGCGATGCGGTTCCGGCAGGCTGGACGATGTCGATGGCTGCGGCGAGGACACGCTTCTGATCGAGCAGGGATTCCAGCTGCATCGCGCCAGCCGGGTCGAGGTGCTGGCCGAAGCGCTGTCGGCGCTGCTGACGGCGACCCGGCCGACGGACGCGCTGGCGCCGCGCGAGGTGGTGGTCGCGCATCCGGGCCTCGGCCGCTGGCTGCGCCAGTCGCTGGCCGAACGCCGCGGCATCGTCGCCCATCTCGATCTGCTGCAGCCGTGGCAGTTCGTCGGTCGCCTGCAGGACCGGCTGCTGGGCACGACGATTGCCGATCCGCGCTACGAACGCGAGACGCTGCGCTGGCTGCTGTTCGCTCTGCTGGGCGACGCGGCGCCGGCGGAACTGCGCGACTATCTCGACGGTCCGGCGCCGCAACGGCGACGCTTCCAGCTCGCCGATCGCCTGGCCGCGGTGTACACGCAATATCTGGTCTATCGCCGCGACTGGCTCGCGGCGTGGGAAGCCGGCGCCACGCCGCACTGGCAGGCCGCGCTCTGGCAACGCGTGCAGGCGCGCGCCGGCGGCCCGCATCGCGCCGCGCGCATGCAGGCGCTGCTGACGGCGTTGAGCGCGCCGGCCGTGGCGATCGAAACCGCACCACTGGCGGTGTTCGGCGTCAACCAGCTGGCGCCGGACACGCTGGCGGTGCTGCAGGCGCTTTCGGCACAGCGCACGGTGCATCTGTTTCTGGCCGATCCCTGCTTCGAGCCCTGGGACGATATCGTCACCGAGCGCCGGCTGGTGGCGGCCGGTGGCGACGCCACGGCGCTGCATCTGGAAACGGGGCATCCGCTGCTGGCCGCCTGGGGCGGGCAGGGTCAGGCGTTTGCGCGGCAACTGCAGGCTGCGGCAGCGGCCGACTGGCCGCAGGCGCTGGACGCCGGACAGGTATCCGCGGCGACCCTGCTCGGCCGGCTGCAGCAGAGCATCCGCCTGCGCGACCCGGACCTGCTGGCCGCCGCCGATCCCGCCGACGGCAGCCTGCGCGTGCATGCCTGTCACACCCGTCTGCGCGAACTGGAAGTGCTGCGCGACGCGCTGCTGGGCGCGCTGGCCGATGCCGACCGCGCCGCGGACGCCGGCGGCGCACGGCTGAGTCCACGCGACATCGTGGTGATGGCGCCGGACCTGGACGCCTACGCGCCGCTGATCCCGGCCGTGTTCGGCGACCACCGCCATGCCGCGGCGCTGCCGTATCACATCGCCGACCAGCCGCTGCACGCCATGCATCCGCTGTTCGCGGCTTTTCAGGCGGCGCTCGACCTGGCCGATGCGCGCCTCGGCGTCGGCCCCGTGCTGGATCTGCTCGCCGTGCCGGCGCTGGCGCGCCGCTTCGGGCTCGACGCCGCGCAGGGCGCCACGCTGGCGCGCTGGATCGCGCGCAGCCACATCGCCTGGGGACTGGATGCGGGCGACCGCGCCGCCGCCGGCGCACCCGCCGATGACGCGCACACCTTCGCCTTCGGGCTCGACCGCATGACGCTGGGCTATCTCAGCGGCGGCGACGGCGCGGTCTGCGCCGGCATCCTGCCGCTGCCCGGCGTCGAGGGTCTCGCCGCCGAGTGCGTGGGCGCCTTCGCCGCACTGCTGGCCATACTCGAGCGCCTGCGCGACGAACGCGTCATCGCGCGCCCGCCGGCGGCCTGGGCCACCCTGCTGGCGCGGCTGCTCGACAGCCTGTTCGCGCCGGATCCCGAGGACGCCGGCGAAGCCGCGGCGCTGGATGCACTGCGGTCGTCCCTGGCGGCGCTGACCGAGCAGGCCGAAAGCGCCGGCTGCGACGAGGCGATCGGCTGGGACGCGCTGCGCGAGGCGCTGGACGGCGAACTGGCGGCGCGGCCACCGCGGCAGCGATTCCTCGCCGGCGGCATCACCTTCTGCGGCATGGTCCCGTTCCGCAGCATCCCGTTCGGCATCGTCGCGGTGCTCGGCCTCGACGACGGCGCGTTCCCGCGCCGTGCCGAAGACGCCGGCCTGAACCTGATGGCCGCGCACTGGCGCGCCGGCGACCGCGATACCCGCGAGGAGGATCGCTATCTGTTCCTGGAAGCGCTGATGAGCGCACGCCAGCGACTGCACCTGAGCTACATCGGCGAGGGCGTGCGCGACGGCCGCGCGCGCAACCCGGCGGCACCGCTGGCCGAGCTGCTGCGCCTGCTGCAGGCGCGCTGGCCACAGACGCCATGGCTGCTGCGGCATCCGCTGCAGCCGTTCGACCGCCGCTATTTCGACGGCAGCGACGCGCGCTTCTTCAGCTATGCCGCACCGCCCGAGGCCGCGACAACCGCGCCGACCATGACGCGTGCGCCGGGGATCGCACTGCCGGCACCCTGCGAGCCGGTCCGCCTCGACGATCTGGAAGCGTTTCTGCGCCACCCGGCGCGCTGGTTTTTCCGCCAGCGCCTGCAGCTGCACTTGCCGGATGACCGCAGCGAGCGCCCGTCCGATGTCGAACCGCTGGGGCTGGCGCTGCCGCCACAGGCCGGCGTGGAGACGACGCTGTTCGCCGCCGCGCTCGCCGCCGGCGATGATCCGCCGGCGGCGCCACCGCCGTGGCTGGCACTGTCGGGACTGCTGCCGTCCGGAGCGCGCGGCGCGGACGCTTATGCGCAGGTGCGCGACCGCGTGAGCGATGTGCTGGCCAGGCTGCGCCAGGTCGCGCCCGATCTGCGCGGCACGGCGCAATCGGTCGCGGTGGATCTTGATCTCGGCGACGGCCTGCGCCTCGCCGGCGCGGTCGCCGACGCGTGGCCGGAGCAGCGCCTGCTGTTGCTGGCCAGCGGGCGCAAGCTGCCGGCACCGCGCGCCCTGATCCTGCTGCTGCGCGGCTGTGCGCTGGTCGCCGCCGGCGACGCGCCATGGCGTGCGCTGGCACTGCCCGGGCCGCCGGGCCTGGGCAGCGAGCTGGCGCTGCCGCAGGCAGACGTCGCACGCACGCTGCTGCGGCAATGGCTGACGCTGTATCGCAATGCCGCGGTCACACCACCGCTGCTGTTCCCGGCCACCGCCTGGGCTTATCTCGGCGCGCGCGCGACCGGCGTCGCCGCCGCCTGCGCGGCCGCACGGCAGGCCTGGCTGCCGGGTTTCAGCGGCTACGCCGAAAGCCTCGATCCGTATCACGCGCTGGCGGCGCGCGATCGCGACTTTCTCGACCCCGACGGCGCCGACCATGCCGCCTTCGCGGCGCAGGCCGAGGCTGCGTTCGGGCCGCTGCGGGCCGCCGGCGCGACGCCGCCCAAATCCGCGCGAGCGCCGGCATGAGCGCGCTCGACTGGACCACGCTGGCACTGGATGGCCCGGCCCTGATCGAGGCCAGCGCCGGCACCGGCAAGACGCACGCGATCACGCTGCTCTATCTGCGCCTGCTGCTGGAGCGTGGACTGAGCGTGCGCCAGATCCTGGTCTGCACCTTCACCGAGGCGGCGACCGAGGAGCTGCGCGCGCGGATTCGCCAACGCATCGAGGAGGCCGAGTCGCTGCTCGCCGGTAACCTCGTTGGCGCCACCGCTGACGCCACCGAGACCGACCCGCTCGCGCGCTGGCTGGCACGGCGCGCGGCGGCCGACAACGACGCGGGCGCGACGCTGCGCACGCGGCTGGCGCTGGCGCGGCTGGAGCTGGATCAGGCCGCGGTGTTCACGCTGCATGGTTTCTGCGCGCGCGCGCTGGCGGATTTTCCGTTCGCGGGCGGCGCACTGTTCGCGCGCGGCGAGTTGCTGGACGCGCGCGCGCTGCGCGATGCCGTCGCGCAGGATCTGCTGCGACGTGCGCTCGCCGTCGCCGATCCCGATCTGCCCGACGAGTTGCGCGCGCTCGACGAGGCCGAGCTGGCCCAGGCGATGGACCTGGCCCTGCAGCATCCGGATGCGACCATCGCCGAACCCGACCTTGCCGCGATCGCCGCTTACCGCACGCGCTGGCATGCGCTGCGCAAGGCCGCAACTGCGCGCGACGTCGCCAGGGTGCTGGCCGGCGAGCCCGCCGATTACCACCTCAACAAGTCGTTCCGGCTGGCGCTGGAACAGGCGCTGACGGCGCTGCGCGACGGCGACTGGCGCCGCGCGCTGCCGGATGCGCTGGCGCCGGAATCCGGTTCGGCGCAAAACCGGAACAAGCTGCGCGGCGGCGAGGCCCCGCGACTGGACGACCTGCCCGCGCTGGTCGAGTTGCGCGCGCTGGCTGCGCTGCGCCCCGCCATGGTGCGTGCCTGGCGCGCCCGGCTGCTGGCAGCGGCGATGACGGCGGCGCGGAGCGAGCTGCCGCTGCGCGCGCTGGCACTGCGCGGCCACACCTACGCCGACCTGATCGGCGGCCTGGCGCAGGCGCTGGACGGCACGCGCGGACGCGAGCTGGCCGGGATGCTGCACGCGACCTGGCCGGTGGCGCTGGTGGACGAGTTCCAGGACACCGACGGCCGCCAGTACGCGATCCTGCAGGCGATCTACGCCGGCCGCGGCACGCTGCTGGCAATCGGCGACCCCAAACAGGCGATCTACGGTTTTCGCGGCGGCGACGTCTACGCCTACCTGCGCGCGGCGCGGACGCCGGGGCTCGCGCATCACGCGCTGGACACCAACTGGCGCTCCTCCACCCCGCTGGTCGCGGCGCTGAACGCGTTCTACGCCGCCGCCGGGCCGCAGGCGCTGCGCGTCGACGGCATCGTCTGCGCACCGGTGAAGGCTGCCGGCAAGGCCGACGCCACGCCACTGCGCCGCGCCGGCCAGCCGCTCGCGAGCGCGCTGCATTTGCATGCGGTCACGCCGACCGAGCGCAACAAGGAGGCCGCGCTCGCGGCCTGCCTCGACGCCTGCGCCGAAACCGTGGTCGCTCTGCTCAACGATCGCGCGCTGACGCTGGGCGACGCGCCGCTGGCGCCCGGCGCGCTGGCGGTGCTGGTGTCGCGCAACCAGGACGTCGCCGCACTGCGCCGACGGCTGACCGCGCGCGGCGTGCCCTGTGTCGGACCCGGTCGCGCCAGCGTGATGCAGGGCAGTTGCGCGACGGAGATCGAAACCGTGCTGGCGGCGGCGCTCGACCCCGGCAACGCGGGTCGCCTGCGCGCGGCGCTGACCACGCGCCTGTGCGGCTGGAGCCTCGACGCGGTCGCCGCGCTCGAAGCCGATGCCGACGTCTGGCGGCGCGAGACCGAGGCATTCGCCGCGCGCCAACGCGACTGGATCGCCCACGGCGTGCTGACCCTGCTGGAGCCGCTGATCGCCGCTGCCGCGCCGCGCCTGCTCGCCGCAAGCGATGGCGAACGCACGCTCACCGATCTGCGCCATCTCGCCGAGTTGCTGCAGGCGCAGCAGCCACGCTGCCATGGCCCGTCCGCCCTGCTCGCCTGGCTGCATGCCGAGCGCATCGCCGCTGACGAGGACCGCGGCGGCGATGGCAACGACGAGCGCCAGCTGCGCATCGAGAGCGATGCCGCGCGCGTGCAGATTCTGACCGTGCACGCCAGCAAGGGACTGGAGTTCGACATCGTGCTGCTGCCGATGCTGTGGCACGCGCCGCGGCGCAGGGGCGCGCACGCGCCCGCGGTCGTGCTCGTGCATGCCGACGACGGCGACGCCGTGCTCGATCCCGGCAGCGCCGGCTTCGACAGCCATCTCGCGCGCTGGCGCACCGAGCAGTTGGGCGAGCGGCTGCGTCAGCAGTACGTCGCCCTGACCCGCGCCCGCCACGCCTGCCACGTGTTCTTTGCGCCAGCCCTGGTCGATGCGGCGTCGGCTTCCGGCGAGCGCGACGCGTTCAGTGATCATCTGCTGCAGATCCGCGACCGCTGCGGTGCGGACGACACGCTGCAGGCGCTGCACGCATTGAGCCGGCAGTATCCGGCGATCACGCTCGACGCGGCGACGACCATCACCCGCGCGCGCCATGTCGCCGTGGTCGAGCCGGCCCGCGTTCTCGCCGCGCGCGCGGACTGGCCACTGCCGCGTCCGGCGTGGTGGCTGCACAGCTATTCCGGGCTGGCGCATGCCGCCGCGCGCGCGTCGCTGCTCGAGCCCGGTCCCGACGATGCCGGCGCGAACGAACCCGGGCCGGCGACCGACAACGACACGGCACCGCACGCCGAACTGCTGGCGCTGGCGCATCTGCGCGGCCCGCGCTTCGGCGATGCGATGCACGCCGTATTCGAGCACGCCGGCCCGCAACCGCTGTGGCCGCAGCAGCGCGCGCTGGTACTGCAGGCGCTGCGCCGGCAGGGTCTTGCCGACGCGGCCGGCGAGGACGGCGCGCGGATGCTGGCCGCACTGGTCGAGCGCGCACGGCAAACCGACCTCGGCGGCGGCCTGCGCCTGGGTGCGGTGGCTGCGGCCGATCGCGTCGCCGAGCTCGAGTTCCTGCTGCCGCTGCACGACGTGCCGGTGGCGGCGATCGAGGCCGCCGCGCAGCGGCATGACTATCCGCCGCTGCTGCCGGCGGGCGGAATGCGCGTGCTCAACGGTCTGCTCAAGGGCTACATGGACCTGGTGCTGCGCCACGACGGCCGCTATTACGTGCTCGACTACAAGAGCAACTGGCTGGGCGAGCGCATCGCCGATTACGCACCCGCGCGCCTGGCCGTGGCGATGCGCGAGCAGCGCTATCTGCTGCAGATGCTGCTGTACACGGTGGCACTGCACCGCCATCTGCGCGAGCGGCTGCCCGCTTACGCCGTCGCGCGCGACCTCGGCGGCGCGATCTACCTGTTCGCGCGCGCGGCGGGACTGGCGCCAGCGGCCGGCGTCTATCGCGAGTGTCCGCCGCCGGCGCTGATCGCCGAACTCGATGCACTGTTTGCCGGCGCCGCGGAGCGCGCGGCATGAGCGCCGCACTGCTGGAAACGATCCTGCGCACACCGGGCGCGCCGTGGCGCGCGCTCGACCGCCACGTCGCGCGCTGGCTGGCGACGCACAGCGGCGAACCGCTGGTCGCGCTTGCCGGTCTGGCCGCGGCGTCGGCCGAGGCGGCCGGCAGCGCCTGCGTGCACCTGCCGGCGCTGGCCGCGCGGCCGGTCGCCGGCGACGCAACGCCGGCATGGCCGGACTGGCCGGGCTGGCAAGCCGCGCTTGCCACCAGCACATGGGTCGACGTCGATGCCGGCGATCCCGCACGCCCGCTGGTGCTGCGCGCGGGCGACTGCTACCTGCGCCGCAACTACGATCACGAGACGCGCCTGATCACCGCGATTCGCACCCGTTTGCGTCCGTCGCCCTGCCGCGCTGCCGAGGATCGGCGGATCGATCTGGACGCGCTGTTCGGCGCATCGGCCGCCGCCCCGGACGAGCAGCGCCTGGCAGCAGCGGCCGCCCTGGACAGCGGCCTGTTCGTGCTCACCGGCGGCCCCGGCACGGGCAAGACCAGCACCGTGCTGCGCCTGCTGCTGCTGTGGTTGCGCCAGCGCGGCGCGGGCGGACGCATCGCGCTGGCGGCACCCACCGGCAAGGCGGCGCAGCGCCTCGGCGAAACACTGGCGCAAGGGCTGCCGCCGCTGCGTGCGCGCCTGCCCGCCGAACCTTGGGCGCTGCTGCTCGACGCGATCGCCGCGCTGCGGCCGCAGACCCTGCACGCCCTGCTCGGCGCGCGCCCCGACCGGGACGCCTTCAGCGCCGGCCCCGACGCGCCGCTGGCGGCGGACCTGCTGGTGGTGGATGAGGCCTCGATGGTGGATCTGGCGCTGATGCGGCGCACCCTGGAAGCGCTGCGACCGGACGCCGGGCTGGTGCTGCTGGGCGATGCCGGCCAACTGGCTTCGGTCGAGGCCGGCTCGGTACTGGCCGATCTGGTCGCCGCCGCGGAGGCGGACGGCGTGCCGACCAGCGCCGCGGCCGGGCGCTCGTCCGCATCCGCCACCGCGGAGGCGGCGGTGACGACCAGCGCGGCGCCACTGACCGGTCACGTGCTGCGTCTGCGCACCGTCTGGCGCGCGTCCGGCGTCCTGCTCGATCTGGCCGCAGCGATCCGCGCCGGCGATGCGGCGCGGGTGCGCGAGCTGGCTGCCGATCCGGCGCACGCGCGGATACTGCACGCCGCAACCCTTGCCGATGCCGCGGCGCTGGCGCGGATGCTGCGCGCCACGATCGATCCGCCGCACGGCACCGGCCTGTTCGATGACCTGCTGCAGGCGGCCAGCCCGCTGGCTGCGCTGGCCGCGCTGCGCGGCAGCCGCGTGCTGACCGCGCTGCGCTCGGGCGCGTTCGGGCAGCGCACCATCAATCACCTGATCGATGGCCTGCTGCGGCGACGCTTCGGGCTGGACACCGAGGACCCCTGGTACATCGGCCGCCCGCTGCTGATCACCGCCGGCGAGCGCGGTCTGGGCCTGGTCAACGGCGATTTCGGCGTGGTTCACGCCGGCACCGACGGTCTGCCGCGCGCGTGGTTCGAGGGCAACGGGAGCCCGGAGCCGCGCGCCGTGGCGCTGCCGGCGTTGCCGGCGCACGAAACCGCTTATGCGATGACCGTGCACAAGAGCCAGGGCTCGGAATTCGAGCGCGTGGTCCTGATCCTGCCCGCGCTGCCGGGACGCGGGCTCAGCCGCGAGTTGCTCTACACCGGCGCCACGCGCGCGCGCCGCCAGCTCGATCTGTGGGCCGGCAGCGGCGTACTCGAAGCCGCGCTCGACACGCCGATGCAGCGCGCCAGCCGCCTTGCCGAGCGCCTGCGCGCGGAGATCGGCGGCAATGCCGGGCGCTGAACGGACTGCGGCATTTCAGCCGACGCGCTGCCATCGTCCGCCCGCCAGTTGGGCGACGCGGCCGTCGAGTTCGAGCAGGGCCAGTTCCGCGGCCAGTGCCGCGCTGCCGGCGCCGGTGCGTGCGCACAATTCGTCCAACGCCGCGGGCACGTGGCCCAGCGCGTCCAGCAGCGCCACGGTCGCGGCGGCATCGGCGATGCCCGGCGTGGCGGCGGGCGCGGGCTCGGCGTCGAGCCGGCTGCGCAGCTCGGCCCCCAGTGCGCGCGCCGCCGGCGTCAGCGCAGCGATCACTTCGGCAGGATCCTCCACCAGCGTCGCGCCCTCGCGAATCAGCGCATGGCAGCCGCGCGCCAGCGGGTTGCCGATCGCGCCCGGCAGCGCGAATACCTCGCGATCCAGATCGACCGCCGCGCGCGCGGTGATGCGCGCCCCGGAGCGGACGCCGGCCTCGATCACCAGTACCCCGAGCGCCAGTCCCGCCAGCACCCGATTGCGCTGCGGAAAATGCGCCGCCAGCGGCGGGCTTGCGGGGACGAACGGACTGACCACCGCGCCGCGTGCGGCGATCGTCGCGGCCAGTTCGCGGTGATGGCGCGGATAGACGCGATCGGCGCCGGTACCGACCACCGCCAGCGTGCCACCGGCATGCTTCAGCGCAGCGCGGTGCGCGGCCGCGTCCACGCCCTCGGCGAGGCCGCTGGCGACGGTGAGGCCCGCCGTGGCCAGCGCCGCGGCAAACCGGCTGGCCAGCGCCAGCCC
Organism: Pseudomonadota bacterium; assembly: GCA_021815695.1. Lineage (GTDB taxonomy): Bacteria > Pseudomonadota > Gammaproteobacteria > Xanthomonadales > Rhodanobacteraceae > Metallibacterium. Next base: position 17,730 of record JAKAZT010000008.1, read on the forward strand.
GGCCGGCGTCGCCGCGCGTGCGCCGACCACCGCCACCTGTGGCCGCAGCAGCAATGCCGCGTCGCCGGCGACGAACAGCGCGATCGGGGCGCCGGCGCCGGCTTGCAGTTGCGGCGGGAAGTCGGCCTCGTCGCAGCACAGCAGACGATGTCCCGGCTGCTGCAGCCAGAGCCGATCCGCCGCAAGGCGCGCGCGATCGGGGGCCTCGGTCCAGGCCCGCGCCGGCGCGGCCAGGATGCAGTCGGGTCGCCGCAGCGCCGCGCGGACATCCGCCGCCGAACCGTGCCGTGCCAGCAGTGCCCGCAGTGTCGCGGCGCCCAGCGTCGGCGTGCGCAGCAGGGAAAGCCAGTCATCGAGATCGGGGCGCAGGTCCACGCGCGCCAGTCTGAAACGCAAACGGCGCGGCAGCAGCCGCGCCGTGGCGTCGGAATCGGACTACGCCCGGATCAGTCGGGCATGCGCAATTCGGCACCCAGATGGACCGGCTTGACGCCATCCATCACCAGCCCGTAGCTGACGTGGTCGAAGGTGCGAAAGATCATCACATGACCGATGAACTCGGCCGGCAGGGTCACTTCCTGGCCGAAGCTGCGCGCCTGGCTGGACGAGGCCACATCGTCGTGGATGCGATCGCCCGGCTGATAGATCGAATAGGTCTGGCCGTTGTCGACGCCCTCGTCCTTGCCCGCCGACAGCGCCACCACCTGATGCGGACCGACCGCGTCCATGGCATCGCTGAAGGCGATCACGCGCATGTTCGGCGGCAATGCCTTGGGCGCGTGCGGGTAGTAGTCGGAGTCGTAGGGATGCGTGTCCAGCGGCAGGATGCGGTCACCCTTGCGCAGCTCCATCGTCGACGACACCGCCAGCAGGGTCGAAGGATCGCCGGTGCGCAACACCTCGACGGTCCCGATCACGGTGCCCTCGTAGCCCAGCGCATGCCCGCTCGACAGCCGGTCCCGGTCGGCATAGCCCATCTCGTCGCGATGCCACGGCCCGGTGTACATGTCGACATTGCTGTCGAGCGACTGCGCGATCTGGTCGCGGGACCCGGCATCCGGATGGAAGGTCAGGAAAACGTGACTGGGGCGTACCACCGCGAAGCGTTCGCCGGGCTTGGCGTCCAGCCCGCGCACATACACGAATTGTCCGGACACGCCGCGCAGCTGGTTTTCCTCGAAGCCGACCACGTAGGGGGCCTTGGCCAGCGCATCGCGATTGGGGAATACCCGGGTGTCGGCCAGGAACGGCTTCAATCCGGCCAGCGGCAGCGGCTCGATCGCTTCGCCGAGCTCGGTGCTGCGCACGCGCGGCTCGAGTCGCACCACGCCTTGACCATTGCCGAGATAGGCGAGATCGAGCACATCGCCCGGGTAGATGCGGTGCGGATTTTTCACCTGCGGATTGGCCTGCCAGATTTCCGGCCACAGCCACGGCTTCCTGAGGAAGTGCGCGGAGATGCTCCACAGCGTGTCGCCTTTGCGCACGGTGTAGGAGGCCGGCGCGTTGGCGCGCAGGTCCGACGTGGCGGCGAAAACGGCCAGCGAGCACAGCATGCCGGCGAGAAGCGCAAGGGATTTCTTAAGCATGGCTGGCAATTCCCCGTTCCCCCTAGGGTTTCTGGAGTGTAGCCCAGCCCGATAGCGCGAACAATCGCCGTCGGAACCGGCCTCGCGCCTGTCCCGGGACAGGCTTACAATGCGAAATACTAGGGGTGGAATGGCTTGCATTCCGCCGATTCGTCCGCAGTTCCGCCCCGGAAACGACCATGGCCCAGCTCACGATTCTCGAATATCCGGACCCCCGCCTGCGCACCGTCGCGCAGCCGGTGACCGTGTTCGACCCTGCGCTCGAACGGCTCGCGGCGGACCTGCTCGAGACCATGTACGCCGCGCCCGGCATCGGGCTGGCCGCCAGCCAGGTCGATGTGCATCGACGCCTGCTGGTCGCCGACGTCAGCGAGGACAAGGACGACCCGCGCGTGCTGGTCAATCCGCGCATCCTCGAACGCGAAGGCGTGCAGGTCTACCAGGAAGGCTGCCTGTCGGTACCCGGCATCTTCGCCGACGTCGAGCGCGCCAACCGCATCGTGGTGCAGGCGCAGGACACCGATGGCGTGTCCTTCACGCTCGAGACCGACGGCCTGCTGGCGGTGTGCATCCAGCACGAGATGGACCATCTGGAAGGCAAGCTGTTCGTCGACTATCTCTCGCCGCTCAAGCGCGCGATGGTCCGCAAGAAGCTCGAGAAGCAGCGCCGGCAGGCTGCGCCTGCGGCAGCCTCGGCCTGAGGCCTCCCATGCCCGATCGCCTGCGCGTGGTGTTCGCCGGAACACCGGAATTCGCCGTGCCCTGCCTCGAGGCCTGCCGCGCCGCCGCCGGCGTCGAGGTGATCACCGTCTGCACGCAACCCGATCGCCCCGCCGGTCGCGGTCGACAACTGACGGCCAGTGCGGTCAAGCAGGCGGCGCGGGCCGCCGGACTGGCGATCGAGCAGCCCGAATCGCTGAAGACCGCCGCGGTGCAGCAGCGCCTGCGCGAACTGGCGCCGGACCTGCTGGTGGTGGTCGCCTACGGCCTGATCCTGCCGCGCGCGGTGCTGGCGATTCCGCGTCTGGGCTGCTGGAACGTGCATGCCTCGCTGCTGCCGCGCTGGCGCGGCGCGGCGCCGATCCAGCGGGCGTTGCTCGCCGGCGACGCCGAGACCGGCGTCTGCCTGATGCAGATGGAGCCCGGCCTCGACACCGGCCCGGTGCTGCTGACGCGGCGCACGCCGATTGCTGCCGACGACACCGGCGGCCGCCTGCACGATCGCCTGGCCGCACTCGGTGCCGAGGTGCTCGGCGAAGGTCTGGACTGCGTCACGCGCGGCGCGGCGCTCGCGGCCCGGCCGCAGCCCGACGTCGGCATCACCTATGCGCACAAGCTGGACAAGGCCGAGGCCGTGCTCGATTTCGGCGATTCCGCCGCGGCGCTGGCGCGCAAGGTGCGCGCCTTCGATCCGTGGCCGGTGGCCGAGGCCGTGCTCGCCGGCGAACGCCTGCGGGTGTGGGCCGCGGCGACGCTGCCCGGCCGCGCAGACGCGGCGCCCGGCACGCTGCTGGGCGCCGGCCGCGACGGTCTCGATCTCGCCACCGGCGACGGCATCCTGCGCATCACACGGATCCAGCGTGCCGGCGGCCGGCCACTGCCGGTGGCGGATTTTCTCAACGCGCGCCCCGAACTGCGCTCACGCGCATGAACGACCCGCGCGCCCTCGCGGCACAGGCGCTGGCCGAGGTGGCACTGCGCGGCGCCTCCCTGCGCGAAGTGCAGGCACGCGCGGTGGTGACGCTGGCCGATCCGCGCGACCGCGCCCTGCTGGCGGCGCTGCTGCACGAGGGCGCGCGTTACTGGCTGCGCTACGACGCGCTGCTGGCGCGCCTGATCGAGCGTCCGCTGCGCACGCGTCTGCCGGCGCTGCACGCGCTGCTGATCCTCGGCCTGGTGCAGATCGAGCGCATGCGCCTGCCGGAGTACGCCGCGGTGGCGGCTACCGTGGAGGCCGCGCGCGTGCTCGGCCACGGTCACCAGTCGGGACTGATCAACGCGGTGCTGCGGCGCTTCCTGCGCGAGCGCGCCGCACTCGCGGCCGCGCTCGACGCCGATGCGGTCACCCGCCACGCCCTGCCGCGCTGGTTGCTGGACGCGATCGCACATGACTGGCCCGAATCGGTCGGCTCCGTGCTGGCGACGATCAATGCCGAGGCACCGCCGACGCTGCGCGTCAACCGCCGCCGCGGCCGCCGTGACGAGGTCATCGTCACGCTCGCTGCCGCCGGCCACGCCGCGCACGCACACGCCTGGTTGAGCGACGCCGTGCTGCTCGACGCCGGCACCGACGTCACCCGCCTGCCCGGCTGGAGCGAGGGCGCGATCGCGGTCCAGGACGGCGCCGCGCAGATCGCCGCCGATCTGCTCGACGTGACGCCGGGCCTGCGCGTGCTCGACGCCTGCGCGGCACCCGGCGGCAAGGCCTGTCACCTGCTCGAGCGCGCCGACCTCGATCTGCTTGCGCTCGACCGCGAACCGGAACGTCTGGCCCGCGTGACCGCCAATCTCGAGCGTCTCGGCCTGACCGCGACACTGCGTGCCGGCGATGCCGCAAGGCCTGCGGAATGGTGGGATGGACGCCGCTTCGATCGCATCCTGCTCGACGCGCCGTGCTCGGCGACCGGCGTGCTGCGCCGGCAGCCGGACGTGCGTCTGCATCGGCGCGCGACCGACATCCCGGCGCTGGCGCAGACCCAGCTCGGATTGCTCGATGCGCTGTGGCCACTGCTGGCGCCAGACGGGCGCCTGCTGTATGCGACCTGCTCGCTGCTGCGCGCCGAGAACAGCGCGGTCGCCGCCGCATTCGCCACCGGCCATGCCGATGCCGAGGGCGTGCCGATCGCGCTGCCCGCGGGCCGGGCCGACGGTCCCGGCTGGCAGATCCTGCCCGGCGAGGATGGCCTCGACGGCATGTACTATGCCGCGTTCGTCAAGCGCGCCGGCAATGGTCGGGCGCGCTGATCCACGAGGCACGAGCGAGCCGATGCGCGTCAACGTGATCGTCTGGGACAACGGCTTCGGCCTGACCCGCCACCTGCGCCTGCTGGGCGGCGCGCTGACCGCCGCCGGCCACCAGGTGCATGTCAGCGCCCTGCGCCGCGGCAAGCTGCGCAAGATCCTGCGTCCGTGGAAACTGCGCGCGCGCATCGCCTGGCAACGCCTGCGGGGTGACGATTCGCGCCGGCGCTACGACCTCAACATCATGATCGAGCACGTGCGTCCGGAATACGCGCCGATCGCGCGGCGCAACGTGCTGCTGCCGCATCCGGAATGGTTTCTCGACAGCGACCGCATCGCGCTGCCGATCATCGATCACGTGTTCGCGCAGACCCGGCACGCACTGACACTGTTCGGGCAACTCGGCTGCCGCGTCACCTACACCGGCTTCACCAGCGAGGATCGCCTCGATCGCGCGGTGCCGCGCGAGCGCGCGTTCTTCCATCTCGCCGGGCGCAGCCAGAACAAGGGCACCGAGCGCCTGCTGGCGCTGTGGCGGCGGCATCCGGAATGGCCGCGGCTGACCGTGGTGCAGAACCCGCGCACCGCATTGCCGGGCGCCGCGGCGGCCAACATCGACCATCGCGTGGACTATCTCGACGATGCCGAACTGCAACGCCTGCAGAATGCGCACGTGTTTCATCTGTGCCCGTCGGAGACCGAGGGCTTCGGCCATTACATCGTCGAAGCAATGGGCCTGGGCGCGCTGGTGATCACCCTCGACGCGCCGCCGATGCACGAACTGGTGACGCCCGAACGCGGCCTGCTGGTGGCCGCCGACCGCACCGGCACGCAGAATCTGGCGACGACGTATTTTTTCGACGAGTCCTCGATGGAAGCCGCCGTGGCGCACGCCCTGGCGCTGGACGCCGCCGCGATCGCGCGCCTTGGCGCCGCCGCACGCGCCTGGTTCGAGGGCAACGACGCGGCGTTCCGCACCCGCCTCGACGCCGCGGTACGCGCGGTCGCCGCGGAGTGAGTGCCGGGATGGCGCGAACACAGTACCGTGCCGTCGCGACGAGCATGCCGACGCGGCGCAGTGAAGGCGGCGCGGCAGACACGCACCCGCCTGCTTGCAGGCCGCGCGGCAGGGGCCGCTCCGGCAAACCGACCCTCAGACCGGCTGTGCGTACATCCAGCGCAGGGTGTCGGCGAAGGTGATCTGCGGCAGCGCGCCGATGCAGTCGCGCAGGCGCGCATCCGATCCGACCAGACGCCGCACTTCGTGGCTGCGCACGAAGGCGGGATTGACCCGCACCTCGATCGCATAGCCGGCGATCTCCGCCATCAGCGCCAGCACCTCGGCCAGCGTGCAGGCGCGCCCGCCGCACAGATTCAGCACCGCGCCCGCCGGTGCCGCCTCGAGCAGCCGCGCATACGCCACCGCCACCGCGCGCACGTCGAGAAAATCGCGGGCGATGCCGGTGTTTCCGAGCTCGATCACGCGCGCGCCGCGGCGAAAATGATCGACGATCTTCGGGATCAGGAACTGCGCGCCCTGGCCGACGCCGGTGTAATTGAACGGCCGCACCAGGGTGATCGGCAGCCGGTCGAGCCACAGCCGCGCCATGTACTCCATGGCGAGCTTGCTGACCGCGTAGTCGTTGCTCGGCGCCGGCGGCGTGTTCTCGTCGATCGACTCGACACCGGCATTGCCGTAGATATTGGCGCTGCTGGCGAGGATCACCGCGCGCGGCGGCTGCGGCAGCGACGCCAGCGCGGCCAGCAGGTTGCGGGTGCCGGCGACGTTGACCCGATACAGCGACTCGACGTCGTCATGCGCCACGAAGGCGATCGCGGCGAGATGGATCACGGCGTCGGGCGCGGCCGCGTGCACCGCCGCGTTCAATGCATTGCGATCGAGCAGGTCCACCGGCTGCTCGGCACCGGAATGGGTCTGCGCCAGACCGATCACCTCGTGCCCGGCGGTCTCCAGTTCGCGGCGCACGTAGTGTCCGGTGAAGCCGCTGTGCCCCGTCAGCAGGATCCGGCGGCGCGTCGGCTCAGTGCGAGAAGCCATGCGCGACCCGCCGCAGATCCGCCTCGATCATCATCGCGCACAGCTGCTCCAGCGTGGTCTGCGGTGCCCAGCCGAGTTCGGCACGCGCCCTGGCACCGTTGCCGATCAGCAGATCGACCTCGGCCGGGCGATGGAAGCGGGGATGCACGCGCACCAGCACGCGGCCACTGCGCGCATCGACGCCGGTCTCGTCGAGACCGGTGCCACGCCAGGCCAGCTCGAAACCGACGGCGCGAAAGGCCATGGTCACGAAATCGCGCACGCTCTCGGTACGGCCGGTGGCCAGCACGTAGGTTTCCGGCACGGCCGCCTGCAGCATCCGCCACATGCCCTCGACGTACTCGCGGGCGTAGCCCCAGTCACGCTTGGCGTCGAGGTTGCCCAGTTCGAGCACGTCGAGCTTGCCGAGCTTGATGCGCGCGGCGGCGTCGGTGATCTTGCGCGTGACGAATTCGCGTCCGCGCAGCGGCGATTCGTGATTGAACAGGATGCCGCTGGCGCCGAAGATGCCGTAGGACTCCCGGTAGTTGACCGTGGCCCAGTGCGCGAACAGCTTGGCGACACCGTACGGACTGCGCGGATAGAACGGCGTACGTTCGTCCTGCGGCACGCTCTGCACCTTGCCGAACATCTCCGACGTCGAGGCCTGGTAGTAGCGGATGCCGGGATCGACCGCGCGGATCGCCTCGAGCAGGTTCAGCGCGCCGATGCCGGTGATGTGCGCGGTGGTCACCGGCTGGTCGAAGGACACGCCGACGAAGCTCTGCGCGGCGAGGTTGTAGACCTCCTGCGGCCGCCATTGCTGCAGCAGGCGCATGCTGCAACCGGGATCGGTGAGGTCGTATTCGACCAGCGTCAGCTGCGGATGCCCGGCGACACCGAGTTCCTCGATGCGCCAGAAGTTGACCGAACTGGTGCGACGGTAGGTGCCGATCACGCGATAGCCCCGGGCCAGCAGCAACTCGGCGAGATAGGCCCCGTCCTGGCCGGTGATTCCGGTGATCATGGCGGTTTTCATCGATTGCCCTCCCAGAAGCCGACAGCTCCGGCTGCGCCCAGCGCCCAGTTTCGCATGCGCCGGGGAGTCGCCGACAGGCGGCGGGCACGTGCGTCGGCGCGGCAGTGCTCGGCAGCCGTTGTCAACCGTGGCCCGCGACACGCGTTGATTCAGTCGCGAGACAGGGTTTTCACATGCCCGCCGGGCATACTCGAATCCGTATCAGGGGGAGGGAGTCTGCCCGCAGGCTTTGCGGACAGAGCGCGTTGCGCGATCAAGGAGCCATCGCATGACATCCGTCAACCTGATCGTTCGCGACAATGGCTTCGGCCTGTCGCGGGATTACCGCCTGCTGGCGGCAGCCCTGCGCCGCCAGGGCTGCGACGTGGCGATCACGGCACTGGGCGCGGAGCAGGAGCGCTGGCGACGCAGCTGGCGCATCCGTACCTATGTCCGTGCCCAGCGCTTCGTCCACCACATGGGCCTGCGCGCGAGGCCGCCGCGACAGTTCGATCTCAATGTGATGTTCGAGCATGTCTGGCCCGACCATCTGCTGCATGCGCGGCGCAACGTCGCGCTGCCCAATCCCGAATGGTTCGATCGCCGTGATCTGGGCTATCTGCCGCAGATCGACGCGGTCTGGGCCAAGTCCAGTCACGCGCTGGGCATCTTCGAGCAACTGGGTTGCCATGCCCTGCGTCTGGGTTTCGACAGCGAGGACCGTCTCGATCCGTCCGTGCGCCGCGAACGCAGCTTCTTCCACCTCGCCGGCGCCAGCCGCACCAAGGGCACGCGCCGGCTGATCGAGCTGTGGAGCCGGCATCCGGAGTGGCCGACGCTGACCGTGCTGCAGGATCCGCGCGAGGCCTGGTCGGCGGCGAGCGCACCCAATATCCGGCATCGCATCGAATACCTCGATCCGGCACAGACGGCGCAGTTCCGTGAACTCAAGCGCCTGCAGAACCAGCATGTCTTCCACGTGTGCACCTCCGAGACCGACGCCTGGGGCCACTACCTGGTCGAGGCGCTGGGCGTGGGTGCGGTGACGATGACGGTGGACGCGCCGCCGATGAACGAGCTGGTCACGCCGGAGCGGGGCCTGCTGGTGCCCTACTGCAAGACCGAACCGATGGCGCTGGCGACGCGCTACTTCTTCGACGAGACAGCCATGGCCGACACCGTGCGCCGCGCCATGGCGCTCAGTGACGCCGAGATCGCAACCCTGCGTGAGCGCGCCCGCGCCTGGTATGACGACAACCGCCGCGCGTTCGTGCGCCGCGTCGGCTCCGCGCTGGAGTCCACCCTGCAGTGAATCGTGCAATCGCGACGCCGGCGGCGCGCGTGCATCGCGCCTCGCAGCTGGCGGCGATCGGGCTGGCGATTTGCGCGCTGTTCGCGGCCACGCAGTTCCCGAAACCGCTCAGCGCCAGCTACGGCGCCGACCTGATGCTGCTGGCGCTGCTGCTCGCCGGTCGCACGCCGTGGCGCGAACTGGCCGCGCATCCGTTTGCGCGACTGCTGCTGCTGTTCGCGGCCTATGGCATCGCGCAGTCCGTGCTGGCGGCGCAGCGCACTCCCGCCATCGGCTTCGCGCTGCAGCTTTCGGCGGTCGCCGAGCCGGTGAAGCTCGGCGCCTTCGCCTGCGTGATCGGCTGGTGGCTTGCCGAGCACCCGCGCTGGACCTGGCCGGCGCTGGCGCTGATGCTGGCCGGGATGGCTGCATGGACCCTGTCGGAAATGCCCTGGCAGGACCTCGGCGCGCTGCTCGATGGCAGCCTGCGCCTGCGCCTCGGCTATGCCGAGAATCTGGTCGGCATGCTGGCCGCGATCGCGGTGCTGGGACTGGTGCTGCAGACGCAGCGCCCGCACCGGCCGGTGCGGGCGATCGCGCGCGCTACCGCAACCGCGATGCTGATACTGGGGTTGCTCCTGTTTTCCGCCGCGCTGCTGTTCGCGCAATCGCGCGGCGCCTGGCTGGCACTGGCGCTGACCCTGCCCTTGGCGTCCATCGGGCTGCGGCACACCGCTGCAGAACCTGCACGCGGCCGCAATCGCCGTCTGCGCACAACAGCCGGTCTGCTGGCACTGCTTGCGGTGGCATGGTTTCTGGGCCAGCCGCAGACCAGCGCGCGCCTGCAAGGCGGCTGGGCACTGGCGCAGGCGCTGTTGCACGACGATCGCGCCGTGCTGGCGACATCGTCGGTGGGGCTGCGCCTGGACCTGTACGCGCTGGGCATCAAGGCCTGGCTGCACGCACCCTTGTTCGGCTGGGGTCTGCGCAGCATCGGTCCGCTGATTGCGGCGTCGGGGCTGCGCTGGGGCAGCTACGTGCCGCCGCATCTGCACGACGCCTACCTGCAGATCGCGGTCGGTCTCGGCGCGGTCGGGCTGGTGCTGCTGGCGGCGATGTCCGGCGTGCTGCTGCGCGATCTGTGGCGCGCGCGGCGTCTGCCGCCATTCGACCCGCTGTTGTGCCGGACCCTGCTCGGCAGCCTGGCGATCGTGCTGATCGTCAACGGCTTCGACTTCCTGCTGTGGAGCAACGGCTACATGCGCACGCCGCTGATGATCCTGCTCGGCGCCGCGCTGGGCGTGTCATTGCGCCTGCGCCGGCTGGCTGTCAGCGGCCCGACTGCCGCTGCAGCAACCACAGGCGGATGAATTTCTGCCGCACGTAATTGGCCTCGACGCTGGCATAGACCAGGCCGCGCCAGCCGTCACGGAAGCCGCCGCGCAGCAGATAGCCGCGCAGGAAGCGCCAGGCGGGGTTGATCAGGATGTTGGCGATGCGCGCGCGCCGCCCCGCGGCGTGCAGATGCGCAGCCATCATCCGCGCGTAGCGGTCCAGGCGCTGCAACTGATCGTCGAGCGAGCGGTAGGCGTGATGCTCGAGATCGCCGGCCAGCGTCGCCACGGTGCCCTCGACCTCGACGTGCTCGTGGATCTCGCGGTCGCCGCGAAAGCCGCCGCGACGGCGGTCGAACAGCCGCAGCACGCGGTCGGGATAGGCGTTGCCGTGGCGCAGGAAGGCGCCGAAATACTCGGTGGCGCGCGCGCAGCGGTAGCCGGCGACGGCAAAACCGGCGTCACGCGCGGCCTCGATGCTGGCGCGCAGCGCCGGCGTCACCCGCTCGTCGGCGTCGAGGAACAGGATCCAGTCGTGAGCGGCATTGCGCACGGCATGGTCCTTCTGCGTGCGGTAGCCGTCGAACGTCCGCAGCAGCACACGTGCGCCGCGCGCAGCCGCCAGCTCGCGGGTGGCGTCGGTCGAGCCCGAGTCCACCACCACGATCTCGTCGCAGAACGCCAGCGAGTCGAGGCAGGCCTCGATGCGGTCGGCCTCGTTGAGCGTGATCACGCAGGCGGAGATCGGAGGACGCGAAGACATCGACGTGCCAGTCGGTGCGATGCGATCAGTGTAGCCGCGGCCGGAGCGCGCGCAGCGCTCGGGTAAACTGCCGCGACCCTCCGCACCGAGTGCACGATGCGCTCCCATTCCCGCCGTTACGACACCCTGCGCGCGCTGTGGCCCTGGCTGCCGCTGTGGCTGACGGTCGCGCTGGTCGCGATCTTCCAGCACGGACCGATGCCGATTTTTTCCACCCGCACGCTGTCGGTGGCCTGGGAGATGTGGCACGGCCATCACTTCCTGGTGCCCTACCTCAACGGCGCGCCCTACAGCGACAAGGCGCCGCTGCTGTTCTGGCTGATCCATCTCGGCTGGGCGGTGGGCGGCGTCGGCGATGTCTGGCCGCGCCTGCTCGAGGTGCTGATCGGCGCGGCCGAACTGGTGCTGGCCACGGCGCTGGCGCGCCGACTGTTCCCCGAGCGGCCGTGGGTGGCGCGGGCCACGCCGTGGCTGCTGATGGCATTCGGCTACGGTTTCCTGTTCGGCCTGCAAATCATGTACGAGGTGCTGCTGGCCGCCTGCGTGCTGGGGGCGCTGCTGGCGCTGACACCGGGGTCGCGTCGCGAAGCCCCGCGCTGGGGCTGGTTCGCGCTGGCGGTCGGCCTCGGCCTGCTGACCAAGGGCCCGGTGATGCTGCTGCACGTGATCTTTCCCTGGCTGCTGGGTCCGCTGTGGAACGACTGGGCGCGGCGCGAGCGCAGACGCTGGTATCTCGGCGGCGCGCTGGCGCTGCTGGCCGGCGTGGCGATGCTGCTGGCGTGGGCGCTGCCGGCGGCATGGGCCGGTGGCGCGGTGTATCGAAACCAGTTGCTGTTCCACCAGACCGCGGGCCGTGTGGTGGATGCGTTCGCGCACGCCAAGCCGTTCTGGTGGTACCTGCCGCTGCTGCCGGTGCTGATCTTTCCGTTCGCGCTGTGGCCGCGGGCATGGGCGGCGCTGGGTCTGCTGCGGCGGCCGTTCGAGCCGGGGCTGCGCTTCCTGTTCGTCTGGCTGGGCCCGCTGCTGCTGGCGTTCTCGCTGGTCAGCGGCAAGCAGCCCTACTACCTGCTGCCGGACTACGCCGGCTTCGCCCTGCTGCTGGCGGCGGCGGTGGCGCATCTGCGCGAGCGCCACATCGGTCTGGCGCGCAGCGCCTGGCTGACGCCGTGGCCGCTGGCGCTGGCCAGCTTCGCACTGGCGCTGGCGCTGTTCGCGCTGCCGCAGTTGGTCGCCCGCGGGCAGGTCGCCAATCACTGGTTCGCGGCGCTGGCGCCGGTCAGCCCCGGCTTCGGCGTGATCTACCTGCTGCTCGGCCTGCTGTTGCTGTTGCGCGGGCGCGGCGAGCTGCGCCGCATCGCCTTCGCCGGACTGGTCGGAGCCGCGACCGCCAACGGCCTGTTCAGCCTGACCCTGTGGCCGGCATTCAACCTGCAACCCGCGGCCACGCTGCTGGCACGCGCCGAGGCGCAGGGCCGGCCGATCGCCAATCTGGGCCTCTATGACGGCCAGTACCACTACCTGGGCCGGCTGACGCGCCCGATCACCCGGCTCGACGATGGCCAGGCGCTCACGAATTGGGCCGCTGCGCATCCCGATGGCCTGGTCATCGACTACCCGGCCCGCCTGCAACCGGCGGATCTGCGCGATGCGCTGTACGTACAGCCGTTTCGCGCGGTCTGGCTGGTGATCTGGCCGGCGCCGAGCCTGGCCGCGCTGCGTGCAGGCCGCATGCCGCCGGAGCCGCGTGTACCGACGGTGCTGTATCCGCCGGACGACGCGCGTTATCGCGCTGCGCTGAGTCCGCTCGCCCCATGAGTCCCGATGCCATCGCCCGTCTGCGCGCCCGGTGCGGCGGCCCGCGCGACGGCGCCCTGCTGCGCTTCGCACTGGGCCAGGCGCTGCTGGCGACCGGCGATGCCGCGGCTGCAGCGACCGAGCTGCGCGCCGCGGTGAGCTTCGATCCGCATTACTCGGCCGCATGGAAGCTGCTGGGGAGGGCCCTGCATGCGACCGGCGCCGGCGCCGCGGCAGCGGACGCGTGGCGCAGCGGCATCGCCGTCGCCGAAGCCCGCGGTGACGTGCAGGCGGCGAAGGAGATGCGGGTATTCCTGCGCCGCGTCGAATCGGCCTGACGCGGATCAATCGCCGCGCGGCGCCGCGTCGGCCGGCTCGCCCGGCGGGCGGTCCGACCAGCGCCGGTAGGTCCACTGATACTGGGTGAAGGCGCGCTCGACGCAGGCCTCGACGCCGCGGTTGAGCGCGCCGGCGGCGATGACCGGATCGGCATCGGTCAGACCATCGGGCGCCGGCAGAAAATGCAGGCGAAACCCCGCCCCGCGCGGCAGCCGCTGCATGAAGGCGAACAGCACCGTGGCGCCGGTGCGCGCCGCCAGCCGCGGCAGCAGCACCATGGTGTGCGCCGCGGTGCCGAAGAACGGCGCGAAGGTGCCCTCGCCGCGCCCGGGCTGCTGGTCGGGCAGGATGCCCACGACCCCGCCGGCGGCGAGGCGCTTGTAGAGCACGCGCACGCCGGCGCCGTCGGTGCGCACCTGTTCCGGCGCGAACTCGCCGCGCGCGCGCTTGAGCAGCGGCTCCCACTGCGCGCGCGGCGGCGGCCGATAGAGGATGGCCAGCGCGGTGCGCGCGCCCAGCCAGTGATTGAGCAGCTCCCAGCAACCGAGATGCGGCGCGGCGATGATCAGCCCGCGGCCGCCGCGGCGCGCGTCCTCGAACAGATCCAGGCCCTCGACCTCGCGCACCAGCGCCAGCGCGCGCCGCGCGCCACCGCCCCAGACCTTGCCGAGTTCCAGAAGACTCTTGCCGGTCTCGCGCAGACACGCGCGCGCCAGCGCGGCGCGGGCCTCGGCATCGAGCCCGGGGCGGGCGATCGCCAGATTCTCCTCGACGTGCCGCCGCTCGCGCCGCTGCAGGCGCCAGACCAGCCCGCCCAGCGCCGCGCCCGCCGCGTGCAGGGCGCGCAGCGGCAGCACACCGGCCAGGCGCAGCAGTCCATAGACGAGGGCCACCGTGGGGCGCATGCGATCTCCGGCGAAAGCCGCGAGTTTAGCCGCGCTTGTGCCGGCGGCGGCGCGGTGCTATCACGCCACGTCCCGCAGCCATGCCGGTTCCGTCGATGTCGTCCGGCTCATTCGCCCTCGATCCACGCCCCGGCCGTACGCCGGGATGATCGCCCTGATCCAGCGCGTCAGCGAAGCCCGCGTCGAGGTGGACGCCGCAACCGTGGGCGCGATCGGCCCCGGACTGTTGGCGCTGGTCGCGGTCGAGCCCGCCGACGGCGAGGCGCAGGTGACGCGCCTGCTCGAACGCCTGCTCGGCTACCGTGTGTTCGCCGATGCCGCGGGGCGCATGAACCGCTCGCTCGCGGACACCGGCGGCGGCCTGCTGCTGGTCAGCCAGTTCACCCTCGCCGCGGATACCCGCAAGGGCATGCGCCCCGGCTTCGCTACCGCCGCGCCGCCGGCGCAGGCACAGGCCTGGTTCGAGCGCCTGGTCGAACGCGCGCGCGCGGCACATCCCGTGGTCGCGACCGGGCGCTTCGGCGCCGCCATGCGCGTGCACCTGGTCAACGACGGACCGGTCACCTTCTGGCTGCAGGCGCGGTGAACAGCGGCCGCTTTGGCCGGGAACATCCGGCTTGATCTCTGGTCAGAAAATCACCATCTCGCTATACTGTGCGGTTCAACTCCCAGGCGGTGCCGGCATGGCCAACAACCCCCACGAGCAGCAGTCCGAAATCAAGCAGCTCATCACCAAGGGCCGTGAGCAGGGCTACCTGACCTACGCCGAGGTCAACGATCACCTGCCGGACGACATCGTCGATCCGGAGCAGATCGAAGACATCATCGGCATGATCAACGGCATGGGCATCGAGGTGCACGAGGTCGCACCCGATACCGAACTGCTGCTGCCGGAAGCGCCGACCAGCGGCGTGGACGACGAAACCGCCACCGAGGAAGCCGTCGCGCTGCTCTCGGCGGTGGACGCCGAGGTCGGCCGCACCACCGATCCGGTGCGCATGTACATGCGCGAAATGGGCACCGTCGAGCTGCTGACCCGCGAGGGCGAGATCGCCATCGCCAAGCGCATCGAGGAAGGCCTGAACCAGGTGCAGACCGCGCTGGCCAGTTTCCCGTGGTCGATCCAGTTGCTGCTCGAGGAATACGACCAGCATCTCGACGGCAAGAAGCGCCTGTCCGAGATTCTCGCCGGCTTCAACGACGTCGAGGTTCCCGGACCGCTGCCGCCACCGGTCCTGGTCGAGGCGATCGAGGTCGCCGACGACGATTTGGCCGATGACACCAAGGTCAAGGGCGAGAGCGATGACGAAGAGGCCGTCGCCACCGGACCCGATCCGGTCGAGGTGCGCCGGCGCATGGACGAACTGCGCGCGTTCTACGCCCGGTTCGAGAAGGCCGCGGCCCGGACCGAGCCGGGCGAGCGCAAGCAGCAGAAGGTGCGCGAGCAGATGGCCGAGGCTTTCCTCAAGCTCAAGCTGCCGTCGGCGCTGATCGACGGCATGGTCAAGAAGCTGCGCGAGATCGTCAACGACGTGCGCCGCCACGAGCGCGAAGTCATGGACCTGTGCGTGCGCTCCTCGCGCATGCCGCGCGACGAGTTCCTGGCCAATTTCCCCAGCAACGAGACCAACCTGGCCTGGGCCGACCATCTCGGCCGCAAGAAGCAGCGCTGGGCACCGGCGATCAAGAACCGCCGCGACGCGATCGTCGCCGCGCAGGAAAAGCTGGCCGCGATCGAGCGCATGCTGTTTCTGCCGCTGACCGACATCAAGGAGATCAACCGCTCGCTGTCGATCGGCGAAGCCAAGGCGCGGCGCGCCAAGAAGGAGATGGTCGAGGCCAACCTGCGTCTGGTGATTTCGATCGCCAAGAAATACACCAACCGCGGCCTGCAGTTCCTCGATCTGATCCAGGAGGGCAACATCGGCCTGATGAAGGCGGTCGACAAGTTCGAATACCGCCGCGGCTACAAGTTCTCCACCTACGCGACGTGGTGGATTCGTCAGGCGATCACCCGCTCGATCGCCGACCAGGCGCGCACCATCCGCATTCCGGTGCACATGATCGAGACGATCAACAAGCTCAACCGCATTTCCCGCCAGATGCTGCAGCAGTTCGGCCGCGAGCCGACGCCGGAGGAACTGGCCAAGGAAATGGAGATGCCCGAGGACAAGATCCGCAAGGTGATGAAGATCGCCAAGGAGCCGATCTCGATGGAGACCCCGATCGGCGACGACGAGGACTCGCACCTGGGCGACTTCATCGAGGACACCAACATCGAGTCGCCGGTGGACTCGGCCACCAACACCGGCCTGACCGAAACCGTGCGCGACGTGCTCGCCGGCCTGACCCCGCGCGAGGCCAAGGTGCTGCGCATGCGCTTCGGCATCGACATGAACACCGACCACACCCTGGAAGAGGTCGGCAAGCAGTTCGACGTCACCCGCGAGCGCATCCGCCAGATCGAGGCCAAGGCGCTGCGCAAGCTGCGCCACCCCAGCCGCTCGGAGCAGCTGCGGTCGTTTCTCGATACCGAGTGATTTGAGGCGGCTGTCCTTTTGTCGTGCAACAACGGCCGCGAGTACGGCCGTTGTTTTTCAGATCACGGGGAAGAGCGCGCGAACTGTGGCCAGTGCTCCTCGGCATGGCAGTTGGCGCAAAGCAGAATGCATTTCATCACTTCCCTGCGAATCTCAGCCTCACTGCGATTCGAAAGCGAGCGGATGTCGAGCGAAAAAGACTTCGTCCCGGGCTCGAGGTGGTGCCACACCAAGGCCGCAAGATTGCGCCCATAACCGCAGCGCGCGCAGCGCTTGCCGCATTCTTCCAGCAGTGCCAGCTTTCTTTTCAGGCCCCTGGCTTGTTGAGAGCTGTAGCTCTGGTGGCGTTGATTGGTGTCGAGATTCTTGCATCGGCGCGAGCAAAATCGCCGCTGCCGACCGGTCAGCCGCGCATCGCAAACGACGCAGCACTCTCTGGACTCCATCAGCACATCATAGGTCGCAAAATGCCGCTATCGGGTACTGGGCGCAGGTTGCTACCATGGCGTCGTGGGCCTATAGCTCAATGGTTAGAGCAGGGGACTCATCGAAAGGTGCCGCCGCGCGGTAACGCGTGGACGGGATCGGGATGAATTCAGGGAAGCCTCAGCGGTTCGGCCGGTGGTAACCCTGAGCCAAGCTGGCGGTACACCGCCGGAAGGTGCAGAGACTACCTGAGGGCTGCAGTGCCCTTGATGACAGGCTCGAGCGTCCCGCACCCTATCCGCCACCGCGGAGGGTGAAGAGATAGTCCGCTCCGCAGGGAAACCTTCGGGTCAAGCGAATCCCTTGGTTCCAGGTTCGAGTCCTGGTAGGCCCACCATCCGGCAATCCATCCTCCTTGGTGTGCAGGGAAGCATGAAGTGTCCGTGGCATACAGAGCCTGTGTGCAAGATCAAGCCATGGTGGACCGAGCCCGGAACGCACCGGTGCCATGCACAGCCCAGTCCGGTGAAGCCAGGCAGGGCTGCGCCTCGGTCCTCGGCCCGGGCGCCGGCCCGCGCCTGCCTAACATGAACAAGCAAGCTCGCTAATGCAAAATTAAATTGCGCTATAGATGGACCTGATGTAATTTAATTTCTCATGTCCAAGCGCACACCGCCGACCCACCCCTCCGCACGACGGGCTATCCAGGCGCTCGGCGAGCGCCTGCGCGCCGCGCGCCTGCGCCGGAAAATGACGCAGGCGATCATGGCCGAGCGCGTTGGCGTGAGCGTCCCCACCCTCAAGAAGCTCGAGGGGGGAGACCCCACTACCAGCCTCGCCGCGATGGTCCGCGTCTTGACCGTCCTGGGTCTGGCTGGCGACATCGACAAGATCGGCGCGGAAGACAAGCTGGGGCGTGAACTGCAAGACAGCGAGCTCGCACCACCTCGCCCCACCCGGAGACGGACCGGCGCGCCGGCTGTGTCCCCACCCGCAACCAAAAAGCCATGACCGAGCTCGATGTGAGGCTCGATGACCAGACCCTGGGAGGCAGCGCCCTGCTCGGCCATCTGGAACGGTCGAACAACCGCGGCCGCGAAACCATCAGCTTCGAGTACGCCAGCGACTGGATCGCCGGAAAAACGGCGATCGCGCCCTTCGACCTGGACCACCAACTGACCCTCGGCCCGGGCCGCCAATACGCGCGGGCCGGCGCAGCCAGGCTCTCGCCGGCATTCCAGGACGCCGCACCGGACCGCTGGGGCTGCATGCTGATCGAGCGGCGCGAGCGTATCCGAGCCAGGCAACGTGGCGAGACACCACGTCGTCTGACCGACTGGGACTACCTGGCCGGCGTCAGCGACGAGACGCGCATGGGCGCACTGCGACTGTTCAGCCCGGACACTCAGCAGTTCGTCGATGGCGACCGTCTTCAGGCCCCGCCGATGACGGATCTTCGCGAGCTGGAGGCGATCACCGCCAAAGTGGAGCGCGACGACGCCGACGACACACCCGAGCGCATCGAGTGGCTACTCCATCTGGCCGCTCCCGGCTCCGCGCTGGGCGGCGCACGCCCGAAGGCCTCCATCCGCGACGTCGACCAGTCGCTGTGGCTCGCGAAGTTCCCGTCCAACGACGACCGGCACGACATCGGCCTGTGGGAATACATCACCTGGCGACTCGCGCGGATGGCGGGGGTCGACATGCCCGAAGCGCGGATCATGCGGCTCTCCGAACGCGGCCACACTTACCTCGTGCGTCGCTTCGACCGGCAAGGCAACTCGCGTCGCGCTTACGCGTCGGCGCTCACGCTGACCGACCTCGACACTAGCGAGGGCGCGTCGTACCTGGATATCGTCCAGGCCATCGAGAACAGCGGGGTGGCCAACCGCATCGGCAGCGACCTCGAGCAGATGTGCCGGCGCGTCCTCTTTACCATCCTGATGGGCAATCGCGACGACCACATTCGCAACCACGGGTTCTTGCGCGAGGGCAACGGGTGGCGCCTGTCTCCTGCCTTCGACATCAACCCGAACCCCGAGAAAGCCGTCCATGTACTGGCGATCGACGACGTCGAGACGACTCCGGACAGCAGCCCGTGGCGGGATACGGCAGCGCTCTACCGGGTCAACAAGAAAGCACTAGGCCGGATTGAAACGGAAGTGCGCCAGGCCGTTGCGCAATGGCAGGAGGTGGCCCGCGCGCAGGGGGCGTCGCGCGGCGACATCAGCCGCATGGCCACGGTGATTGATTCGCAGCGCTGACCCCAAAGGTGTCAGGGACAAATTCGAACTAGCTCACATTCCGCTGCGCGCGGCGCGACGGGAAAGAGACATTCAAATTGACCCCGACATCTTTTCGCCGCCTCACCCCTGGTCGCGCGTCAGCAGCGCCTTGAGATCGGCGAACGGCTTTCCGGTCGCCGGAGCGGCGGCATCGACGCCGGTCAGGCTGCCCGCGGCGTGATCGATGTGACGCGCGTGCTCGTTGTCGTGGCAGTACACGCACAGCAGCTCCCAGTTGCTGCCGTCGGCGGGATTGT
>JAKAZT010000081.1 GCA_021815695.1 Pseudomonadota bacterium
TTGTGCGCAGCCTTCATTTGCAGAATGGCCGCTTCGGCATGCTCGTCGGCAGCGTGCAGATGGGGGTGTCTGACATATTGGGCCCAGGCGGTGCCGATACCGAGGCTGAGCGCCAGCACGGCGGTCACGAGCACGAGGCGGAATGGGCGATTGTTCATGAGCATGGTCCTCTCGATGTGGGCTGTCGGGCGGCAGAAACCGTGTGTGACAGGGCCAAACAGCGCGACATCGCCGGGCGGAGCAGTTGCTCCGTGAATCGGCCGGCACGAATTCAGACCCTGCCCCAGGTCCATCAACGTCGAGGACGTGCTTCGGTTGACTGTGTCCCGTGGCAGATCCCCGTACCGGCACCGGTGCGCGCCAGCGAGCCTCCGGGCCGGATCGAGCGACGTGCCGTCTTGTCGGGCGCAGGCAAAGAAAAAGCCCCGCCGAAGCGGGGCTTTCGTCAGCAGCGATCGTGCGACGCGATCAGAAATCCATGTCGCCCATGCCACCCATGCCGCCCATGCCGCCGGGAGCGCCGGATGCGGCCTTGTCGTCCTTCTTCGGCGCCTCGGCCACCATCGCCTCGGTGGTGATCATCAGACCGGCGATCGAGGCCGCGTTCTGCAGCGCCGTGCGGGTGACCTTGGTCGGATCGAGGATGCCCATCTCGAACATGTCGCCGAACTGGCCGGTGGCGGCGTTGTAGCCGTAGTTGCCCTTGCCTTCGACGACCTTGTTCAGCACCACGCTGGGCTCTTCGCCGGCGTTGGACACGATCTCGCGCAGCGGCGCTTCCATCGCGCGCTTGGCCATCGCGATGCCGTGCTCCTGGTCCTCGTTGTCACCCTTGAGGCCCTTGATCGCGGCCAGCGCGCGGATCAGCGCGACGCCACCGCCCGGCACCACGCCTTCCTCGACCGCTGCACGCGTGGCGTGCAGGGCGTCCTCGACGCGCGCCTTCTTTTCCTTCATCTCGACTTCGGTCGCGGCGCCGACCTTGATCACCGCCACGCCGCCGGCCAGCTTGGCCACGCGCTCCTGCAGCTTCTCGCGATCGTAGTCGGAGGTGGTCTCCTCGATCTGCGCCTTGATCTGCTTGATGCGCGCCTCGATCGCCTTGCCGTCGCCGGCGCCGTCGATCAGGGTGGTGTTCTCCTTGGAGACCTGCACCTTCTTGGCGCGGCCCAGATCCTTGATCGTGGCCTTCTCGAGCTGCAGGCCGACTTCCTCGGAAATCACCTGGCCGCCGGTGAGGATCGCCATGTCCTCGAGCATCGCCTTGCGGCGGTCACCGAAGCCCGGTGCCTTGACCGCGCACACCTTGACGATGCCGCGGATGGTATTGACCACCAGGGTCGCCAGCGCCTCGCCCTCGACTTCCTCGGCGACGATCAGCAGCGGCTTGCCCGCCTTGGCGACCGCCTCGAGCACGGGCAGCAGCTCGCGCACATTGGAGATTTTCTTGTCGTGCAGCAGGATGTACGGGTCTTCCAGATCGGCCTGCATCGACTGCTGGTTGTTGACGAAGTACGGCGACAGATAGCCGCGGTCGAACTGCATGCCCTCGACGACGTCGAACTCGTTCTCGAGGCCCGAACCTTCCTCGACCGTGATCACGCCTTCCTTGCCGACCTTCTTCATGGCGTTGGCGATGATGCTGCCGATGTTCTCGTCGGAATTGGCCGAGATGGTGCCGACCTGGGCAATTGCCTTGTCGTCCGAGCACGGCTTGCTGAGCTTCTTCAGCTCGCCGACGGCGGCGCTGACGGCCTTGTCGATGCCGCGCTTGAGATCCATCGGATTCATGCCCGCGGCGACCGCCTTCATGCCCTCGCGCAGCATGGCCTGGGCCAGCACGGTGGCGGTGGTGGTGCCGTCGCCGGCGATGTCGGAGGTCTTGGAGGCGACCTCCTTGACCATCTGCGCGCCCATGTTCTCGAACTTGTCGGCCAGCTCGATCTCCTTGGCGACGGACACGCCGTCCTTGGTGATCGTCGGCGCGCCGTAGCTCTTCTCGAGCACGACGTTGCGGCCCTTGGGGCCGAGGGTGATCTTGACCGCGTTGGCCAGGATGTTCACGCCGCGCAACATGCGGGCGCGGGCGTCTTCACTGAAGCGGACTTCTTTTGCAGCCATGGGATTTACCTCGAAAGGGATGGGGAAAAACCGTCGGTAGCGGGGCGGATCGCATCCGCCTGGCGGGCGGCAGCGGCGAGACCGGTTTCTGCTGCGCCGGGCCGGCCACCTGCGGCCTGGGAGTCGTGCGCGCGATCAGCGAATCGATATCGCGCAGCAACGTGCCCTCAGTCCTTGAACACCGCCTGGATGTCTTCCTCGCGCATCACGAGGAGTTCTTCGCCGTCGACCTTGACCTCGGTGCCGGACCACTTGCCGAACAGGATGGTGTCGCCGGCCTTGACGTCGAGCGGGCGCACCTTGCCGTCATCGAGCACCTTGCCGGCGCCGACGGCGATGACCTTGCCGCGGCTGGGCTTTTCGGCGGCGCTGTCGGGGATGACGATGCCACCGGCGGAAACCCGCTCTTCCTCGAGACGCTTGACGATCACACGATCATGCAGCGGACGCAGTTTCATGATGACTCCACCATTGGGTTGACGAAATTGGGACGGGATCTGCCCTGTTAGCACTCGGCAGCAGTGAGTGCCAATGCTAGCGACAGAAAAACCCCGCGTGAAGGGGGTCGATCCTTGTCCACGCTGGGTGGGGCTGCCCGGCGCGCCTTTCAAGAGCGACCTGCCCCAGTCGCTTGCGGGCCGCTGTGCCGGGCCGGCCGTGACGACCTGCCGTGCCGGGCCCGGCGCGACCGCGACGCCGCCTGTGCTAGCCTCGAACGGCCATGAGCGTGTGGACATGAGCGTGCTGCTGGTCCTGTGTACCTGCCCGGATGCAGCCAGCGGTGAACGCATCGCGCGCGCCCTGGTCGAAGAGCGGCTGGCGGCCTGCGTCAACCGCGTGCCGGGTCTGATCTCGGTCTACCGCTGGCAGGATGCGGTCGAGTCCGCGCCGGAGGAACTGCTGCTGATCAAGACCACCCGTGCCGCGTTTCCGGCGCTGCAGACGCGCTTGCTGGCGCTGCATCCTTATGCGTTGCCGGAAGTGATCGCGCTGCCGATCGACAGCGGCCATGCGCCCTATCTGGACTGGGTGCAGGCCGCGGTGACGTCGGCGTAATCTTTCTGCGTGCGGGCCGGTCCCGTGCGCACCATGCAAGGGTATTCATCGTGAGCCTGATGCGCCGCGGCCTCGCCGCACTGCTGTTGCTGATCCTCCCCGGTCTGGCCGTGCACGCGCAGGAGACCGACGGTCTGCTGCCGGTGACACAGGCATTTCGTCTCGGCGCCCGCGTCGAGCCCGGCATGGTGCGCCTGCACTGGACGATCGCCGACGGCTATTACCTGTACCGCCAGCGCATCCATGTCGTGACGAGAACCCCGGGCATCACCCTCGGCGCACTGGCGCTGCCGGCGGGCATCGTGCATCCGGACCCCTATCAGGGGCCGTCGGTGATCTACCGCCACAGTCTCGATGCGACCCTGCCGTACCACGGCGACGGCCGCACCGTCACGCTGGCGGTCAGCATGCAGGGCTGCCACGAGGTCGATCCCAAGATCTGCTACCCGCCGCATACCGACCTGCTGACCCTGGCGCTGACCGACGGCGCACCGTCGGTCAGCGCCAGCGCGGGCGCTGCCGTGCGCGCGGCGTTCGCACCGCTGCCGGCTGCCGCGGCGAACGCCTTCGCGGACCGTGGCGGCGCATCCGTCGCGCCCGCCATGCCCGTGCCGCCGTCCGCTGCGGCCGGCACCGCCGAGCAGCATCTGGCCGGGCTGCTCGGTTCCAGCCGGCTGCTGGCGCTGGCGCTGTTTTTCCTCGGTGGCCTGGCGGTCGCGTTCACGCCCTGTGTGCTGCCGATGATTCCGATCCTGTCCGGCCTGATCGCCGGCGGCGGCACGCGCGCCACGCCGCGTCGCGCCTTCGCGCTGTCGCTGGCCTATGTGGTGGGGGCCAGCGCGGTGTACGCCGCGGTCGGCGTGGTCGCCGGCCTGGTCGGCACCAATCTGCAGGCCTGGCTGCAGCAGCCGCTGGTGGTGTGGGCGATGGCACTGCTGTTCGTCGCGCTGGCGCTGAGCATGTTCGGGTTCTACGAGCTGCAACTGCCGGCGCGCTGGCAGACGCGGCTGGCCGGCGCCAGCGATCGTCAGCGTGCCGGCTCGCTGCTCGGTGCGGCGGTGATGGGTCTGCTGTCGGCGCTGATCGTCACCTCCTGCGTGACCCCGGTGCTGGTCGCCGGCGTGCTCTACATCAGCCAGAGCGGCAGCCCGCTGTTCGGCGCGCTGGCGCTGTTCTTGTTCGGCCTGGGCATGGGCGTGCCGCTGATCGCCTTCGGCGTCGCCGCAGGCGCCCTGCTGCCGCGGGCCGGCGCGTGGATGAACGCGGTCAAGGCGGTGTTTGGCGTGCTGTTTCTCGGCCTGGCAATCTGGATGCTCGATCGCGTGCTCGACGTGCGCTGGATCATGCTGCTGGCCGGCGCGCTGCTGGTGGCGTCGGCGGTTTATCTGGGCGCGCTGGAACGTCTGGCTGATGGCGCTTCCGGGTGGCGTCGGCTGTGGAAGGCGCTGGGCGTGCTGCTGCTGCTGGCCGGTGCCGCCGAGATCGTCGGTGCCGCCGCGGGTGGCGAGGCGCTGCTTACGCCGCTGGCCGGGCTGGCCGCCGCACGTGGCGGCAACACGGTTGCGACCGCCGCGCTGGCGATGCAACCGGTCAAGACCGTTGCCGACGTCGAGCGCGCCGTCGCCGCCGCCGCCGCGGCAGGCCACCCGGCGATGCTGGACGTGTATGCCGACTGGTGCGTCAGCTGCAAGGCGATGGAGGCCGGCACGCTGGCCGATGCGCGCGTGCGCCAGGCGCTGTCGGGCTTCGTGCTGCTGCGTGCGAATGTCACCGCCAACGATGCGGCCGACCGCGCGCTGCTGGTGCACTACGGTCTGGTCGGTCCGCCGGGATTCCTGTTTTTCGGCCGCGACGGTCACGAGGACCGCGCCCGGCGCCTGATCGGCGAGGAGGGTGTCGACGGGTTCCTCGCCCGTGTGCAGGCCGTGGCGGCACATGGACCGTAAGGCGCTGTTGCTGGTGCTGGGTCTGGCCGTGCTGGCGGGCCTCGGCGGGCTGCTTGCGGGACGCTGGTGGCAACTGCGGCTGCCGCACCCGCCGCCCGGGGTACCGGTCCTGGGCATCGGCGATCGCGCCGACGCGCTGATCCTGCCTGATCTTCACGACCAGCCCACACCGCTGGCGCGCTGGCACGGCAAACTCGTGCTGCTGAACTTCTGGGCCAGCTGGTGCGGCCCCTGCCGCGAAGAGATGCCGGCGCTGGCCCGGGCGCAGACGGCGTATGCGGCGCGCGGCTTCAGCGTGATCGGCATCGCCATGGACGAGCCGGCGGCGGTCAAGGCCTATCTGGCGCAGGTGCCGGTGGACTACCCGGTCCTGATCGGCCTCGACGCCAGTCCCGACCCCTCGCTGCACTTCGGCGACACCCGCGGCGCTCTGCCGTACAGCGTGCTGATCAGTCGCGACGGTCTGATCCTGCGCACCAGACTGGGTGCCTTCGCGCCTGGCGAGTTGCGGCGCTGGATCGAGCCGGCCCTGTAACAGCAACGAACATCGCCGATCGGCGGCGATATGGACAACAACGGCCAAGCCGCGCAGACTTGCCCGCTCTGCCGCCCTGACGGCGCCCGGAAACGGACTGCGTGGCTGCGATCCTGGTCCTGCACGGCCCCAACCTCAACCTGCTGGGCGAGCGCGAGCCGGCCCATTACGGCGGCACGACGCTGGCCGCGATCGATGCCGGGCTGCGTGCCGAGGCCGCCGCCGCCGGCCACAGCCTGACCAGCTTCCAGTCCAATGCCGAGCACGCCCTGATCGAGCGCGTGCACGCCGCGGCGGGCGAGGGCGTGGCGGCGATCCTGATCAACCCGGCCGGCTACACGCATACCAGCGTGGCCTTGCGCGATGCCCTGCTGGCGGTGGCGATCCCGTTCGTCGAGGTGCATCTGAGCAATGTGCATGCGCGCGAGGCATTTCGCCGCCATTCGTATTTTTCCGACATCGCGCTGGGTGTCGTCGCCGGGTTCGGCGCCGACAGCTACCGGCTGGCGCTGGCCGCGGTGATCGCGCGGCTGCGCGCGGCGGATGCGCCGCGATGACGCGCTGACACGGATCCGTCCGGTCTGCCGTATCGCCCCCTGTCCCTGATTCGCTTGAACGAGGCCGCCATGGACCTGCGCAAAATCAAGAAGCTGATCGATCTGCTGGAAGAGTCCAACCTTGCCGAGCTGGAGATCAAGGAGGGGCGAGCCGGGGCATTCGCGTGATGCGTTGAAGCGCATCACGCGCCGGCGAGCGCACGGCCAGGGATGGCCGGGCAGGCGCCACGCACCAGGGATGGTTGCTCATCACTGTTTTCAACGAGGCCGCCATGGACCTGCGCAAAATCAAGAAGCTGATCGATCTGCTGGAAGAGTCCAACCTTGCCGAGCTGGAGATCAAGGAGGGCGAGGAAGTCGTGCGTCTGTCGCGCGTGCCCAAGGCGGCGATGGCCGCGCCCGCACCGGCGGCATCGGCGCACGGGTCGCGCGACGCCGCCGCCGCTCCGGTCGTGGCGGCGCCTGCGCCCGTCGCCGCCGTCGCCGGCCCGGTGCCCGGCGCACTTCCGCCGGGCCACGTCGTGCGCGCGCCGATGGTCGGCACCTTCTACACCTCGGCCAGTCCGGGCGCGGCGTCGTTCGTCAAGGTCGGCCAGGCGGTGAAGGCCGGCGACACCATCGGCATCATCGAGGCGATGAAGATGTTCAATCAGATCGAGGCCGACGTCGCCGGCAACGTGGTGGCGATCCTGGCCGAGAACGGCCAGCCGGTCGAGTTCGACGAACCACTGTTCGTGATCGGCTGACATGCTCGAGAAAGTCCTGATCGCCAACCGCGGCGAAATCGCCCTGCGCGTGCTGCGCGCCTGCCACGCCCTGGGCATCAAGACGGTGGCCGTGCACTCCACCGCCGACCGCAACCTCAAACACGTCGCCATGGCTGACGAGGCGGTGTGCATCGGCCCGGCACCGGCCGCCGAGAGCTACCTCAACATCCCGGCGATCATCGCCGCCGCCGAGATCACCGACGCGCAGGCGATCCATCCCGGCTACGGTTTTCTGTCCGAGCGCGCCGACTTCGCCGAGCAGGTGGAACGCTCGGGCTTCGTATTCATCGGCCCGACCGCCGACGTGATCCGCCTGATGGGCGACAAGGTCGAGGCGATCAAGGCCATGCAGGCGGCCGGCGTGCCCTGCGTGCCGGGCTCCGACGGCCCGCTGTCCGACGACGGCGATGCCAGCCTGGCGACGGCGCGGCGCATCGGCTACCCGGTGATCATCAAGGCGGCGGGTGGCGGCGGCGGGCGCGGCATGCGCGTGGTCCATACCGAGGCGGCGCTGCTCAACAGCATCGCAACGACGCGCGCCGAGGCCAAGGCGGCCTTCGGCAACGATCAGGTGTACATGGAGAAGTTCCTCGAGAATCCGCGCCACATCGAGATCCAGGTGCTGGCCGACGGCCAGGGCAACGCCGTGCACCTCGGCGAGCGCGACTGTTCGATGCAGCGTCGCCACCAGAAGGTGGTCGAGGAGGCCCCCGCACCGGGCCTGACCGTCGCGCAACGCGAAGCCATCGGCCGTGTCTGCGTCGAGGCCTGCGTGCGCATCGGCTACCGCGGTGCCGGCACCTTCGAGTTCCTCTACGAGAACGGCCGGTTCTACTTCATCGAAATGAACACCCGCATCCAGGTCGAGCACCCGGTGACCGAGCTGATCACCGGCGTTGATCTGGTGCGCGAGCAACTGATGATCGCCGCTGGCGGGAAACTGCGACTGCAGCAGGGCGACATCGTCCTGCGTGGCCACGCCATCGAGTGCCGCATCAATGCCGAGGACCCGGACAGCTTCATGCCCTCGCCGGGCACGGTGTCGCTGTATCACCCGCCCGGCGGCCCCGGTGTTCGCGTCGATTCGCACCTGTATTCCGGTTATCGCATCCCGCCCAACTACGATTCGATGGTCGGCAAACTGATCACCCACGGCATCGACCGTGACACCGCGATCGCACGCATGCGCATCGCGCTGGGCGAAATGGTCGTCGAGGGCATCAAGACCAACATCCCGCTGCAGCAGCGCATCCTGGCCGACCCCGGCTTCCGCCAGGGCGGGCAGAACATCCACTACCTCGAAAAACGCATCGCCGAGCGCAAGGACAAGGGGATCAAGCTGGGGTGAGTGCCGGGACTCGGGGCAAGCCGGGAAGTGACGCGTGCTGCCTTGAAGGGCAGCGCGCGCCGGCGAGCGCCCGGCCAAGGAAGGCCGGGCAGGCGCCACGCACCAGGAATGGATGATTCGTAAGGGACTCGGGACTCGGGACTCGGG
>JAKAZT010000082.1 GCA_021815695.1 Pseudomonadota bacterium
GCTCGATGCCGGCGAGCGCGCCTGGCTCGACGCCTACCACGCCGAAGTCCTCGCCGCACTGGCGTCGCGCGTCGAAGGCGCCGATCGCGCATGGCTGGAGACACGCTGCGCGCCGCTTGCGGGCTGAGTCGAGCCTGTTCTGCGCGCAGCGGGCGTGCGGTCGGCTTGACCACCCCGCCGCGCGCACCCATGCTCCGCGGCCTTCGTCATGGGACCATCCGCAGGCATGAGCAGCCGCTACAACGCCGCCGATATCGAAGTGCTTTCGGGCCTGGAGCCGGTCAAGCGCCGGCCCGGCATGTACACCGATACCTCGCGCCCCAACCACCTGGTACAGGAGGTGGTCGACAACGCCGTGGACGAGGCGCTGGCCGGACACGCCAGCCGGGTGGAGGTGACGATCCACGCCGACGGCTCCGCCGAGGTCAGCGACGACGGTCGCGGCATGCCGGTGGATATCCATCCCGACGAGGGCATCTCCGGCCTCGAACTGATCATGACCCGGCTGCATGCGGGCGGAAAGTTCTCCAACAAGCACTACGCCTTCGCCGGCGGCCTGCACGGCGTCGGCGTGTCGGTGGTCAACGCGCTGTCGTCCAGGGTCGAGGTGACCGTTCGCCGCGACGGCCAGATCCATCGCATGAGCTTCGCCGACGGTGATCGCAGCAGCGCGCTGGAAGTGACCGGCAGCGTGCCGAAAAAACAGACCGGCACCACCCTGCGCTTCTGGCCGGACCCGAAGTATTTCGATACGCCGAAGATCGCGCTGCCCAAGCTCGGGCACCTGCTGCGCGCCAAGGCAGTGCTGTGCGCCGGGCTCACGGTCAGGCTGACCGACGCCGCCAGCGGCGCAACCGAGGAGTGGCGCTACGAGGACGGCCTCGCCGATTACCTGCGCAGCGAGCTGCAGGGCGCCGAATGCCTGCCGGGCGAGCTGTTCGTCAATCAGCTGGCGCGCCCCGGCGAAGGCCTCGATCTCGCCCTGGCCTGGCTGCCCGAGGGCGAACTGGTGCAGGAAAGCTACGTCAATCTGATTCCGACCGCGCAGGGCGGCACCCACGTCAACGGCCTGCGCAGCGGCCTGACCGAGGCGCTGCGCGAGTTCTGCGATATCCGCAATCTGTTGCCGCGCGGCCTCAAGCTGGCGCCCGAGGATGTCTGGGACCGACTGGCCTTCGTGCTTTCGGTCAGGTTGCAGGATCCGCAGTTCGCCGGCCAGACCAAGGAGCGCCTGTCCTCGCGCAACGCCGCCGCCTTCGTCGAGGGCGTCGCCCACGACGCCTTCAGCCTGTGGCTCAATCAGCACGTGACCGACGGCGAGCGCATCGCCCAGCTGGCGATCGAGCGCGCCAGCGCACGCCTGAAGGCCGCCAGGCTGGTGGTACGCAAGAAGATCACCCAGGGCCCCGCCCTGCCCGGCAAGCTGGCCGACTGCGCCGCCACCGATCTCGCCCGCACCGAGCTGTTCCTGGTCGAGGGCGATTCCGCCGGCGGTTCGGCCAAGCAGGCGCGCGACAAGGACTTCCAGGCGATCCTGCCGTTGCGCGGCAAGATCCTCAACACCTGGGAGGTCGAATCGGGCGGCGTGCTCGCCAGCCAGGAAGTGCACGACCTCGCCGTCGCCATCGGCTGCGATCCGGGCCGCGATGATCTCTCCGGGTTGCGCTACGGCAAGGTGGTGATCCTCGCCGACGCCGACTCCGACGGTCTGCACATCGCCACCCTGCTGTGCGCACTGTTCCTGCGTCACTTTCCGGCGCTGGTGCGCGAGGGCCACGTGTTCGTGGCGATGCCGCCGCTGTTTCGCGTCGATGTCGGCAAGCAGATGTTCTATTGCCTGGACGAGGACGAGAAGCGCGCGCTGCTCGAGCGCATCGAGCGCGAGAAGATCCGCGGCCAGGTCACGGTGACGCGCTTCAAGGGCCTGGGCGAGATGAACCCGTCGCAGTTGCGCGAATCGACCATCCATCCCGACACGCGCCGGCTGGTCCAGCTCACCGTCGATGCCGGCGAGTCCACCGCGCAGCTGATGGACATGCTGCTGGCCAAGAAGCGCGCCGGCGACCGCAAGGCGTGGCTGGAGACCAAGGGCGATCTGGCTTCGCTGGAAGCGTGAGGAGAGCCGCGACTCGAGACTCAAGATTCAAGACTCGGGACTCAAGACTCAAGACTCAAGACTCAAGACTCGGAACTCAGGACTCGGATTCGAGCTTGTCACCCTGAGCGCAGCGAAGGGTCTGTCTCGCCGGCACGCGGGTGAGCTGTGCCGAAGCGTGGCCGTGCGGAAAGATCCTTCGCTTCGCTCAGGATGACCAACGCGACCGAAGGGAGTCCCTTTTCGGGGCGACCGAAGGGAGTCCTTTTTCGGGACGAACGAAGGAAACCCAGCGGAGAAGTCCCCAAGGGATGACAGCTTGCGCTTTGCGCTTTGCGCTCACCGCACCCCGCACCCCGCACCCCGCACCCCGCTCACCGCTCACCGCTCACCGCTCAGCGCTCAGCGCTCGGCGTCCGTCGCATCCACTTGGCCGCCATGCGTCGCAGCGAGTCGTCAGCCTCGGCATCCGCGACGACCGCGATCACCGGGCGCCACGCCAGCGCCAGCGATTCGGCGCTGACCGCGAAATTTTCGTCGGCCTCGGCGCGCACCACATAACGCACGTCGTAATGCCAGTGCTCCGGCTCGACGCCGCGCGCAGGAATGCGGTGGCGGTCGAGATCGAAGATCGCCTCGCTATCGAGCGCCAGCCCCGTCAGGCCCGATTCCTCGTGCGCTTCGCGCAGCGCGACGCGGGCCAGGTCCGGGTCGCCGTCCGCATGGCCGCCCAGCTGCAGCCAGCGGCCCAGTTTGCGGTGATGGGTCAGCAGCACGCGCGCGCCGTCGGCACTGACCAGCCACGCCGAACCGGTGAAATGCCCGGGCACCAGCGTGCGTTCGAAGCACTGCGGTTGATCGGCGAGAAAGTCCTGAAACAGCGCGACCGTTGCGGCCTCGTCGCGGTGGGCTTGCGCATAGGCAATGAAGGCGTGCTGCAGTCGGATGCGTGGCGAAGGAGGGTGCATGCAGGATCCGGAAGTTTGCGGGCCGTGATGTTGCAGCGCGGTTGCCGTGCGGCGGCAGGCTGCGTAAGGTAGCGCGGCGCGCGGGGCGGGAGTCGAAGATCCGGTTGCGCGCGGGGCAGCGCACCACCCGGCAGCGGGATGCGCGCCTCCCGGTCCATCACCCCATCAACCAGTCACGCGCCGACAGTGTCCTTACGCGACCCACCGGCAGCGCGCAGCGGGAGCTTGCAATGATCTTTTGGCGCGTCAAACCCCTCGACCAGATCCTTGCCACGGCGGAAAAGAAAAGCCTCACGCGCCAGCTCGGTGCCTTCCAGCTGACCATGCTCGGCATCGGCGCCATCATCGGTACCGGCATCTTCGTGCTCACCGCCGAAGCAGCGCAGAAGGCCGGTCCCGGCATGATGATCTCGTTCGTGATCGCGGCGGTCGTCTGCGGCCTGGCGGCGCTGGCCTACGCCGAACTGGCGGCGATGGTGCCGGTGGCGGGCTCGGCCTATACCTACTCCTATGCGGTGATGGGCGAGGCCGTCGCCTGGATCGTGGGCTGGGCGCTGATCCTCGAATACGCGGTCTCGGCCGGCGCGGTCGCGGTCGGCTGGTCCGGCTACTTCAACGGGCTGCTGCAGACCTGGGGCTTCCCGTTGCCGGAATTCCTGCGTTCGGGGCCTTTCGGCGGCGGCAGCTTCAATCTGGTCGCGGCGCTGATCTCGCTGGTCGTGACCGGCCTGCTGGTGATTGGTACCAGCGAAAGTGCCAGGGTCAATGCCGTGCTGGTGCTGATCAAGGTCTCGGCGCTGGTGGCCTTCATCTTCGTCGCCGTGCCGGCGGTGAAGACGGCGAACTTCCATCCGTTCCTGCCGGTCGGCTGGGGCAGCCCGATCGGCGGCGGCGGCTTCGGCGTGCTGGGGGCCGCGGCATCGATCTTCTTCGCCTACGTCGGCTTCGATGCGGTATCGACCGCGGCCGAGGAGACCGTGAATCCCAACCGCAACATTCCCATCGGCCTGATCGGCTCGCTGCTGGTGTGCACGGTGTTCTACCTGCTGGTCGGTTACGGCGCGATCGGTTCGGTGGGCGCGCAGCCGATGACCGTCAACGGGCACACCCTGCTGCCGGGCAGCCCGGCGATGGCCGCCGCTTGCGCGCACACGCACAACCTGGTCTGCAGCAAGGAGGCGCTGGCCTTCGTGCTGAAGGATATGGGCTTCCCCTCGATCGGCAACCTCGTCGCGCTGGCCGCGAGCATTGCCCTGCCCTCGGTCATCCTGATGATGATCTACGGCCAGACCCGCATCTTCTTCACCATGTCGCGCGACGGCCTGCTGCCGCAGGGGTTGTCCAAGGTGCATCCGCGGTTCCGCACACCGCATGTGATCACCATCATCACCGGCGTGTCGGTCGCATTGTTCTCGGCGCTGTTTCCGGTCGGCCTGCTCGCCGACATCTCCAACACCGGCACGCTGTTCGCCTTCGCGATGGTGTCCCTGGGCGTCCTGATCCTTCGCTACAAGCAGCCCGACCGGCCACGACCGTTCCGCATTCCCGACGCGCTGGTCTGGCCGGTCTGTCTCGGCGGACTGATCGGCTGCGCGGTGCTGTTCTTCAGCCTGCAGGCGCTGACCCAGATCTGGTTCCTGGTCTGGGCCGCGGTCGGACTCGTCGTCTATCTGCTGTACGGCATGCGCCATAGCGAGATGGCGCGCGGCACGGAGTGACCTCCGGCCGCCGACCGATCGTTTCCGATCGATGGCAAGGTGACCATACTATTGCGTACGGTTGCCTTGCCACGTCGATCCAACTTTACAAGTATCAAGATAAATCATTGATTTCAAATGATCGGAGTGGGCGACGAAGGCGCCGTCCGTCGCCGCGAATTGGACACGGTGGTGACCCGCGCTATGATCCTCCGCTCGGAGGTTTCCATGGCAGTGGGCCCCCGACTCGCGGCCCGGCCGCGGCAGGCGATCAGCTCCCGTCCTGTCGCGCCCGGGCCGCCGTTTATCCGCAATGCGCAGATCCGCACCGTAGCGCCGGCCCGATCAGCGCGACGATCCATCGGGCACCGCACACGGTCGCCGCGATGAACGCGAAAGCCGGCACGCGGCCGGCTTTCTTCGGTGATGCAACGCCGTCTCAGGCTTTCGGTGCGTGCGCCGAACACCAGCCCTTGGCATTGACGTCCTTGCCCGGGAACAGCTGGCACGGTCCCCATGCCGAACCGGCAGCACCCTTGTAAAAGTTGCAGTTGCTGCAGTCCTGGCTGACCTTGTGGCTGGGATACTTGGCCTGGTTGGCCTTGGCCGTGTTCTCGACGTAGCCCAATGCCACGGCCGCTGGATCGGTCGGGAGCAGATGCGGCAGACCCGCCGCCTGCGCGGACTTCGGGAGCACGCCGGCGATCGCCGCAGCGGCTGCCGTGCCGGCGGCGATCTTGAGAAAGCGCCGACGTGATTCGGGATTGTGATCGTGGTTCGACATGCGCACGTCTCCATGGGAGGGATGGACCGGCAGTACCGCGGCACCACCGATTCGCGGATGCTACGCCGTCGATTTCCGCATAGGCGCGAACGATTCGCGCTTGCGTCGTCCGCCAGTCAGGAATGACCATCACGCATGCTATAGTGAAACGCGATTTAGACGGCCAAACGCATGTCCTCCGCCGCCCACTCCACTCGCGATGACGCGCTGCCGCGACAAGTTGCCGCAGCACTGGTCGCCGCCGGTCGCGAACTGGCCGCACGCGGCTGGACCCCGGCCACCAGCAGCAATTTCTCGGCGCGCGTCGACCACGACCATATCGCCATCACCGTCTCGGGCCGTGACAAGGGGCGACTCGACGCCGCGGACATCATGCTGATCGACGCCGCGGGCAAGGCTCTGGATGCGCGACAGCGCCCGTCGGCCGAAACCGCGCTGCACGTGCAGATCTATCGGCGCTTCGCGGATGCCGGCGCGGTCCTGCACACCCATTCACGCACGCAAACCGTCGCCTCGCGCTTATATTCGACCGCAGGCGCCGTGCGCTTCGAAGGCTGGGAACTGCAGAAAGCCGTCAACGGCCACACCACCCATGCCGGCGTGCTCGAGCTGCCGGTGTTTCCCAATACCCAGCACATGCCCGAACTGGTGGCCCGTGTCGATGCCTGGCTCGATGCCGGCAAGCCGCTGCACGGCTACCTGATCGACGGCCACGGTCTCTATGCCTGGGGTCGCGATCTGGCCGAGGCCCTGCGTCATCTCGAAGCCCTGGACTTCCTGCTGGGTTGCGAACTCGACTTGAGGAGACTGTCGTCATGAGCCGTCTGCGCATTTTCAGCGAATCCGAGCCGCACGCACCGATCGCGCATCTGCACGATCATGCCGGCATCGCCCGCGAGCTGGGCGCGGCCGGCGTGCGTTTCGAACGCTGGGAAGCCGCGACGCCGCTGGCAGCCGGCGCCGGCCAGCAGGCGGTAATCGCCGCCTACCGCAACGAGATCGACCGCCTGATGGCCAGCGAGGGCTATCGCACGGTCGATGTGATCAGCCTGACGCCCGAACACCCCGATCGCGAGGCGCTGCGCCGGAAGTTCCTCGACGAGCACACCCACGCCGAGGACGAGGTGCGCTTTTTCGTCGCCGGCTCGGGCCTGTTCAGCCTGCACATCGGCGAACACGTCTACGAAGTGCTGTGCGAACAGGGCGATCTGATCGGCGTGCCCGATGCCACACCACACTGGTTCGACATGGGCCCGCACCCGTTCTTCATCGCCATTCGTCTGTTCAACAATCCCGAAGGCTGGGTGGCCCGCTTCACCGGCAGCGACATCGCCGCGCGCTTTCCGCGGTTCGAACTCGAACACGCTGCCTGAGCCGGCGCTTGCCGCATTCGTTGCGGCGTGATTCTTCGCGGGGTTTCAAGCTGGATGCGGCCGGCCCCTGATGCGGCCGAATCGGATGCGGCGTCAGCGCCGCGGAGAGCGATGACCGAACTGCGCGCCATCATCACCGACATCGAGGGCACCACCAGCTCGATCCGCTTCGTCCACGACGTGCTGTTTCCCTACGCTCGCCGACGCCTGCCGGCCTTCGTCGAAACCCATGCCGACCGTGCCGAGGTGCAGCACTGGCTGCACGAGGCAGCGAAGGAAGCCGGCTACACCGAGGCCTCGCGCACCGAGGTAATCGACTTGCTGCAGCGCTGGATCGACGACGACCGCAAGGCGACGCCGCTGAAGGCGCTGCAGGGCATGATCTGGGAAGAGGGCTACGCCGCCGGCGACTTTCGCGCCCACGTCTATCCCGAGGTGGCGTCTCGGCTGCGCGCCTGGCGCGCGCGCGGCATCCGCCTGTACGTGTATTCCTCGGGCTCGGTGGCGGCGCAAAAACTGTTCTTCCGTCACAGCGAGGCGGGCGATCTGACGCCGCTGTTCTCCGGCTATTTCGACACCGAAACCGGCCCCAAGCGCGCGCCGGATTCGTATGCACGCATCGCCGCAGCCGTCGGCGAGGATCCTTCGCACCTGCTGTTTCTGTCCGACATCGCCGCCGAACTCGACGCCGCGCGCGAAGCCGGTCTGGGCACCACCCTGGTCTGCCGACCGCCGAACGCCTGCCCCGCGAACCCGGCGCATCCCTGCGTCGCCGATTTCGACGCGATCGCGGCCTGATCGATTTCTCTCACTTGCCGGACTCACGCACCGTGAAGCTCTATCTCAGCCCCACCTCGCCGTTCGCGCGCAAGGTCAAGATCGCGCTGCTCGAGAAAGGCGCGCAGGCCGCCTTCGAGGAAGTGCGCGTCGATCCCTGGGCCACGCCGCCCGAGCTGGCCGCGGCCAATCCGCTGTCGCAGGTGCCGACCCTGGTCATCGACCACGGCGAGGCGATCGGCAACAGCGACACCATCCTGGCCTGGATCGAGCACCGCTTTCCGCAGCCGTCGCTGCTGCCGACCGACGCAGCCGCGCTGACCCGCGCGCAGGCCGTCGCCGCGATCGCGCAGGGCCTGATCGAGACCACGGTCGGGATCGTGCTGGAACGCCGGCGCCCGCCGGAGCAGCAATCCAGGGCAATGCTCGATCGCCGCCTCGTCACCATCCGGCGCACGCTGCCCGCGCTGGCACAGCGCTTCGATCGCGCTCGCGAGCACTTCCACCACGACGGCATCGGTGTGGCCTGCGCCCTGGCCTATCTGGACCTGCGTTTGCCGGAATGGGATTGGCGCGCCGCGGCGCCCACGCTGGCCGAGTGGCAGGTCTGGGCCGAGGCGCGCGCGTCGATGCGAGCCAGCGCGCCGCCGGCCGGTTAGTGTGGTGTCCTGGAAGTACGTGCCGGCGAT
>JAKAZT010000083.1 GCA_021815695.1 Pseudomonadota bacterium
CCGGCGTCCATCGGCTCAGACCGAGAACGACGACCCGCAGCCGCAGGTGGTGCGGGCGTTGGGGTTGCGGATCACGAACTGCGCGCCCGACAGCGATTCGCGGTAGTCGACCTCGGCGCCCTCGAGATACTGCAGCGACAGCGGATCGACCAGCAGGGTGACGCCGTCGCGCTCCAGCGCGAGGTCGTCCTCGCTGCGCGACTCGTCGAAGGTGAAACCGTACTGGAAGCCCGAGCAGCCGCCACCCGAGATGTACACGCGCAGCTTCAGGGCCGGGTTGCCCTCCTCGTCGATCAGCTCGCGCACCTTGGCCGCCGCCGCCGCGGTGAACAGCAGCGCTGCGGCAGCCGCGCGGTAATCGGGGGCGACAGGCTCGGTCATGGCATCCATCATCGTGGCGTTCGGCGCGCTTTCAAGCCGGATCGGCGTCCGCGGCCGGCGCCGCCAGCTGGCGCGGAGCCTCGTCAGTGTGCACCATGCGGC
Organism: Pseudomonadota bacterium; assembly: GCA_021815695.1. Taxonomy (GTDB): domain Bacteria; phylum Pseudomonadota; class Gammaproteobacteria; order Xanthomonadales; family Rhodanobacteraceae; genus Metallibacterium. The sequence goes on from JAKAZT010000083.1 coordinate 484, forward strand.
CGTTGACGCGCGCGCCGGCGGCCATTTCCAGCAGCCGGTAATGCACGTCGCCGTCCACCCGTGCGCCGGCGGCCAGTTCCAGGCGTTCGCCGGCGTGAATGTCGCCGCGCACCTCGCCGTCGATCACCGCATGCGGCACGCGCACCTCGCCCGTCACCCGACCCTGCTCGCTGAGCGTGAATATCGCGCCGCTGCCCGGCTCGGCCTGCACGCAGCCCTCGATGCAGCCGCTGACGTGCAGGGCGCCACTGAAGCGCACGTCGCCGCGCAGGGTGGTGCCGGCGGCGATCAGACTGGTGTCGGCGCCAGCGCTGGCGGGTTTGCGGCTGCTCTTGAACATGGGTCACTCCCGGGATTCGAGTGCGGCGGTCCAGGCGAAGCTGCGGCTGACCGGCGCGCCGCCGTCGGGCTGCACGCTGACGATCACCCGGCTGGGCACCAGGCCGGCCGGCAGTACCAGCATGCCCTGGACCTGCTGAAAGTACTTGAACGCGAACGGCAGGCCGGCGCGCGCCGGCGGCGGCGCCAGGTCGCTCCACGCCAGCTGCGCCGCCTTCCCGCTGCGCACGCCCTCGACGCTCAGGCTGACGCGGCCCTGGCTGGTTTCGCCGCGATGGGCATTCTGGGTCAGGGTGATGGTGACGGCATAGGCGCGCGCGCCGTGGATCGGCCGCACCCGGAGATCCTGCACCGTCAGACCCGCGCGCTGCGCGCTGGCACCGGTCAGCCGGGTGTAGAGGGCCAGGTCGGCGCGCAGGCCGGCGATCTCCTCGTCGCGATCCGCCAGCGATCGGCGCAGCGCGTCGGTGGCGATGCGGGTGACCTGCCGCGAGCGGGTCAGCACGGCCAGCTGCTGCTTCAGCGCGGCGTTGTCGCGACGCAGTGCCTCGGCGCGCGCCGCGCGCGCGGCCAGGTCGGCCGGCGGACGCACCAGCACCCAGGTCAGTGCCGCGACGGCGATCATCCCGAGCCCCCAGGCCAGTCCCGGCAGGACGCGGCGCCAGCGCAGGAGCGCGGGATTCAGGGCGCGAACTTCGTAACGGGGCGGTGGCATGCGCGGCATCGGCGGGCGGAGCTCGTCGCTTATAGGGGCGCCCGCGCGACAGCGTCAAGGAACCGCGTCGCAAGTCTATACTCGGCGCTTTGCGCGAGGTCGGGCGATGCTCTGGCTGAAGGCTTTGCACATCATCTTCGTGGTCACCTGGTTCGCCGGGCTGTTCTACCTGCCACGTTTGTTCGTCTATCACGCCGAGGCAACCGAGCCGGTGGTGCGCGCGCGCCTGAAGGTGATGGAACGAAAGCTGATGATCATGACCCACATCGGCGGTGCGCTGGCGGTGCTGTTCGGACTGGCGCTGACCGGCTGGTGGATGGCGCACCAGCCGGCCTACCTGCTGGCGGGGGGCTGGTTTCACGCCAAGCTCGGCCTGGTCGCGCTGCTGATCGGCTATCACGTCTGGCTGTGGCGGCTGAAGAACCGTTTCGCGCGCGACGCCTGCGACTGGAGCAGCCGGCGCCTGCGCTGGTTCAACGAGATTCCGTCGATCCTGCTGGTCCTGATCGTGCTGCTGGTGGTGGTCAAACCGTTCTGAGGCGCACGCGCCGGTTGGCGCGGATGCTTGCGATATAGTCGGATCATGGAGGGATGCGTGATGTCGCGCGAGGAGCAGGGCCACGGCGAGGAGCTGCGCACGGCGTTCCTGCGGCATCTGCCGCAACGTCTGCGCACCCTGCTGCGGCGCGCCCGGCGCCAGTGTCATGACGGCTGGGACATCAACGCACTGATCCTGCTGCAGCGCGAGTTCGCCACCCTGGCCGACGCCGCGGGTCGCTACGGATTGCTCGAGATCGGCACGCCGCTGGCCGCGCTGGAGGCGACGCTGGCGCCCTATGCCGGTGCCGGCCAGCTGCCCGATGCCGCCGCCAACGCGCTGCTGGAGCCGCAACTCGATGCCCTGCGCGAGCAGATCGAGGACGCCGAACTGATCGCCGCCGCGGCGCCGGCGCAAGCCGCCGGGCGCCGACCGCAGTTGCGCAGTGCCGCCACGGCGGCACCCGCGGACGGCTACGCGCGCATGGACGTGCCGCCGCCGGGCTACTGGCGCACGCTGGGTCTCGAGGATGCGCCCGCTGTCGTCGGGGAGCGCACCGAACCCGCGGCCGTCGCCGTCGCCGGGCCGCTGCCGGCGTCACCGCCGATCGTCGCCGCGCAGCCTGCCGCGGCGGTCGCGCCGGCTGCCGGGCCGCGCGTGGCGTTGCTGGCTGCCGGCGATGCCCACGCCGCGGCGTTGCGCGAGCGCCTGCAGGCACGCGGCTGCGTGGTGCAGTCGCTGCCCGACGCCGAGGCGGCCATCGAGGCGCTGGCGGAACAGCTGCCGATGCTGCTGGTGGTGGCGTCCAGCCAGCACGCCACGCTGGAGGCCCTCGCCGGCGAGCTGCGCGAGCTGCGCGGACACGCCCAGCGCTTCAGCGTGCTGGCGCTGCTCGAGCACGATGAGCTGGCCGCGCGCCTGCGCGCGCTGCGCGCCGGTGCGGATCATTGCGTCAGCGTCGCCGGCGGACTGACCCAGGCGCTGGCGCTGGTCGACGAGCTGCTCAAGGGCGACGCCGAGGAGCCCTATCGGGTCCTGATCATCGAAGACGACGAATCGCAGGCGCTGTTCGCCGAGTCGGTTCTGCGCAAGGCCGGAATGCTGGCGCGCATGGTCACCGAGCCGCTGGCCGCGCTCGACGAACTGGAGCGCTTCAAGCCCGACCTGATCCTGATGGACCTGAACATGCCGGGAGCCGACGGCCTCGAGCTCACCGCGCTGATCCGCGAGCGCGACGCGTTCGTGACCACGCCGATCGTGTTCCTGTCCGGCGATCCCGACGATGAGCGCCAGTTCGCCGCGCTGGATGCCGGCGGCGACGATTTCATCGCCAAGCCGGTGCGGCCCAAGCACCTGATCGCGGCGGTGGCCAATCGCGTCCGCCGCGCGCGCCTGGCCGCCAAGCGCCGCGGCGTCGCGCGGCCCGCGCCGCAGGCCAGCGGACTGGTCGAGCGCACCGAACTGCTCGACCGCCTGCAGGAACGGCTGGCGACCGGCGCCAGCGCGCGCCTGCACGGCGGCCTGCTGCTGCTCGAGGTCAACGATGCCCGCGCGCTGCGCGAACGCATCGGCATGACCGCCTACGATGCCCTGATCGCGCAGGTCGGCAGCTGGGTCGCCGGGCAGGTCGAGGCGCACGAACTGGTGGCGCGCTTCGGCGATGCCGGATTGCTGCTGCTGGCGCCCGAACGCGACGAGGAGCCGCTGGCGACCTTCGCGCAGACGCTCGCCGCGCGCATCGGCCACGAGCGCTTCGGCGGCCATGCGCTGGCGCTGAGCCTGGCCGGCGGCGCCTGCGGGCTGGCCTGCGGCCTCACCGATGCCGGCGCACTGCTGGCCGCCGCCGAGCGTGCGCTCGAAGGCGGCCGGCGCGAAGGCGGTGTCGGTCGTTATGCCCAGCTGGCCGGCAATCGCACGCTCGGCCAGCAATTGCGCAACGGGCTGGATGGCGATGGCCTGTATCTGGTCTATCAGCCGCTGGCGCCGGTAAGCGCCGGTCCGGCCGAGGCGCAGTACCAGGCGCTGCTGCGCCTGCGAGACGAGAAAGGCCAGATCGTGCCCGCCGCCATGCTGGTGCCGGAGGCGATTCGCAGCGGACTGATCGGCGAACTCGACCGCTGGGTGCTCGGACGCTGCCTGGCCACGCTGGCCGCGCGCGAGCGCATGGGTCAGCCGGTGCGCCTGTTCGCCAGTCAGGCGCTGGCGACAGCCAGCGACAACGCGCGCGCCGAATGGCTGCGCCAGGGCGTGCGCGATGCGCGTCTGCCGCCCGGCCGGCTGGTGATCGAGTTCCGCTGCGAGGATGCGCGCGACCAGCAACGCACGCTGATCGATCTGGCGCTGGCGCTGCATGACATCGGCGTCGGCCTGGCGCTGTCCGGGGTCGGCCGCGAAGCGATCATGTCGGGTCTGCTGGAACAGTTGCCGCTCGACTACGTCAAGCTGGCGCCCGAGCTGGCGCGCGATGACGGCGTGGCCGATCTGGTGGCACGGGCGCATGCCGCCGGTCGCCGGGTGATCGCGCCGCGGATCGAGGATGCCGGCAGCGCTGTGGCGTTGTGCGCCGCCGGCGTGGATTATCTGCAAGGCAACTTCGTCCAGCAGCCGGGGCAGTCGCTCGATTACGACTTCAGCGCCGGCCAGCTCTGAGCGGAGCGGTTTGGAAGACCGCTCCGGTACCGGCGCAGGGATGTGCCATCGCGATCGGCACGTGCGTGCCGGTCGCGGCAAGGGTGGCGCGGCTCTGCCGCGACCGTTTGCTTGCGGGCCGCGGCAGGACGCCCGGTTTTGCAAACTGATCGGTGAGGAACGCGCATGACGCTGGGCAACGAACGTCGCTTGCTGCGCATCGGCCTGCTGGCGGGTGCGCTGGCGCTGATGCTGGCCCTGGCGCTGCTGGCGCTGCTGCGCGTGCCGGCGCCGATCGGACCGGCGCTGGCGGCGATCGCCGTTGCCGGCATCCTGCTGCTCGGCCTGGCCTGGCGCGCGCTGGCCGACGAGTTGCGCGCCGCGGCCGTGCCGCCGGCGCCGGCACCGGTGCCGGTGGATGCGCGGCGCTTGATCGCGCTGGAGACCGAGCTGGCCTCGCTGCGCGGCGTGCAGAAGGAACTGGTCGGCGCCAAGCAGACCGCCGAATCGGCGATGCTGGCCAAGAGCGAGTTCCTGGCCACCATGAGTCACGAGATCCGCACCCCGCTCAACGGCATCCTGCCGCTGCTCGACATCGTGCTCGGCACCAAACTGGCAGCCGACCAGCGCGATTACCTCGCCACCGCGCACCGCTCGGCGCAGGAGCTGCTGCGCATCGTCGACGACATCCTCGACTACTCCAAGGTCGAGGCCGGCAAGCTGGAGCTGGAGCGCGTCGCGATCAACCTGCGCGAACTGCTGGAGAACGTGCAGGCGCTGATGGAGAAGGCGGCCGAATCCAAGGGCCTGGCGCTGCGCTTCGCCATCGACGACGACGTCCGCATCACCCTGCGTGGCGATCCCACGCGGCTGCGCCAGATCATCACCAACCTGATCGGCAACGGCATCAAGTTCACCGAGCGCGGCGGCGTTTCGGTGCGCATCAGCCGACGCGGCGAAACCGCCTCGCATCAGGAGCTGCTGTTCGCGGTCCGCGACACCGGCATCGGCATCGAGCCGTCGGCGGCGGCGCGGCTGTTCCAGCCGTTCAACCAGGCCGACAACTCGATCACCCGCCGTTACGGCGGCACCGGGCTGGGACTGACGATCTGCAAGCGCCTGGTCGAGCTGATGGGCGGCAAGATCGGCGTGCGTTCCGAGCCCGGCCGCGGCTCGGTGTTCTGGTTCAGCGTGCCGCTGGCCAAGATGCCGGGCGACATCGCCGGCGCGCGGCACGACCTCACCGGTCTGCGCGCGTTGTTCGCCGGCGATAGCCGCATGCATGCGCGCATCAACCCGCTGCTGGCCGGACTGGGGATCACCGCCGACAGCGTCACCGGTGCCGCCGACGCGCTGGCGATGCTGCGCCGCTCCGCGCCGCTGGGGCGCAGTTTCGGCTACGAGCTGCTGGTCATCGACCCGGCCAGCGTCGAGGGCGACCCGCAGGCGCTGCTGCGCAACGTGCTGCGCGAACCCAAGCTGGAGCGCGTGCGCCTGCTGCTGATCGGCGCGCCGGTCGAATCCGGCGACGAACGCACCGCCACGTTGCCGCGCGAGCCCGACGAGGCCGCGCTGCGCGCCGCGCTGGAAGGCCTGTATGCGCTGGCCAGCCAGCGCCCGGCCCCGCTGCTGGCCAGTTCGCACGCCCCGGGGACGATCACCCCCGACACCACGCTGCAGGGGCGCGTGCTGCTGGTCGAGGATCATCCGGTCAACCTGCAGGTGGCCAGCCGCCTGCTGAGCCGGCTCGGGCTCGAGGTGGCGCACGCGCACAACGGCGCCGAGGCCCTGCGGCAGGTCGAGAAGGGCGGCTTCGACATGGTCCTGATGGACTGCCAGATGCCGGTGATGGACGGCTATGCCGCCACCCGCGAACTGCGTCGCCGCGAGCTGGCGGGCAACGCGCCGCGGCTGCCGATCGTGGCGATGACCGCGCATGCGATGGCCGGTGATCGCGAACGCTGCCTCGAATGCGGCATGGACGACTACCTGTCCAAGCCGCTCGACCGCGGCCTGCTGGCGCGCACGCTGGCGCACTGGCTGCCGCAGCCGCATGCCGCCACCGCCGTCGAGACGATTCCGACCGCGCCGCTGCCGGAGTCGGCCACGCGCTCCGACACGGCCGCGCCGGCGCCCGCCACGCGGACGGTTGCGCCGGCGCCGCGTCCGCCGGTCATGCCGGCCGCGCCCGTCGCGCCCGTCGCAGCAAGCCCCAGTCGGGCCGCTGCGGCGACCGCCGCCGTCGGCAGCGGTCCGGCCGCCGGCGAGCCGGTGCTGGATCGCGCCGTGCTGGCCGATCTCGAAGACATCATGGGCGACGAGCTGCGCATGCTGGTGGACATGTTCCTGGCCGACAGCCCCAAGCGCCTCGCGGCGCTGTCGGCGGCCGCGGCGGTGGGCGACACCGCGACGCTGCAGGGGCAGGCGCATGCGCTGAAATCCGCCAGCGCCAACCTCGGCACGCGGGCGTTGTCGGCGCACGCCAAGGCACTGGAGATGGCCGCGCGCGCCGGTACGGTGCCCGATGCCATCGCGCGGGTGACGGCGCTGAAGGAAGCCTACGCCACCGCCGAGTCGGCGCTGCGGCAGCGGTTCGCTGCCCGCGCCTGACACCCCGGGACGCTCAGGCGGCGATGCCGCCCGGCGATTGCGGCGGCTGACGCGGCCGCGTCAGGCTGATGCGGCAGCTGACCTCGACCAGCGGCGCGAACTGGCGCAGCGCGCGTTCGTACACCGAGCGCTTGAAGGCCACCACGTGCGCCAGCGGATGCCAGAAATCCACCCACTGCCACTGGTCGAATTCGGGATCGTCGCTGCCGTCCAGGCGGACGTGCTGCTCGTCGCCCACCAGGCGCAGCAGAAACCACACCTGCTTCTGGCCCACGCAGACCGGCCGTTCGTGCGGGCGCAGGTAACGCCGCGGCAGGCGATAGCGCAGCCAGCCGGGCGTCGCGCCCAGGACCTCGACATGCTCCGGCCGCAGCCCGGTTTCCTCGGTCAGCTCGCGGTACATCGCTTCCAGCGGCGTCTCGTCGCTGTTCATGCCGCCCTGCGGAAACTGCCAGCCGTCGCGGTGGATGCGGCGCGCCCAGAACAGGCGCCCGTCCGCATTCAGCAGCACGATGCCGACATTGGGGCGATAGCCATCGACATCGATCATGGCAAGGTCCTGGCCGGCGGACCCGTCGGGCAGGGGCGCGGCATCGCCGCGCAGGCCCCGCTCCGCGGATCCATTGCGCTCGATTCAAGCATGCGGGCGCGGTCGCGGCAAGGCGCTGCCTTGCGTGCCTGCCTTGCCGCCACTACACTTTCGCGCCCCGCGTGGCGCCGTGGCTAGGTAGCTCAGATGGTTAGAGCGCGGCACTCATAATGCTGAGGTCGGCGGTTCGATCCCGCCTCTAGCCACCACTCGCGCCACGCCCGAAGCGATCCCCCGGAACCCGCAACGTGGCTCGCTCCCGGCGAGCGATCCTGCATCGGTCGTGCGCGCAATGA
>JAKAZT010000084.1 GCA_021815695.1 Pseudomonadota bacterium
CGCGTGCGCAACCGCTCGCTGGGCTTCATCTACCAGTTTCATCATCTGCTTCCCGAGTTCAGCGCGCTGGAGAACGTCGCCATGCCGCTGCTGATCCGCGGCACGCCGGTGCCGGAGGCGCGCGAGCGCAGCCGCGCGCTGCTCGAACGCGTCGGCCTCGGCGCGCGGCTCGAGCACAAGCCGGGCGAGCTGTCCGGCGGCGAGCGCCAGCGCTGCGCGGTGGCGCGCGCGCTGGTGACGCAACCGGCCTGCGTGCTCGGCGACGAGCCCACCGGCAACCTCGACGAGAAGAACGCCGCGCAGGTCTACGACCTGATGCTGCAGCTCAACCGTGAGATCGGCACCAGTTTCGTGCTGGTGACCCACGACCCGCGCCTCGCCGCGCGCATGGATCGCGTGCTGGAACTGTCCGGCGGGCAGTTGCACCCGTACACGCCGGACTGAGCCGCGCGCGGCATCCCGGGAGAGGGGATGACGCCGCCGACGACATCGTCAGGAAGGGTGGCCGCCGCCGTGGCGGCAGTCCGCGAGGTGGCAGGGACGCGCCTGCGTGGCATCACCCATCCGTCGGCACGCGCGCCCGCCGCCGCGGGACTGCACCCCGTGCATGCACTGGCCGTTCTGGCCGGCGCGCTGGTCGCGGCGTTGCTGCCGATGCTGCCGTCACGTCCGGTGTTGCTGCTGCTTGCGGCGATCGCGGTGGTTTTGCTGGCGCTGCCGCGGGTTCGACTGCTGCGCCTGCCGGCGTTGCTGGTGCTGGGTCTGGCGTGGACGGCATGGCGTGCGCAGGGCGTGCTCGATGCGCGCCTGCCGCAAGCGCTGGAGGGGCGCGACCTGGTCGTGGTCGGCGCGGTCGCGGGCCTGCCCGAGAGCGCCGATGCCGCAACGCGCTTCGATTTCGATCTGCGCGAGGCGCGCCTCGGCGCATCCACGCTGCCGCTGAGCGGCGGCGTGCGCCTGGCCTGGTATCGGCACAGCGGGGCGGCGCTGCCGCGGCTGGCGCCCTGCGAGCGCTGGCGGCTGACGGTGCGCCTGAAGCGGCCGCACGGGCTGGTCAATCCGGGCGGCTTCGACGGCGAGCGGCATGCCGCCGAGCGCGGCATCGTCGCCGCCGGCTACGTGCGCGACGCGCGCAGCGCCATGCGCCTGGGCCGCGATGCCGTGTGCGTGGACCGCCTGCGTGCGCGGCTGTCGGGAGCCATCGCGGCGGCGCGTCCGCCCGGCGACGCGACCGCGCCGTTGCTGCAGGCATTGGCGGTCGGCGACCAGCGCGGACTCGATGCGCACGTCTGGGACGTACTGCGTGCCACCGGCGTCGGTCACCTGATCGCGATCTCCGGCCTGCATGTGGGTCTGGCCGCGATCGCCGGCGCGCTGGCCGTGCGTCTGCTGTGGTGGTCGTGGCCCGCGCTGGCGCTGCGGTTGCCGCGCCGGCGTGCCGAGGCGCCGGTCGCGCTGCTGGCGGCGACGGCCTACGGTGCGCTGGCCGGCTTCGGGCTGCCGACCACGCGGACCCTGCTGATGATCGCGGTCGGCGCACTGGCGATCGGCCTGCGCCGTCATGTCGGCGCCGCGCAGGGCCTGGCGCTGGCGCTGCTGGCGATCCTGCTGCGGGATCCGCTGGCACTGCTGTCGGCAGGGTTCTGGTTGTCCTTCGTCGGCGTGGCGATGCTGATCTTCACGCTGCGGCCGGGGCGCGGGCTGCGTGCATGGCTGCTCGAGCTGGGCTGGGCGCAGGCGGTGATGACGCTGGCGCTGCTGCCGCTGACCGTGGCGCTGTTCGGCCAGAGCTCGCTGGCGGGGCCGCTGGCCAATGCGGTCGCGGTGCCGCTGATGAGTTTCGTGATCGTGCCGGTCGATCTGCTGGCGGCGCTGCTGCTGGGCGCCGGCTTGCCGGGCGGGACCACCGTGCTGGCGCTGGCGGCGACCCTGATGCGTGCGCAGTGGCAGTTGCTCGAGCATCTGGCTGCGTGGCCGCTGGCGCAGTGGTACTGGCCCGAACCTTCGGCATCGGCCCTGGCACTGGCCGCACTGGGCGTGCTCTGGCTGCTGCTGCCGCGCGGCGCGCCGGCGCGCGCGCTGGGCGTCGTGCTGCTGCTGCCGCTGCTGTTGACGCGACCGCCGGCCCCGGGGCGTGGCGATTTCGAAGCCAGCGTGCTCGACGTCGGCCAGGGTCTCGCCGTGCTGGTGCGCACCCGGGACCATGCGCTGCTGTTCGATGCCGGCGCGCGTTTTCCTTCCGGCTACGATCTGGGCGAAGCCGCGGTGACGCCGTCGCTGCGCGCTCTCGGCGTGCGCCGGCTCGACCTGCTGGTGGTCAGCCACGGCGACAACGATCACGCTGGCGGCGCACGCGCGGTGCAGGCCGCGTTCCCGCAGGCGGCCCTGCTCGGCAGCGAGCCGCGCCGCAGCGGTCTGCCGCTGACATTGTGCCGGGCCGGGCAGTCCTGGCAATGGGATGACGTGCAGGTGCGCGTCGTGCATCCCGCCCTGGCAACGCCGGAGGGGCGCAACGACGGCTCCTGTGTCCTGCTGATCGCCGGTCGCCGCGGCCGCCTCCTGCTCAGCGGCGACATCGAGGCGCGCGGCGAGGCCGCGGTCGCCGCCGCGTTGCCGCCGGCCGCCACGCCGCTGGCGCTGCTGGTGCCGCATCACGGCAGCAGGACGTCGTCGGGCGCGGGTTTCCTGCGCGCGCTGGCGCCGCGCGTGGCCCTGGTCTCGGCCGGCTACCGCAGCCGTTTCGGACATCCGCATCCGCGCGTGGTCGAGCGCTATCACGCGCTGGCGATCCCGCTGTTCAACACCGCCGATGCGGGCGCACTGCGGCTGACGTTCGCCGCCGACGGTCCGCACGTCGGCAGCGAACGCGCACGGCACCGGCGCTGGTGGCGCGAGTAGCGCGGTTGCGACCGCGCGCACAGGCGGCGCGACGATCGCTGTTATGATTCCGGCGCTTGCGTGGCAACCCTGAGGTGCGGGAATGCTGGACATCCTGATGGCGGGCGGCTGGGCGATGTTGCCCATCCTCGCGGCCTCCGCCGTGGCCCTGGCGATCATCCTCGAACGCTACTGGACCCTGCGCCGCAAGGCGGTGCTGCCGGACGGATTGGGTGACCAGGTGCGCGCCTGGGCACGATCGCGTTCGCTGGATCCGCAACACCTGGCCACGCTCGCCGCCGGCTCGCCGCTGGGTGAACTGCTGGCCGGCGCGCTCGCGGTGCGCAACCGTCCGCGCGAAATCATCAAGGAGCGCATCGAGGATACCGGCCGCCACGTCGTGCATCGCCTGGAGCGCTATCTCAACGCGCTGGGCACGATCGCGCTGATCGCGCCGCTGCTGGGCCTGCTCGGCACCGTGATCGGCCTGATCCGCATGTTCATGGCGGTGATGGTCAACGGCGCCGGCGATCCCACCAAGATGGCCGGCGGCATCGGCGAGGCGCTGGTGTGCACCGCCAGCGGTCTGGTGGTGGCGATTCCGGCCTACGTGTTTCACCGCTATTTCCGCGCCCGCGTTGCCGACTACGTGGTGGCGATGGAAAAGCAGGCCGGCGCGCTGCTCGACGAGCTGGCCGTGCACGCCGAGCCGGCCCGGGCGCCGGCCGTCGCGCGCGGCGCGCGCTGAGACCGCCGCGTTGCGCATCGGCGCTGCCCGTCGCCAGGACGACTTCGAGATCAACGTGATCTCGCTGATCGACGTGCTGCTGACCCTGCTGATGTTCTTCGTGATGACCACCACCTTCGTGCAGCAGGCGCGCCTGAAGGTGTCGCTGCCGCAGGCAAGCAATCCCGCCGAGGTGCCGCCGCGCAACGCGCTGGTGATCGTGATCGATCGGCGCGGCCGCTATTTCGTCGGCGGCAGCGAGGTGCTGGGGCAGGGCGTCGATCCGTTGAAGCAGGCGATCGCCGCCGTCGCCGGAGCCGACCGCGGCCAGCCGGTGATCCTGCGCGCCGACGCCGAGACGCCCAACCAGGCCGTGGTCACGGCGATGGACGCACTGGGCCAGCTCGGCTTTGCCCATCTGGCGCTGGCGACCGCGCCGGCGCAGGGCGATCCGGGGCGATGAGCACGCCCGCGAATGCACCGCCGCCGGCATTGTGGCCGACCTACAAGCGTCTGCTGGGCTATGTGCGACCGCACTGGCGCGAATTCCTGACCGCGCTGTTCGGCATGCTCTCGGACGCCGCGGTGGCGTCGATCTTCACCGCGCTGATCAAGCCGATGATCAACCGGGTGTTCATCGCCCACGAGCCGCGGCTGACGTTCTGGCTGCCGATCATCATCGTCGCGCTGTTCGCCTACCGCGGCTTCGCCACCTACATCGGCGGCCTCGGTCTGGCACGCATCGGCCGGGTGATCGTCGAGACCATGCGCAACCAGGTGTTCGAGCGCTATCTGGGGTTCCCCAGCAGCCGCTTCGCGCGCGAACCCAGCGGCCACATGCTGGCGCGCCTGACCTACACCTCGGAGCAGGTTGCCGGCGCCGCCGCCGACTCGCTCAAGACCATGATCCTCGACGGCTTCATGGTGCTCGGCATGATCATCGTGATGCTGCACGACAGCGCGCGGCTGACCCTGGTGCTATTCGTCGAGGCGCCGCTGGTGGCGATCGTGGTCTACAAGGTCGGCCAGCGCTACCGGCGCATGAACCGGCGCATCCAGGACACCATCGGCTCGTTCAGCGGCGTGATCGACGAGGCGGTCGGCGGCTTCCGCGAGGTGCGCGTCTACGGCGGTCGTGACTACGAGCGCAAGCGCTTCGCCGACATCAACGCGCGCATCCGCGCGCTCAACGTCAAGGTCTATGCGACCAATGCGCTGGCGACTTCGCTGGTGCAGACGGTGGCGGCGATGGGTCTGGCGCTGGTGATCTTCATCGCGACGCGGCCCTACATGCTCAATCACATCAGCGCCGGCGCCTTCATGTCGCTGATCACGGCGATGCTGCTGATGCTGCCCTCGCTGAAGCGCCTGACCACGGTGCAGGCCAATCTGCAGCGCGGCGTGGTCGCGGCGCAGGACCTGTTCGAGGTGATCGATGCGCCGGCCGAGCGCGATGACGGCACGGTCGAGTTGCAGCGTTGCCGGGGCGACGTCCGGCTCGAAGCCGTGCGGATGATCTACGACGGCGCCGAGATGCCGGCCCTGAGCGGCGTGGACCTGCACTGCGCGGCCGGCAAGGTCACCGCGCTGGTCGGGCGTTCCGGCAGCGGCAAGACCACCGTCGCCAGCCTGATCCCGCGTTTCCACGAGCCTTCGTCGGGCCGTCTGCTGCTCGACGGTCGGCCGCTGGGCGACTACACCCTGGCCAGCCTGCGCCGGCAGATCGCCTGGGTCGGGCAGGCGGTGGTGCTGTTCGACGACAGCATCGCGCGCAACATCGCCTACGGCGAGATGGAGAGCGCCGACGAGTCCGCCATCCTGGCCGCCGCCGAGGCGGCCAACGCGATGGAGTTCATCCGCCGCCTGCCCGACGGCATCCACAGCCGCATCGGCGAAGGCGGCTCGCTGCTCTCGGGCGGCCAGCGCCAGCGCATCGCGATCGCGCGCGCGATCCTCAAGAACGCGCCGATCCTGATCCTGGACGAGGCGACCAGCGCGCTGGACAGCGAGTCCGAGCGCCTGATCCAGCAGGCGCTGGACCGGCTGATGCGCGATCGCACCACGCTGGTGATCGCGCACCGGCTGTCGACCATCGAACACGCCGACACCATCGCCGTGCTCGAGCAGGGCCGGGTGATCGAGCAGGGCACGCACGCCGAACTGCTGGCGCGCGACGGCCACTACGCCGTGCTGCATCGCATGCAGTTTCGCGAAGCCGCCGCCTGAGCCGCGACGGCCGTGCTGCGCGAACCCGCCTTCTGGTATTCAGCGTCGCCGCCGCCCTCGGTGCTGCGCCCGCTGGCCGCACTGTACGGCCGTGTCGTGCGCCTGCGCCGCGCGCTGTATCAGCGCGGCCTGCTGGCCCGCGTGCGCCTGCCGGTGCCGGTGCTGGTGGTCGGCAATCTCACCGTCGGCGGTACCGGCAAGACACCGCTGGTGATTACCCTGGTCGAGGCCCTGCGCGCGCGCGGATTCCGGCCCGGCGTGGTCAGTCGCGGCTACGGCGGCAGCGCGACCACGCCGCAACTGCTCGAACCGGGCTGCGAGGCACAGCAGGTCGGCGACGAGCCCTGCCTGATCCGCCGCCACTGCGGCGTGCCGGTGGCGATCGGCCGCGAGCGCGCCGTCGCCGGGCAACTGCTGGTCGAGGCCGGCGTCGATCTGGTGATCGCCGACGATGGCCTGCAGCACTACGCGCTGGCGCGCGACCTCGAGATCTGCGTGATCGACGGCACGCGCCGTTTCGGCAATGGCCGGCTGCTGCCGGCGGGGCCGCTGCGCGAGCCGCTGGGGCGCCTGGCCGCGGTCGACTATCGCGTGTGCAATGGCGGCCTGGCGCGCGCGGACGAGATCCCGCTGCGTCTGGTCGAGGATCGCGCCTATCGCCTGCTTGCGCCCGGCGAGCGCATGGCCCTGGCGGAATTCGCCGGCCGGCACGTGCATGCCGTCGCCGGCATCGGTGACCCCGGGCGGTTTTTCCGCAGCTTGCGCGCGCAGCGTTTCGAGGTGATCGAGCACGCGTTTCCCGACCATCACGCCTACCGCGCTGCCGATCTCGACTTCGGCGATGACCGCCCGCTGCTGATGACCGAGAAGGACGCGATCAAGTGCCGCGCCTTCGCGCGGCCGCACTGGTGGGCGGTGCCGGTGCGGGCGCTGCTGCCCGAGGACTTCCTCGATGCGCTGGCCGCGCGCCTGCGCGCGCTGTAACCGTTCAGCCGTTGCCGACGGCGGCGTCCGGCCGCTAGACTGGCGCCCGTGTTCCCGATGAGGTCGCTCCGCGTGGACCCTTGCAGTAGTACCCGATCTGCAGTGTTGAATTCGTTCCCGCGCGACTGACGACCTGGCTTCCGCCGGCTGTCCCGTGACGGGATGGCAGTTACGGCGGAGCCCGCAATCCCTGATGGCTCCGTGACCCGATCGCGCGTGGCGCGCTCGGGCATTTGTATCCGGAGTCTTCATGTTCGGACCGCTTGCCCTGTTTGGCCTGATCCCGGACCGTCCCGGCGGTCGCGCGCGGCCTTCCGCCAGCGTCTCGGCGACCCAGCAGGCGTATCTGCTGGAACTGGCCCGGCTCGAGGCCGCCGCCGCGCTGGGTCGGCTCGACAGCAGCATGGACGGCCTCGACACCGGCGACGCCGAGCAGCGCCTGGAGCGGCACGGCCCCAATGTCGTCGGCAGCGAGAAGAAGGCGTCGCTGCTGGTCGAGATCCTGCGCCGCCTGATCAACCCGCTGAACCTGCTGCTGCTGGCGCTGGCGGTGGTGTCGTTTCTCACCTCCGACCCGATCGGCGCCGGCATCATGACCACGATGGTGACGGTCGCGGTGATCGTCGGCTACGTGCAGGAACGCAAGTCCAGCCAGGCCGTCGCCTCGCTGCGGCGCATGGTCAGCAACACCGCCTCGGTGCGTCGCCGCGGCGAGGGCGGCGCGCGCAGCGAGCTGCCGATCGAGCAGCTGGTGCCGGGCGACGTGATCCACCTCTCCGCCGGCGACATGATCCCCGCCGACACGCGCCTGCTGGCGGCCAAGGACCTGTTCGTCAACCAGTCCAGCCTGACCGGCGAGTCGATGCCGGTCGAGAAGTTCGCCGGCGCCGATGCCGGCGCCAAGGCGGCGCTGGAGGCGCGCAACCTGTGCTTCATGGGCTCCAACGTGATCAGCGGCAGCGCGCTGGCGCTGGTCGTCGCCACCGGCCGCGAAACCGCCTTCGGCGCACTGGCCAGCGCGGTCGCCGCGCCGCGCGGCGCCTCGACCAGCTTCGACG
This sequence comes from Pseudomonadota bacterium, assembly GCA_021815695.1. Taxonomy (GTDB): domain Bacteria; phylum Pseudomonadota; class Gammaproteobacteria; order Xanthomonadales; family Rhodanobacteraceae; genus Metallibacterium. The sequence goes on from JAKAZT010000084.1 coordinate 7,873, forward strand.
TCGGCCTGCGCCGCTTCGTCAGCCTGATGCTGCGCTTCATCGCGGTGATGGTGCCGCTGGTGTTCGTGGTCAACGGCATGCTCAAGCACGACTGGCTGGAGTCGCTGATGTTCTCGATTGCGGTCGCCGTCGGGCTGACGCCCGAGATGCTGCCCGCGATCGTCACCTTCAATCTGGCCAAGGGCGCGCTGGCAATGGCGCGCAAGGACGTGATCGTCAAGCGCCTGCCGGCGATCCAGAACTTCGGCGCGATCGACGTGCTGTGCACCGACAAGACCGGCACGCTGACCCAGGACAAGGTGATCCTGGAGCGTCACGTCG
>JAKAZT010000085.1 GCA_021815695.1 Pseudomonadota bacterium
CGGCGCCCAGGCTGATGCGGTCCGGACGCACCGCCGCCGTGGGGTCGATGCGCGTCCAGCCGCGCCCGGGAAGCCAGACTTCGGACCAGGCGTGGGCATCGGACTGGCGCACCAGAAGGTAGTGGCCGAGGCGATTGTGGAAGCCACCCTGGTAACCGCCGATCACGCGTGCCGGAACGCCGGCCGCGCGCATCAGAAAAGTGAACGCCGAAGCGTAGTGTTCGCAGAAGCCGGCGCGGGTGTCGAACAGAAAATCGTCCACGCTGTTGCGGCCGAGCGGCGGCGGCGCCAGCGTGTAGCGGAAGCCGCCATCGTGAAACATCCGCAGCGCCGCCTCCACGATGGCTGCATCATCATGGCCGTAGCGTGCCCGCCACTGCATCGCCAGCGCGCGCGCGCGCGGATCGAAGCCGGCCGGCAGTTGCAGACCGAGCCGCCGCGCGGCCGGGCCCAACACCGGTTCGAGGATGCGCTGCGGCGCCGACACCGCCTCGTAGCGCAGACGCGCGGCCACCGGTTTTGCGCTCAGCAGAGTGCGCGCGCGGGTCAGCGTGGCTCCCGCGGGAGCGCCCAGCGGAGTGTCGAGGGCGAACAGCAGGTGGCGCTGGGTCGGCTCGAGGGTGACGGTGTAACGTACCGCGGGAGCGGTGGGTCGCATCACCTCGACGGCCGGGCCGAGCTGACCGCTGCCGGAGTTCGACCAGGTGCGGCCATCGAAATGCTCCATGACCACGCCGCGGAAATAGCGTTCGGCGCGCGGCGGCACGGGGCCGTCGAAGCCGACCCGGAAGGCGGGACTGTCGTCCACCAGCAACCGGGTGTATTCGCCGGGTGTCATGGTGTCGCCGACGCCGGTGCGTGCGGCGGTGTCGGCCGGCGCGCCCCACAGCGGCGTGCTCAGGCGCGGCACGAAAACAAAGCCGAGCAGGGCGGCCGGCAACGCCGCGGCCAGCAGCAGCGCGGGTGCGGACCACAGCACGCGCCGCGCATCGGCACCGGGTGCCGGCTGCAGCGCGGTCAGCGCAGCCAGCAGCGGCAGCAGTGCCGCGGCCACCAGCAGCGTCATCAGCAGGCTCTGGCCGAACAGCAGGGCGCTCATCAGCAGAAAGGCCGCGAACAGCACCGTGGCGCGAGCGTCGCGGGGGCGTTCGGATTCGAGCAGTTTGAGCACCAGCAGGCCGACGGCGAAGGCCGCTCCCGGTGCGCGCCCGAACAGGGTGCCGTAGGTGGCGATGACCGCCGCCAGCAGCAGTGTGACCAGGCTCAGTCGCAGCAGAGTCGGCACGTGGCCGCCACGCCGCTGTTGCAGCCAGCGCAGGGCGATCAGCAGCGCCAGCACCCCGCTCAGCCAGAGCGGCAGATGCGGTGCATGCAGCGCCAGGACCACGGCCACGCTCAGGCACAGCAGGCCGAAGGCGCGCCGGTCGAGCATCACGGCAACAGCGCCAGTGCGCGCTGGCAGGCATGCCAGTGCGCGTCGCCGCGATCGGGCCCCAGCGTGACTTCGGGCAGGATCAGGCTCCAGCGAACCCGCGCTGCCTGCGCCTCGTTGACCCAGTGCGCGAGGCGCGCAATGCGTTGCTCGGCGTCGATGCCATGCAGCGCATGCCAGTCGAGGCGCCATTCGGCGTCATCGCGGGTGCGCTCGGACTGGCGCACGCGCAGGTCATCGTGGTGCGCGCTGGCCTTCCAGGCGATGCGCCGCGGCGGATCGCCCGCAAGGTATTCGCGCAGGCCCGCGCTGTCGTCGCTGTCGCCTCCGGTCGGCGTGGCATGCACGCCGGCGGGATCGGGTGCCGGCGGCATCCCGGTCGCGATTTCGGCGCGCGCATGCACCAGCAGCGCGACCGGCGGCCGCAGCCAGCTCCAGGCACGGAACAGCCCGAACGGCCAGGTGCTGTGGAGCTTGAGCGGCGGCAGCGGCATCCAGCCGCGGCGCGCGGTGGGCAGCATCAGGGTTGCACGGCCGACACCGTCGCGATCGACGGTGAACGCGGAGCCGGTGCCATCCGCGCTGACGGCCAGTCCGCGGTGCGGTCGACCGGCCGCACTGAAGTTCAGCGTCACCGGCAGTGGCTGCCCTGCCGGCGCGCTGCCGGCCGCGATGGCATCGAGGCGCAGGCCGTTCAGTGCGCGAAATGCACCGTACATGCTGTTGACCACGGTGGCAGCGAGCAGACAGGTCAGCAGCAGGGCGGCATTGTTGTTGTAGTTGAGCGCGCCCAGCAGCATCACCAGCAGCATGGTCGCGAACAGCAGCCCGAATCCGGTCGGCACGATGTAGATGCGGCGACGGTGCAGCAGGATCGGCAGCGGTTCGGGGCGCCGCTGGCGGGTCAGCGCCGGCAGACGGATCTCGGCACGCCGTGCGAGGGCAGCGACTCCGGCACGCAGCCGCGCAGCCACGCTCATGTCGGTACCGCGACTCCGGCCAGCAGTGTCGGCGCAAGCGCCTCGCTGCCGGCTGCCCCGGCCGCGACCAGACGATGCGCGGCGACCGCGGCGAACACCGCCTGCACATCCTCGGGGATCACGAAGCCGCGCCCGTGCAGCAGTGCCCAGGCGCGCGCGGCCGCCAGCAGCGCCAGGCCGGCACGCGGCGACAGGCCGATGCGGATGCCGGGGTGCCGGCGGCTGGCCTCGAGCAGCATCTGCACGTAGTCGAGCAGCGCCGGATGGGCCAGTACATCGCGCGTCCGTGCGCGCAGGGCGATGATCGTCGCGGCATCGAGTGCAGGTGCCAAACGTCCGATCAGGTCGCGGCGATCGACCCCGGCCAGCAGCGCGCGTTCCTCGGCGTGCGCCGGGTAGCCGAGGGTGATGCGCATCAGAAAGCGGTCGAGTTGCGAATCCGGCAGCGGATAGGTGCCGGCGGCATCGAGCGGATTCTGCGTCGCGACCACGAAAAACGGCTGCGGCAGCGGGCGCGTCTCGCCATCCACGCTGGCTTGGGCCTCGGCCATGGCTTCGAGCAGTGCGCCCTGCGTCTTCGGCGTACCGCGGTTGATCTCGTCGGCAAGCAGCAACTGGGTGAACAGCGGCCCCGGGTGGAAGCGGAATGCATCCGCCTCGCGCGCGTAGATGCTGACGCCGATAATGTCCGAAGGCAGCAAATCGCTGGTGAACTGCACGCGCTGATAGGACAGTCCCGCGGTGGCGGCCAGCGCATGCGCCAGCGTGGTCTTGCCGACTCCGGGCACGTCCTCGATCAGCAGGTGCCCGCCGGCGAGCAGACAGGCGAAGGCGAGTTTCACCGCATGCTGCTTGCCGAGCAGAATGCCGTTGACCTGATCCAGCGCCCGGTCGAGGCGCTGCAGGTCGGGATCACGAGTTGTCGCAGCGGAGCGCAGCATGGATGTCGGGTTCGCGGGTCAGTGGCCAGTGTGGCGCAGGACGGGTGAGGGCAGTGTAGCGGCGCGCAGCAGGCGCCGGGCCGCGCTGTTCGTCACGCTATGGGCGCTGCTGCAGGCGCTCAAAGTGGTGTTGATGACTCGCCTTGCGCTGCTGCCGGATGAGGCCTTTTACGCCTGGGAGGGCCGCCATCCGGCCTGGGGTTACAGCGATCTGCCGCCACTGACGGCGCTGCTGACGCGGCTTGGTCAGGCGTTGCTCGGACCCGGCGCAGTCGGCGTGCGCTTTCCGTTTTTCATCCTTGGCGCGATGTTGCCGTGGCTGGTGGTGGCCTACGCGCGCCTGATCGGCGGGCGGCGCATCGGCTGGAGCGCGGGCCTGCTGGCGCTGGCCTTGCCGATGCTGGCCACGCTGGGCGTGCTGGCATTGCCCGATGTGCCGTTGACGGCGTTCGCGCTGGTTGCGCTGATCGCGCTGGAGCGCGCCGCGCGCAACGGCCGCTGGCGTGACTGGCTGTTGCTGGGGACGGCGCTGGCGCTGGCCGCGTTCACCCACTACCGCGCGGGCATGTTTGCACTGGCCGGGCTGGCGTTTGCCCTGCTGACGCCACGCGGACGGCGGCTGTGGCGGCAGCCCGGCTGGTACGCCGCACTGGCGCTGGGTCTGATCGCCACCTTGATCGTGGTCGGCTGGAACCTGCATCACCATTGGCAGGCGCTGGATTTCCAGCTGGTGCAGCGCAATCCGTGGCATTTCCAGCCGCGTGCGCTGGTCCAGCCGCTGGAGCAGGCCGCGGTGGTGACGCCGCTGCTGTACGGGCTGCTGCTGTGGTCCCTGGCGCGTGCGCTGCGTCGCATGCGCCGCGGCGCGCCGTGGGACCTGGCCGCGATTGCCGCCACGACCTTGCTGGGCGGCTACTTCGTGTTCGGGCTGTTCGCCGACGATCAGCATTTCCGCCTGCACTGGCCGTTGCCGGGCTATCTGCCGCTGCTGCCGCTATTGGCGCGCGACGCCGCCGCGCTGTGGCGGCGCGGGCGGGTCGTCGCGCGCACCTTCCTGACCGCGACGTTTGCGCTGGCCGGCGCCGGCTTGCTGGTCCTGCTGGCATGGTTCGCGCTGGCGGGCTCGCCGGCACTCGCGACGGACTGGTCCTATTCGAAGCTGTTTCCGAACGTGTTCCTGGGCTGGCGACAAGTCGCTGCGCGTACCGGGGAACTGCTGCGCGACGGGCACGGATCGCGGCCGCTGCTGGTCACCGACCACTACGCCATGGCTGCCGAGCTCGAACTGCTGCTGCAGCCGCGGCGCCCGGCGTGGACGCTCGACAATCCGCTCAATGCGTATCACGGGCGCGCCCCGCAGTTGGCGGACTGGGGCCGTGACGAACGCGGCCTGCGCCGTGACCATCCCGGCGCTGCGGTGCTGCTGGTGGTGGAGGAAAGCGCGCTCAAGGAGCGCGAGCAGCCGGCGTGGTTGCAGTCGATCTGCCGGCGACTGGCGGACCTGAAGCCGTTGGGACGCCTGGATCTCTATCGTGGCGAGAAGCGCTATTCGTTCTGGTCGGCGCGCGTGCCGGTGCGGCCGCTACCGGCAGTCGCCGGAGCTGCCTGCCCGGTCTGGCAGTCGGCGCACGCCGCCTATCTCAGGGCAGAGGCAGCCCGCAAACCCTGAGCGCGTGCGTCAGTGCGATCAGCGGCAGGCCGATCAGCGCGGTCGGGTCCTCGCTCTCGATGCGCTCGAACAGGGCGATGCCGAGGCCTTCGCTCTTGAAGCCGCCGGCGCAGTCCAGTGGCTGTTCGCGTTCGACGTAGCGAGCGATCTCGTCGGCGTCGAGGCTGCGGAAACGCACGCGGGTCAGGTCGCAGCCGCGCTGCAGCCGGCCGTCACGGGTGTCGAGCAGGCACCAGGCAGTGTGAAACAGCACCTCGCGACCGCTGCTGTGCTCGAGCTGCGCCCGGGCGCCGGCAGCATCGCCGGGCTTGCCGAGAGTGGCGCCGTTGAGCTCGGCGGTCTGATCGCTGCCGATCACCAGCGCATCGGCACAGTGCGCGGCGACCGCGCGCGCCTTGGCCTCTGCCAGGCGTACCGCCAGTGCGCGCGGCGTTTCACCGCTGCCGGCGCTTTCATCGACTTGCGGCGCGTGCTGCTCGAATGCCGCCGTCAGCCGCCGCAGCAGCTCGGCGCGATAGGCAGACGTCGAGGCCAGCACCAGCCGCCGCGTCATGGTTGCGGCTGCGTGATGCCGCGCTCGCGCAGCGCAGCGGTCAGGGCGTTCTGGGCCACGCCCAGCGCGCTGACCTGGCCGGCCAGCCGGTCCTGCGTGCGGCTCATCGCGGCGAGGGTACGCTCAAGCTCGCCAAGGTCCGTGTGCGACGCCTGATCGCGAAGCCACAGCCGGTGGGCCAGCAAGTCGCGCAAGCCCGCATTCACCGCCGCCAGGGCTGCTCCCCGGCCGCCGTCGCTGCCCGCGGCAACGCCGGGCAGGGCGGTCATGACCGCATGCGCCGCATCCAGTCGAGCCCGACAGTCCTTCAGCGCCGCCTCGAAGTGATCAGCCTGGGTCAGCAACTGCTCGAGCACGCGTTCACGCTGGCGCCGCCTGTGGCTGCACCACAGGTAGCGCAAGGCATGCAGCGCAAGCAGTGTCGCGATCGCGACGCCGATGATCGGCACCAACCTTTGCACCCGGGACCCTCGCTGGATGTCCGCAGTCTGCCGCAGCCGGGCCAGCCCGTAAACCGCGCGGTTGACTTGCCGCAGTGGGCTACCTAACATCACGGTTTCATGTCTGCGTCACTGCCCGACTCGGTGGACGTCTGGCGCATGGTGATGGCGCGACGCTCCTTCGAGGGGACGCTTGCGGTCGCCGCGCTGCCAAGGCTGGTGTCTGCCTTGGTGGACGATGCCGGCGTGGTGCGTTTCGCGCTGGAGTTCGGTCGCGATGCGTTCGGCACGGCATTTCTCAACGTGCGGGCGCAAGCCGATCTCCGCCTGTTGTGCCAGCGCTCGCTCGAGCCTTTTGCGTGCCCGGTGGCGGTTGACAGTCGGCTCGGACTGATTCGCGAGGAAAGCGAAGAAGCCGCGCTGCTGCCGGGTTACGAGCCACTGCTGGTGGATGCCGAGCCATTGCGGCTGGCGTCGGTGATCGAGGACGAATTGCTGCTTGCCATGCCGCTGGTGCCCATGCGGCCGGGCAGCGAAGACGCCATTGCAGCCTGGGCTGTGCCGGCGGATGACGAGTTGGAACCCGCGACGCGTGTCAATCCTTTTGCCGCGCTGCGGACGCTGAAATAACGATGACCTGATTCCGGAGACTGACCCATGGCTGTGCAAAAAAGCCGCAAGACGCCGTCGCGCCGCGGCATGCGTCGTTCCCACGACGCGCTGAAGACGGTGCAGCTTTCGACCGATCCGACCAGTGGCGAGGTGCATCGTCGGCATCACGTGACCAAGGACGGCTACTACCGCGGCAAGCAGGTGATCGACACCGGCACCAAGGTCGCGGACGAGGACTGAGCGCCTGCGCGCCGTCCGTACACCCCGGAGGCGGCGCGGTGACGCGCCGCTTCGCGTTGCGGCCGCGGCCTGCCGCGGCGTGTGCTGAGAGGGTCGCCTTCCGATGTACGCACGCATTGCCGGTACCGGCAGCTACCTGCCCAGTCGCGTCGTCACCAACGCCGATCTCGAACGCCTGGTCGATACCAGCGACGAATGGATCCATTCGCGCACCGGCATCCGCCAGCGGCACATGGCGGCCGAAGGCGAAACCACGTGCGATCTGGCTTTCCATGCCGCGACCGCGGCCTTGCAGGCTGCCGGCGTCGAGGCATCCCAGATCGACCTGATCGTGCTCGGCACGACCACGCCGGACCTGATCTTTCCCTCCACCGCCTGTCTGCTGCAGCACCGCCTGGGTGCCAACGGCTGCGCGGCCTTTGACGTCAACGCGGCCTGCTCGGGTTTCGTCTATGCGCTGGGTGTGGCCAACGCGATGGTGCGCAGCGGCCAGTCGAAGAAGGCGCTGGTGGTCGGTGCGGAGACGCTGACGCGCATGCTCGACTGGGGCGATCGCTCGACTTGCGTGCTGTTCGGCGACGGCGCCGGCGCGGTCGTGCTGGAGCCCAGCGAGGAACCCGGCATCATCACCACCAAGCTGCACGCCGACGGCGGCTACAAGCACCTGCTGTACAACCCGGTCGGCGTGTCGGTCGGCTTCAAGCCGGGCGAGGACAACGCCGGCGTGCGCGTGCTGATGAGCGGCAGCGAGGTGTTCAAGGTCGCGGTGAAGACGCTGGACCGCATCGTCGGCGAGACACTGGAAGCCGCCGGCATGCACGAGTCGCAGGTGGACTGGCTGATTCCGCACCAGGCCAACCTGCGCATCATCGAGGCCACCGCCAAGCGTCTGGGCCTGCCGATGGAGCGCGTGATCGTCACCGTCGATCGCCATGGCAACACCTCCTCGGGCTCGGTGCCCCTGGCGCTGGACGAGGCGGTGCGTTCCGGGCGTGTGCAGCGCGGACAGAATCTGCTGCTGGAAGCGTTCGGCGGCGGTTTTACCTGGGCGTCGGCGCTGATCCGGTATTGAGCCTCGGGACTCGGAACTCGGATTCAAGCTTGTCACCCTGGGCGTAGCGAAGGGCCTGTCTTGCCGGCACGCGGGTGAGCTGTGCCGAAGCGTGGCAGTGCGGAAAGATCCTTCGCTTCGCTCAGGATGACCAACGCGACCGAAGGGAGTCCCTTTTCGGGGCGACCGAAGGGAGTCCCTTTTCGGAGCGACCAAAGGAAG
>JAKAZT010000086.1 GCA_021815695.1 Pseudomonadota bacterium
CCCGCATGGCTGCAAGCGCCGCCGCATCGGGAACGCCGCGCACCTGCACCCGGTAGGTCTTGTCGACGTGGGTCGCCGGGTCGGTCAGTGCCGCGGCCCATCGGCTGTCGTTGCTCAGCAGCAGCAGGCCCTCGCTGGCACGATCGAGACGGCCGACCGGCGCCAGCCACGGCAGATCGGCGTCGGCGAGCAGCTGATAAACCGTCGCGCGGTCATGTTCATCGGCGGCGCTGGTGATCAGGCCGCGCGGCTTGTTCAGCGCCAGATAGCGCGGCGCGATCGCCGTCACTTCGCGGCCATCGACCGTGATGCGCGCATCCGCCCGCGTGCGGCATTCGGCGTCGCGCACCGTGCGCCCGCCGACGCCGACGCGACCCGCCGCGATCCAGCGTTCGGCCTCGCTGCGCGAACAGACGCCGCGACGGGCCAGCACGCGCGCGAGGCCATGATCGGGGCCGACCGCCGGGCGACGCGCAGGGCGCACTGATTGAGGCATCCTAGGAGATTAGCAGCGCCGCCTCGTTGCGCTGCATCCGCCCGCAGCCCGCGGCGCGTAATCCACCGGGAGACCGTCATGTCCGAGCACCACATCACACTCAGCTGGTCACGCGCCGATGGTCCGTTCGAGCGCGGCAACTACGCACGCGAGCACAGCCTGCGCTTCGAAGGCGGCCAGACGCTGGAGAACTCCGCCGCCGGGGACTTCGGCGGCGTTGCTCATGCCAGCAATCCCGAGGAACTGCTGGCGGCCGCGCTGAGCTCGTGCCACATGCTGACGTTCCTCGCCGTCGCCGCCAATCGCGGCTACGTGATCGACGCCTACGACGACACCGCCACGGCGCGGCTGGAAAAAAACGGCGAGGGACAGATGGCCGTCACCCACGTCACCCTGGCGCCGAAGGTGCGCTTCGGCGGCGACAAGCAGCCCACGTCCGACGACTATCGCAAGCTGCACGAACGCGCCCACCACGCCTGCTTCATCGCCAACTCGGTGAAATCGGAAATCGAGCTGGCGCTCTGAGTGCATCGCGGACGCGGGACGGTCGGCAGTCTGCACCGGACATTCACTCGATACCGGGAAGATCCGCATGAACCCCGTCCCCGATGTACCCATGACCGCCTCCGTCGCCACTGCCCACCCGCGTCCCGTGCAACGCCTGCTGCTCGCCATCGCGCGCTGGTTCGACTCCGACGCCGGCGGCCCCGAGGATGCCGGTGATGAGCGCATCGACTGGGCGCGCGCGGTGCCCTTCTTCGCCATCCACGTGGCCTGCCTCGGCGTGCTCTGGGTCGGCGTCTCGGCGACGGCGCTGGAAGTGGCACTGGGCATGTACGCCCTGCGCATGTTCGCGATCACCGGCTTCTATCACCGCTATTTCTCGCACAAGGCGTTTCGCACCAGCCGGACGGTGCAGTTCCTGTTCGCCCTGTTCGGCGCGATGAGCGTGCAGCGCGGGCCGCTCTGGTGGGCCGCGCATCACCGCAATCACCATCGCCACGCCGATACCCGGCATGACCCGCACTCGCCGCTCTACCGGGGCTTCTTGTGGAGCCACATGGGCTGGTTCCTCACCCGCCGCGGCTTTCGCACCGACACGGCCTCGATTCCGGACCTGATGCGTTATCCGGAGCTGCGCCTGCTCGACCGCTTCGACATCCTGGTGCCGGCGGCCACCGCGGCGGGCCTGTTCCTGCTCGGCGACCTGCTGGCCACGGTCGCCCCGGGCCTGCATACCGACGGCGCGCAGTTGCTGATCTGGGGCTTCTTCATATCCACCGTCCTGCTGTTTCACGTCACCGTCACCATCAACTCGCTGGCACACCGCTACGGCACGCGCCGCTTCGACACCCGCGACAACAGCCGCAACAACGCGCTGCTGGCGCTGCTGACCTTCGGCGAAGGCTGGCACAACAATCACCACCACTTTCCGGGCGCGGCGCGCCAGGGTTTTCGCTGGTGGGAGTTCGACCTTACCTACTACGGGCTGCGCGTACTGGCTGCGCTGGGCCTGATCTGGGATCTCAAGCCGGTCCCGATCGCGCTCAAGCGCGTGCACTGAGGACCGGGTCATGCGCATCGCCGTCATCGGTTCGGGCATTGCGGGGCTTGGCAGCGCATGGCTGCTGTCGCGCCAGCACGACGTCACCCTGTTCGAGGCCAACGACCGCCTCGGGGGCCACACCCACACCCACGCCATCGAGCTGGGGGGGCGCGCGTTCGCGGTCGATAGCGGATTCATCGTTTACAACCCCCGGCACTATCCGCTGCTGACCCGGCTGTTCGTCGAGCTGGGAGTGGCGTCGCAGCCGACGACGATGAGTTTTGCCGTGCGCAACGAGGGCAGCGGCCTGGAGTACAACGCGACTTCGCTGGACAAGCTGTTCTGCCAGCGCCGCAATCTGCTCTCGCCGCGCTTTCTCGGCATGGTCCGCGACATCCTGCGCTTCTATCGCGAAGCGCCCGGACTGCTCGGAATCGAAGGCACGGGCCCGACGCTGGATGACTGGCTGCGCGAGCACCGCTACGGCGCGGCCTTCCGCGACGAGCATCTGGTACCGATGGCATCGGCGCTGTGGTCCTCGCCGGCCGAGGACATCCTGCGCTTCCCGGCACCCTATCTGGCCCGCTTCATGGCCAATCACCACATGCTGCAGGTACGCGGGCGCCCCGAATGGCGCACCGTGCGCGGCGGCTCGCAGCGCTACATCGATGCGCTGCATGCGCGCTGGCCGGTACGCGAACGCCTGGCCTGCCCGGTACAGGCCATCCGCCGCGATGCCGGTGGCGTCCGCGTGACCAGTGCCGCGGGCACCGAGCACTACGACCACGCCGTGCTCGCCTGCCACAGCGACCAGACGCTGGCCCTGCTGGCCGACGCCGACCCGCGCGAGCGGGCGATTCTTGGCGCCATCCGCTATCAGCCCAACGACACCGTGCTGCACACCGACGCGCGCCTGCTGCCGCGCCAGCGCAAAGCCTGGGCGGCATGGAATGCGCTGATCCCCGCGCGCAGCGGGGAAGCCTGCGGCATTACCTACTGCATGAATCTGCTGCAATCGCTGGATGCTCCCGAGCCGCTGTGCGTCAGCCTCAACAGCACGCCGCGCATCGACCCGGCGAAGATCCTGCGCCGCATGCAATACCACCATCCGCTGTATTCGCATGCGATGGTCGCGGCCCAGGCACGCAAGAGCGAGATTCAGGGCCGACGCCGCACCTGGTTTGCCGGCGCTTATTGGGGCTTCGGCTTCCACGAGGACGGCTTGCGCAGCGCGGTCGAGGTCGCGGATGCGCTCGGCGTGCGCTGGCCCGTCAGCACAGTTGTGCCGCTGCATGTCGCCGGCGCGGAGCATGCGCAACATGACGCACGCGACGTACGCGATGCCACCATCGCCGCGACCGGCTTGCGGCGATGAATGCGCAGGCGCTGGCACGTGATCGCCTGCAGCCGGCCGGCCCGAAGCTTGCACGCGCCGCCGCGCAGGAGTCCCCGGCCGATCCCGGCCCGTTCGCGAGCGCGATCTACGAAGGCCGGGTGCGCCATCGGCGCTTCGCGCCGCATGCGCACGCCTTCCGCTATCGGGTGGCGATGCTTTACCTCGATCTGGCCGAGATCGACCGCGTCTTCGCCGGCCGCTGGCTGTGGTCGGCGCATGCGCGCAATCTCGCGCAATTCCGCCGCGGCGATTACCTCGGCCCGCCCGGGCTGCCGCTCGACGAGGCCGTGCGCCGACGCGTCGAGGTCGCAACCGGGCTGCGGCCGCGCGGTCCGATCCGGCTGCTGACGCATCTGCGCTATCTCGGCCACAACTTCAATCCGGTCAGCTTCTACTACTGCTACGCCGAGGATGGCTGCACGCTGCAGGCGATCGTCGCCGAGATCACCAACACGCCCTGGAAGCAGCGTCATGCCTATGTGCTGCCCGTTGCGACGGCGCGGACGCGGGGTCGTGCGCTGGGCTGGCAGTTCGCGAAAGCCTTCCACGTCTCGCCGTTCATGCCGATGGATCGCGACTACGCCTGGCGTTTCACCGCGCCGACGAATGACCTGTTCGTGCACATGAACGTGCTCAAGGGTGCCGAGCGCGAATTCGACGCCACGCTCACGCTGCGCCGACGCCCGCTCGATGGCCGCGGCCTGGCGCGCGTCCTGCTGCGCTATCCGGCGATGACGTTGCAGATCGTCGCCGCGATCCACTGGCAGGCGCTCTTGATCTTTCTGCGACGCAACCCCGTCTACGATCACCCCGACATTCCGAAAGGCGGATCCGCATGAGCACCGACATCGCCCGCGAAAGCCACATCACCGGGCCGAGCTGGAACGCGCTGGATCGCCATCTGCGCGATCGCCTCATCGTGCAGATGGGCGCACTGCAGGGCTGCCGCCTGACCCTGCGCGACGCGCTCGGCGAGGTCGTGCTGGGCACCCCGGCGACCCGTGCCGAGGACACTCTGCACGCAGGCATCGATGTGCGCGACGCCGGCTTCTACCGCGCCCTGGCCGCTCAGGGCAGCGTCGGCGCCGGCGAGTCCTACATGGACGGCCTCTGGCGCTGCGACGATCTGGTGTCGCTGATACGCATCCTGGTGCGCAACCGCGCACTGTCCGACGCCGTCGACAGCGGCATCGCCCGTCTCGGCGGCATCGTGCTCAAGGGCTGGCATGCACTGCGTCGCAATACCCGCGGCGGCAGTCGGCGCAACATCGCTGCCCACTACGATCTGGGCAATCCGCTGTTCAAGCTGTTTCTCTCCGGGGATCTGATGTACTCCTCGGCCATCTATGCGCGCGAGGACGACACGTTGGAGGTTGCCTCGTTTCGCAAGCTCGAGCGCATCTGCCGCAAGCTCGAGCTCAGGCCCGCGGACCACGTCATCGAGATCGGCAGCGGCTGGGGCGGTTTCGCGCTGCACGCCGCCGGACGCTTCGGCTGCCGCGTCACCACCACGACCATCTCGCGCGAACAGTACGACCTTGCACGCGAACGCGTCGCTGCGGCGGGCCTTGGCGATCGCGTCGAGGTGCTGCTCGAGGACTATCGCGATCTCGAGGGCCGCTACGACAAGCTGGTGTCGATCGAGATGGTCGAGGCGATCGGTCACCAGTATCTCGGGAGCTATTTCGCTGCCGCTGCGCGCCTGCTCAAGGACGACGGGATGGCGCTGGTGCAGGCCATCACCATCGAGGATCACCGCTACCGGCAGGCACTGCGGTCGGTGGACTTCATCAAGCGTTTCATCTTCCCGGGCAGCTTCATCCCGGCGCTCAGCGCCCTGCTCGGAGCCGCCGCATCCGCCAGCGACCTGCGCGCGTTCAATGTCGAGGACATCGGCCCGAGCTACGCGCTGACCCTGAGAGCCTGGCGCGAACGCTTCCTGTCGCGCCTGCCGGAGGTGCGCGCGCTCGGCTACGACGAGCGCTTCATCCGCATGTGGGAGTTTTACCTGGCCTACTGCGAGGGCGGGTTCCGCGAACGCTCGATCGGCGATGTGCAGCTGTTGCTGGTCAAACCGGGCTGTCGTCGGGCCCCGTGGCTGCCCGATCTCGCGGACGCGGCGTGATGAGAAACCGACTGCTCGGCTTTGTCGGCTATCAAGGGGTCTGGCTGATCGCCGTGATCGGCGCCGGGCACGATCTGTGGTGGCCGGGACCGCTGGCGCTGCTTCCGTTCGCCGTCTGGCAGATCACCCGCAGCCCGCAACCACGCGCCGAGTTGCGCTTGCTGCTGGCGGTCGGATTGCTGGGTTGCCTGCTGGATTCGCTCTATGCCGGCAGCGGCGTGCTGGCCTTTGCCGCGGCGCTGCCGACACCGGTACTGGCGCCGATCTGGATCATCGCGATCTGGATGGCCTTCGCGCTCACCCTGACCAGCACGTTTCGCTTCCTCGACGGCTACCCATGGCTGGCCGCGCTGCTGGGTGCCGCGGGCGCGCCGCTGGCCTATCTCGCCGCGGCGCGCGGCTGGCATGCCGTCACCTTTCCGCATGGCGAGGCAACCGCCATGGCCGCGCTGGCCGCGGGCTGGGCGCTGGTCCTGCCCATCGCGCTGTGGCTGGCGACATGGGCGTATCGCGCGGACCGGCGACGGCCGGCGCTGCGCGCGCGGACCGCTCGCTGATGCACATCGACCCGATACCCGTCCTGATCGTGTGGTTCGCCACGGCCATCACCATGGCCGGCGGCTGGCTGCTGCAGCGGCGCACGCGCAACGCCGGCATCGTCGACGCCGTCTGGGCCGGCTGCATGAGTGCCAGCGCGCTCTACTACGCCACGGTCGGCGACGGCGGCCTGGTGGCCCGCTTCATGGTCGCCATGCTCGGTGGATTCTGGGGTTTCCGCCTGTGCATGCACATCCTCGCGCGCGTGCTGACCGAGCACGAGGACGGACGCTATCGCCATCTGCGCGAGCACTGGGGCGATCACCAGGGCAAATTCCTCGGTTTCTTCCAGGCGCAGGCGCTGCTGACGGTGTTGTTCTCGTTGCCGTTCTACGCGGTGGCACAGAATCCGGCGATGTCGGCCACCCCGTGGATGCTGTCCGGCGTCGTCGTGTGGGCCATCAGCATCGCCGGCGAAGCCGCGGCCGACCTGCAGCTGGCGCGCTTCCGCCGCGATCCCGGACATCAGGGACTGACCTGTCGCGAGGGCCTGTGGCGCTACTCGCGGCATCCCAACTATTTCTTCGAGTGGACACACTGGTTTGCCTATGTGCTTCTGGCCGTGGGTTCGCCGATCGCCTGGCTGGCATGGTTGGGTCCGGTATTCATGCTGGTATCGCTGTGCTGGGTAACCGGCATTCCGTTCACCGAGGCGCAGGCCCTGCGCAGTCGCGGCGAGGACTATCGCGAGTACCAGCGCAGCACCAGCGCGCTGATCCCCTGGTTCCCCGGAAACTCGCCGCGCGTGCGCGACGAGCACCGCCATCCCTGAAACATCCGTGCACGAGGTCGCCATGTCCGCATCCGCCGGAACCCTGCCTTCAGCCAATCGGCTTGCGCCGATCGCCCTGGCCGAACGCGGCCTGCTGCCTGACATGCTGATCCGCGCCGGCATCCGCCGGCTGTGCGCGCAACGCCTGCGCGAGGAGCGCTCCGATGATCCGCAAGCGGCCTGGGCGCGCTTTCGTGCGCTGCTGGCCGAATTGCGGCGCGCACCGGTGGCCATCCACACCGACGCCGCGAATGCCCAGCACTACGAACTGCCGCCGAAATTCTTCGAACTGTGCCTCGGTCGACGGCTGAAGTATTCCAGCGGCTACTACCCGTCCGGCGGCGAGTCACTCGAGCAGGCCGAGGACGCCATGCTGGCACTGTATGGCGAGCGCGCACAGCTGGCCGACGGCCAGGACATCCTCGAACTCGGTTGCGGCTGGGGCTCGCTGACGCTGTGGATGGCCGAACGCTATCCGCATGCGCGTATCACCGCGGTATCCAATTCGCGCCCGCAACGCCTGCACATCGAGGCGCAATGCCGCGTGCGCGGACTCGCGAACGTGCAGGTGCTCACCTGCGACGTCAACGCGCTCGACCTGCCGGCCGGCCGCCATGACCGCGCGGTGTCCATCGAGATGTTCGAGCACATGCGCAATTACCAGGCCCTGCTCGGTCGCATCGCCGGCTGGCTGAAGCCCGACGGCAAGCTGTTCGTGCACATCTTCTGCCACCGCGAACTGATGTACCCGTTCGAGATCGAGGGCGAAGACAACTGGATGGGCCGGCACTTTTTCACCGGCGGACTGATGCCCGCAGCCGATACCCTGCTGCATTTCGCCGATGACCTCGCGATCGAGGAGCAATGGCGCATATCCGGGACGCACTATCAGCGCACGGCGGACCACTGGCTGGCCAATCAGGATCGTCAGCGCGACGCGGTGATGGCGGTGCTGCGTGAAGCTTATGGCGCCGAGGCCGAGCTGTGGTTCCAGCGCTGGCGCATCTTCTGGATGTCCTGCGCCGAGCTGTTCGG
>JAKAZT010000087.1 GCA_021815695.1 Pseudomonadota bacterium
GATCGACGCGCATGCCGCAGACCGGGTCGGTCACCGTGTCCGCAGGTGCTCCGTGCGCAGGGTGCCCCTGCGCGGCATGCCGCCGGGGGTCATGGGCATGATCGCCGCCCGCACAGCAGGCACCGCTTCGGGATACCGCGTCGTGATGCGTGTCCCCACCGCTGCCGTGCGCGGCAGCGGCATGTCCGGGATCGTCGCGGTGTTCGTGCATGGTCATGGCGATTCCTCGCGGCTGAGGGCGGTCAGGATCGGGCAGCGCTCCGGCGCGCCATGACCCGGACAGGCGTCGATCAGGTTCTTCAATCCGCGCTGTACGCGCTTCAGCTCGCGGATGCGGCGCTCGACCTCCGCCAGCCGTGCCTGCGCGCGTGCCTTGACACCGCGCACTCCGCGCTCGCGGTCGACGGACAGCGCCAGCAGTTCGCGGATTTCCGGCAGGGTGAAGCCAAGCTCCTTGGCGCGGCGGATGAAGCGCAGCCGCGTGACCGCGTCCGGCGTGTAGTCGCGATAGCCCGACAGGCGCCGCTCGGGCTCCGGCAGCAGACCCTCGCGCTCGTAGTAGCGGATGGTGTCGATGGCGATGCCCGCGGCGCGCGCGACGCGACCGATGGTCAGGTGCGGCGCGGCGGCAAGCGGACTGGCAGATGGGGTCATGACGCAAGCCTAGACCATGGAGCTAGGTCCAGAGTCAAGGACGGCCCGGCATCGCTCCGCTCGCCAGCGTCACATCGCCGCATCCCTCGATCGGCCCGCCGCCGATCCTCCGTCTGCCAGCGATCGGCTGTATGCCACCGGCCGGGCTGGAGCCAGAGCCGTCGACGCTGTGCTTCACCCCGCGCAACAGGAGAGCTGCGAGACGTCCCTGCTGAACGTCTGCGCGGCCAGCTTCAGCCCTTCGACCATGGTCAGATATGGGAACAGTTGCCCGGCCAGTTCCTGCACGGTCATGCGGTTGTGGATGGCCAGTGCCGCGGCCTGGATCAGTTCGCCCGCCTCGGCGGCCACGGCCTGCACACCGATCAACCGGCCGGTGCCGGCTTCGGCCACCAGCTTGATGAAACCGCGGGTGTCGAAATTGGCCAGCGCCCGTGGCACGTTGTCGAGGCCAAGAGCGCGGCTGTCGGTCTCGATGTTGCGCAGGTGCGCCTCGGCTTCGCTCAGACCTACCGTGGCCACCTGCGGTTCGGTGAACACCACCGCCGGCATGGCCGACAGGTCGAGCGTGGCGTCGCCGCCCAGCATGTTGATCGCCGCGCGCGTGCCGGCGGCGGCGGCCACGTAGACGAACTGCGGCTGGTCGGTGCAGTCGCCGGCCGCATAGATGTGCGGCGCGCTGCTGCGCAAATGCCCGTCGACCGCGATCGCGCCACGCGCATCGAGCTTGACGCCGGCCGCAGCGAGGTTCAACTCGTCGGTGTTGGGCACGCGCCCGGCGGCCACCAGCAGGCGCTCGGCCTGGATGTCACTTTGGCTGGTGTGCAGCGTAAACACGCCATCAGCGTGCTCGACGCGACTCGCCTGGGTATGCGTGAGCACACTGATGCCCTCGTCGCGGAAGGCCGCCGTCAATGCCTCGCCGATGGCGGGATCTTCGCGGAACAACAGCGTGCTGCGCGCCAGCACGGTGACCCGGCTGCCCAGCCGCGCGTAGGCCTGCGCCAGTTCCACCGCGACCACCGAGGAGCCGATCACCGCCAGGCGCGGGGGGATCGACTCTGCGGCCAGCGCTTCGGTGGAGGTCCAGTATGGCGTGTCCTTCAGGCCCGCGATCGGCGGGATCGCCGGATGCGCGCCGGTGGCAATCAGGCACTGGTCGAAGCCGATGGTCTGCACCGTGCCGGTGGCTGTCGTCACCGCGAGGGTATGGGCATCGACGAAGCGCGCACTGCCGCGCACCGTGGTGATATTGGGCTGGCCGTCCAGGATGTTTTCGTACTTGGCGTGACGCAGCGCGTCCACCCGTGCCTGCTGCTGCGCCAGCAGCCGGTCGCGCCGGATGACGGGCGTGGCCGCCGCGATGCCGTCGTCGAACGGCCCGGTACGGCGCACCTGTGCGACGTGCGCGGCACGGATCATGATCTTGGACGGCACGCAGCCAACGTTGACGCAAGTGCCGCCGATCGTGCCGCGCTCGACCAGCATGACCCGCGCGCCCACGCCGGCTGCCCGGATCGCCGCCGCCATCGCCGCAGCGCCGCTACCGAGGATGGCGATGCGCAGACCGCGGCCGCCGCCGCGCGCCACCGAATCCGATGGCTCCGCCGGCTGCAGGACGGCGCGCACGGCATCTGCTGCGGCATCCGTTGCGGCGTAGCCAGCTCCAGCCACCGCGGCCGCCAGGGCCGCGAACGACACGCCAGCGTCGGCCTGCACTTCGGCCGTGCCTTGCGGATACGCGACTTGCGCCGAGTGCACGCCGGGCACGTTCTCCAGCGCCTCGCGCACGTGGATGGCGCAGGCGTTGCAGGTCATACCTTCGATGGTCAAGGTTTGCATGGACGGCTCCTCGGAAGGATGGATGAAGGTGCGGATCGAGGCGTTCAGCGCCCGGTCTGGTCCGGCATCACGCAACCTTCGGGACTGCAGCGGCGGTGGGCGGGCGCGACGAGATCCCAGATCGCCGCCATCACCATCCACGCCAGCCCGACATAGAGCACGACGCCGCTGAAGGTGTAGCGCCCGATCAGCACCAGAATCGGGCCGATCATGCCCAGTGCGCTGCGCTGCCATTGCCGATGGCTGAACCAGCCCAGCGCATTGGCCAGCAGGGCGATCAGCGCGAACAGCGGCAGCAGCACGTGCACCAGCAGCGACTCCCACTGCGCGAGGAAACCCAGCCCGATGGCCGCGCCGATGCTGGCCAGCGCCGGGAAGCACATGGCGCAGCCCATGCCGGCCACCAGGCTGCCGAGCACGCCGGTCTTGTCGGCAATGCGTGTGAGCAAGCTCATCGCGCGGCTCCCGATGCAGCCGCCGCTGCGGGCACGACACGCGCCGGATAGCCGGCATCCTTGGTGGCCCGCAGCAGCGCCTGCGGTGAGGCTTTGGCATTGTCGTAGGTGACGGTGACTTCTTTCTTCGCCACGGCGATGGCAACCCGTTCGACGCCGGGCACACGATCGAGCGCGGTACGCACCGTGATCGGACAGGCGCCGCAGGTCATGCCGGGGATGGACAGGGTGACGCGTTGGGTGGCGGCAAACGCAGGCGCGCTCAGACTCAGCAGCAGGGCAATGACGGACTTGTTCATGGCTTCACTCCGGTCAGTAAAACAGGGGCAGAACATAGGGAAACAGCAGGGCGACCAGCACCAGCACGATCACCACCCAGAAGATCAGCTTGTAGGCGCTGCGCACCGGCGGCAGTGCGCAGACCTCGCCCGGCGCACAGGCCCGCGCGCGCCGGAAGATGCGCCGATAGGCGAACGCCAGCGCCAGTAGCGCTGCGCCGACGAAGAAGGGGCGGTAAGGCTCCAGCGCGGTCAGATTGCCGATCCAGGCGCCGCTGACGCCCAGGCCGACCAACAGCAGCGGACCCAGGCAGCAGGTCGAGGCCAGAATGGCAGCCAGGCCACCCAACGCCAGAGCGCCGGCGCGCGCGGCGATGGATTCTTTCCGTGTGGTCGTATTCATGCTTCACCGCGCATCGCAAGGATCACATCGTTAAGCTTCCGGACGTACCTGGGTACGGAGTCAAGCCATGTCATCGACCATCGGCACGCTGGCCCGGAACGCCGGCGTCAACGTCGAAACCGTGCGTTACTACCAGCGACGCGGCTTGCTGGCCGAGCCGCCGCGGCCGCTGGGCGGCGTGCGCCGCTACGGCGAGGAGGCGTTACGCCGCCTGCACTTCATCCGGCAGTGCCAGTCGCTGGGCTTTTCGCTCGACGAAGTAGGCGAACTGCTGGCGCTGGATGATGGCCGCCACTGCACGGAGGCGTCCGCTCTCGCAGCAGACCGGCTGAAAGACGTGCGCGTGCGTCTGGCGCGACTGCGCCGCATCGAGCGCGCGCTGGCCGGACTGGTGTCGCAATGCCGGCGCAGCCGCGGACGGATGCGCTGCCCGCTGATCGATGCGCTGTCGAGCGGCGCGGCCGTCCATCCCGAGTAGGCCCGACCGTCGAACGCGCGCCCGCACCATCGCCGGCGCACCGCGCCCGGCAGAGGACGCGGTGCATGCTCGCCATGCTGCGTGTATTGCGAATGCGGCGGTGTGCCCTGCCCGCCGGTACAGGCTGCGGGCGGGCGACCCGGAGCCTGCTGCGGCTGAGTCCGCCGCGATGGTACCCGGCATACTCATTGCGCCACTTGCGGGTCCGGCGCCGCCTCGTGCCTGCGCGCGGCGCGCAGGCGGCGGCGCTCCAGCAGCCGATAGCCCACCGGGATCACCAGCATCGACAGCAGCGGCGCGGTGATCATGCCGCCGACCATCGGCGCGGCGATGCTGCGCATCACCTCGGAGCCCGCGCCGTGACCGAACATGATCGGCAGCAGACCGGCCAGGATCACCGCCACGGTCATGGCGATCGGCCGCACGCGCAGCACGGCGCCAGCGTCGATCGCTTCATCCAGCGCCGTCTCATCGGCACTGCCCGCCGCCACGCGTTGCCGCCATGCATTGCGCAGGTACAGCAACATCACCACGCCCAGTTCGGAGGTCACGCCCGCCAGCGCGATGAACCCGACCATGGTCGCCACCGACACCGGGTGCCCCAGCAGCCACACCAGCCAGATGCCACCCACCAGCGCGAACGGCAGCGTCAGCATGATCAGCAAGGCCTCCGGCACGCGCCGGAACACGCTCCAGATCAGCACGAAAATGATCAGCAGCGTCAGCGGCACGATGGTCTTCAGCCGCTGCACGGCACGCTCGAGGAACGCGTACTGGCCGGACCACTCCAGCGTGTAGCCCGGCGGCAGCGCCACCTCCCGGTGGATCGCGTCCTGCAGGCGCGCCACCACGCCGCCCAGATTGCCGCTCGAGCTGTCGATGTAGACGTAGTTGGCCAGCTGGCCATCCTCGCTGGTCAGCATCGCCGGGCCGCCGGTCACTGACACCGTGGCCACGGCCTCCAGCGGCAGCTGTGCGCCGTCCGGTGCGACGATCAGCAGGTGGCGCAGCGCCGAGGCGCTCTGCCGCTGATCGCGCGGATAGCGCAGCACGATCGGAAAGCGCTCGCGGCCCTGCACGGTCTCGCCGATGGGATCGCCGCCCACCGCGGTGGCGATGATGGTCTGCAGGTCGGCCTGGGTCAGCCCGTAGCGCGCCGCCGCGTCGGGGCGGATGCGCACGTCCAGGTAGCGGCCGCCGTTGCTCTGGTCGGCGGCCGCCGAACTGACCCCGCGCACCCGCTGCGCGACGCGCACGATCGCGTTGGAGAGATGCTGCAGCACGGCGGGATCGGGGCCCAGCACCTTGATGCCGATCGGGCTCTTGATGCCGGTCGACTGCATCGACACCCGGTTGGCGATGGGCGGCACGAACAGCGGCGTCAGCCCGGGGATGCTGCGCACGGCGTCCTGCAATTGCGCCTGCACCTTGGCCATGGTCATACCCGGCGGCCACTCGCTGCGCGGCTTGAAGGCGATGGTGGTCTCGAACATGTTGATCGGCGCGGGGTCGGTGGCGGTGTGCGCGCGGCCGGCCTTGCCGAACACCGTCGCCACCTCCGGCACCGTCTTCAACAGACGATCGGTCTGCTGCAGCAGTTGCGCGGCCTTGCCGTAAGACAGTCCCGGCAGCGCGGTCGGCATATACAGCAAGGTGCCCTCGTTGAGCGGCGGCATGAACTCGCTGCCGAGATGCAGCAGCGGCCATGCGCTGGCCACCAGCACCAGCGCCACACCCAGCAGCACCGCCCAGGTGCGCCGCAATGCACCGTGCAGCAGCGGCCGGTAGCCGCGGATCAGAGCGCGGTTGAGCGGATTCTCGCCCTCGGGACGGATCTTGCCGCGTATCAGATAACCCATCAGTACCGGGATCAGCGTCACCGCCAGCGCGGCGGCAGCGGCCATGGCGTAAGTCTTGGTGAAGGCCAGCGGCGAGAACAGCCGGCCTTCCTCCCCCTGCAGCGCGAACACCGGCACGAACGAGAGCGCGATCACCAGCAGACTGACGAACAGCGCCGGCCCCACCTCGGCGGCCGCCTCGGCGATGACGTCCCAGCGCTCGCGGCCTTCGGGGTCGCGGCCGTGCGCCGCGCGCCAGTGTTCGAGATGCTTGTGCGCGTTCTCGATCATCACCACCGCCGCGTCCACCATCGCGCCGATGGCGATGGCGATGCCGCCCAGCGACATCAGGTTGGCGCTGACGCCCTGGTAGTACATCACGATGAAGGCGGCCAACATGCCCAGCGGCAGAGTGACCACCGCCACCAGCGAAGAACGCAGATGCCAGAGGAACAGCGCGCACACCGCCGCCACCACCAGAAATTCCTCCAGCAGCTTCTCGCGCAGGTTGTGCACGGCCTCCAGGATCAATTGCGAGCGATCGTAAGTCGGCACGATCGCAACGCCCTTGGGCAGGCTGCGCCGCAACTCCGCCAGCCGCGCCTTGACCGCCTCGATGGTCTGCAACGCATTCTGGCCCGAACGCAAAATGACCACGCCACCGACCACCTCGCCCTGCCCGTTCAGATCAGCGATGCCGTTGCGCAGCGTGGGACCGCGGCGCACCACCGCCACATCGCGCAGCCGCACCAGCACGCCACCCGGCCCGGTGGCCAGCGGAATGCGGTCGAAATCCTCGCGACTGTGCAGATAGCCGATGCTCTGCACCATCAGGTCGGCCTCGCCCTGCGAGATCACCGAACCGCCGGTGGCGCCGTTGGCGGCGGCGACCGCCTGCCGTACCTGCTCCAGCGTCAGGCCGTAGGCGGCCAGCTTCACCGGATCGACCACGATCTGCCAGGCGCGCTGCATGCCGCCGATGCTGGCCACCTCGGCCACGCCCGGCACGGTCTTCAGCTGATAACGCAGGTACCAGTCCTGCAGCGCGCGCAACTGGCCGAGGTCCATCGTGCCATCGCGGTCGACCAGCGCGTACTCGTAGACCCAACCCAGTCCGGTGGCGGCGGGTCCCATCGCCGGCGACACCCCGGGGGGCAGCTTGGCGCGCGCCTGGCTCAGATACACGAGCACCTGCGAACGTGCCTCGTACAGGTTGGTGCCGCTGTGGAAGAGCACGTAAACCAGCGAGTAGCCGAATGACGAGTAGGCGCGGACGGACTTGACCCCCGGCACCGAGAGCATGGTGGTCGCCAGCGGATAGGTGAGTTGGTCCTCCACGACTTTCGGCGGCTCTCCGGGCCAACTCGTATTCAGGATCACTTGCGTGTCGGAGAGATCGGGCAAGGCATCGAGCGGCATGTGCAGCGCAGCCCACGCCCCCCAGCCGGCGAGCAGCAGCGCGCCGATCAGCACCAGGAAGCGGTTGCGGATCGCGAGGCGGATCAGGACGGCGATCATGGCGCGCGCCCTCCGCTGGAAGCCGGCATGGCCATGCCGGACATGGGCGAAGGCTTGGTCTGCGGCGGGCCCTCACCCCTGCCCCTCCCTTGGGGAGAGAGGGGTGTTGGGCGCGACGCGGCTACGGCAGGTGCGGCCGACGAGCGCGGCGCGGGCGGCGTGGTCAGCCGCTGCAATGCGCCATCGAGGTCGGCCTCGGAATCGATCAGGAACTGGCCCGATGTCACCACGCGCTCGCCGCCGGAGAGCCCCGCCAGCACTTCGGTGTAACCGCCGGCGGAACGGCCGATGCGCACCGCGCGCGGCGCCATGCGACCATCGCCGAGATCGAGGATCACTCGGTTCTGCACGCCGGTGCTGATCAGCGCCTCATCCGGCACCAGCGGATGCGGGGTGGTGCCTGCGATCGCCAACCGCACCATGGCGTACATGCCGGGCGCCAGCAAGCCGTCGGGGTTGTCCAGCG
>JAKAZT010000088.1:0-3702 GCA_021815695.1 Pseudomonadota bacterium
ACTACCTCGCCATCGGCATCGGCCGGCTGCGGGTGGCCGGGCTGCTGCTGGATGCACCCAGGGCCGGCATGCCGTTGCGGTTCCGGGTGCGCGTGCCGCAGACGTATGCGCTGGTCGCTGCTACCGGTAGCGCCGCCGGCGTGCTCGATGGCACGCAACTGGACGGGCCGCGCAGGCTGACGGCCGGGACGCATGTGCTGACGGTTTCGCGGCCCGGCCGCTACGCACTGGTATGGGCACCGGCCCTGGCGCGCGGTCTGCGCGTTGCAGATCTGTTTGCGCACTAGTGCGGTGCCCCGGAAATACCCATCGCCCGGTCCGGTGCCTTGCGGCGCGGTACGGCGTTGCGCCTCGTCGCCAGTGCGTGGCCATGACACCTCGTCGCGCCTGGTCTCGCAGCGAGACCCATGCCGTACGGGCGTGCCGGCAAAGACTGCGCGGGACTCAGGATGCGGGACGCGCGCTTCGGCCTTCCCTCAGCGCGTCAGCCAGCCCTGGGTGCGTGCGGTGAGCAGCGCGTAGGGGAAAATCCAGAACAGCGCGAAGGCCGAGAAGTACGAATAGCCGATGCCGTAGATGAAATCCCAGGAGCGCTCGCCGCGCAGGTAGTAGAGCATGTTGAACGCGGACACCAGCAGCAGTGCCGAGCCGAAGCGCAGCAGCAGATCCGGATGCTCCGGCGTCATGACCACCAGCAGGGCGAGCACCGCCCAGGCGACCGGGTAGCGCAGGTTGGTGATGACCAGATCCAGCAGCGCGATCAGTCGTGCCCGCAGCGGTCGCTTCCAGACGATGTGACGCGCGAAGCGCAATTCCTCGCGCACGTAGCTGCGGTCCCAGCGCAGGAACATCCTGCACAGCTGGCGATAGCGCGTCGGCACCAGGGTATGCACGATGGCGGCGCGCTGATAGACGCAGTCGTAGCCCTGTTCGAGGATGGCGTTGGTCAGTGCGCGGTCCTCGCCGAAGGTGCAGGCGCGGCCGAGAAAACGCTGCCCGATCCAGGCATCGAGCACGCGATGCACCACTGCGGCGCGATAGGCTGCCAGCGCGCCCGGGCAGCAGTAGACGGTGCCATAGGTGCTTTGCACTGCGCGCAGGAAATCGAATGACAGCGCGTAGCGCACCTTGAGCATGCGCGGGATCAGGCCCTGTTCGCGATTGTAGACACTGACCTTGCCGGCGACCGCGCCGATGCGCGGATCGCGGAACGGTCCGGCCATCGCCAGCAGGGTGCCGGGCTCGATCACGCTGTCGGAATCGATCGTCACCAGCACCTCGCCGCGGGCGCGGCGAAATCCGGCTTCCAGCGCGGCGCGCTTGCCCTGGTTGCGCGCGAAACGCAGCGTGCTGACCAGGTTCGGATACTGCGCGGCGGCCTGCTCGATGTGCAGCCAGGTGTCATCGGCGCTGCCATCGTCGACGACGATGATTTCCAGCCGGTCGCGCGGGTAGCGGGCCTGCGCGACCGAGTGGATCGAACGCGCCACCATCGGCCCCTCGTTGTAGGCGGGGATGATCACGGTCAGCAGCGGGGCATCACCCGGGACTGCGCTGCGTGGCGTGCGGTAGCGGAACCAGAGCAGGGTGCGAAACAGCAGCATCAGCATGCCCATGCCGGCCCAGAGCATCGCCGGGCGCACGATGAGCGAGGCCCAGCCATGCTCGCGTGCCACGTGGATCACGCCGTGGAAGACCTGCAATTGCCAACTCGCCAGGATCACCAGGCCCAGGCCCAGCAGGATCGCCAGCCGGTAGTAACGATCACCCGGTATCGCGTGATAGTCGTGCGGGTCGCTGCGTGTCAGCCGGTCAATCGTCGTGGCGTGGGTGTTCATCGGACCGAAGTTTCGGAGCAGAGCGGCCGTTATACGCATGCCCTTGCGGCAAAGCATGAACGCCGGGCGACTGGGCCGCCCGAGGCGACGGCCCGCACGATCAGGGGCCTGAACGCACGGCCATCAGAAGCTCATGAAGTAGCCGCCGTTGACTGGCAGGTTGGCGCCGGTGATGTAGCCGGCGTCGTCGGCGACCAGAAATGCCACCGCGCGCGCGATGTCGTCGGGGCTGCCGAGATGCCCGACCGGGATCTGCGCGGCGATCCGGGCGCGGATCGCCTCCGGCACTGCCATCACCATTTCCGTCAGGCAGTAGCCCGGCGAGACGGTGTTGACGGTGACGCCCTTGGCCGCCACCTCGCGCGCCAGCGCCATGCTGAAGCCGTGTACTCCGGCCTTGGCCGCCGAGTAGTTGGTCTGGCCGAACTGGCCGGTCTGGCCGTTGACCGAGCTGATGTTGACGATGCGGCCGAAACCGCGCTCGACCATGCCCTCGATCACCGCGCGGGTCATGTGGAACAGGCCATCGAGGTTCACCCGCATCAACTGGTCCCACTGCGCGACGGTCATCTTGCGCAGGGTGGCGTCGCGGGTGATGCCGGCCACGTTGGCGAGGATGTCGATGGGGCCGTGACGTTCGCCGACGCGGCGTGCGAGATCGGCGCAACTGGCGTCATCGGTGACGTCCACCGGCTCGAACGCGACGCGATCGGCGAAGGCTGCGGTTTCCGCCCTGAAAGCCGCGATGCGTTCGCTGCGACCGGGCAAGTCGGCGGCGATCACCCGGGTGCCCATGCGGGCGAGATGCAGACAAATGGCGGTACCGAGACCGCCGATGCCGCCGGTGACGACGGCAATGCGCTGGGACATGAGGGACTCCGTTATGCGGCGCGGCGCCATCTGTTGCGGCGCAACAAAACCGTGATGGTAGGCAGGGCCGAAGAGGCTGTCAAACCGTGCCGCGACCGGTCAGCGCGGCTTGCGCGTACCCGGCGCGGCCGGCGGCGGTCCGGCCGGTGGCGGTTCGTCGCCACGCGCGCGTGCCTGCCCGGCGGCGGCCTCGAGGAAGCCGCGCTGCAGCGTCTTCCACATGTCGAGATTGCGCTCGGTGAGGTCGTTGAGCATGGTCAGCGGTGTCTGCCCGAGCAGGTTCGACAGCTGGCTGCGGAACTGCTGCTGCTGATCGAGGAACACCTGCAGGCTCTTCTCGAGATAGGGGCCCATGAAGCCCTGCAGCGAGTCGCCGTAGAAGCGGATGATCTGCGAGAGCAGACGGACCGAGAACATCGGCTGGCCGCGATCCTCGTGCTCGGTGATGATCTGCAGCAGTACCGCGCGCGTGAGGTCGTCGCCGGTCTTGGCGTCGCGCACCTCGAAGGCCTCGTTGTCGATCACCAGCTGGCGCACTTCCTCGAGCGTGATGTAACTCGAGATCTCGGTGTCGTAGAGGCGGCGATTCGGGTATTTCTTGATGATGCGCACTTGTGCCATGCGGAAACGCTAGCAGATGTTATTGCGTTGCACCAGCCGGAATGCTGCGCAGCAATGCGCGCGCATGCATGCCTCATACGCAAGAACCCATCTCTCGGTTGCCACCCGTTCGGCATCCGTGCCTCACCGGGTAGCGCCGCGCGACATGCTATCCAGGGCATGGCGCAAGCGCGGCGTGGAGGGTTCGGTAAGCAGCCATCCCCGCGGAGCGGCCCGTTCGGCATCCATGCCTCACCTGGCAGGCAGCGCGCGAGATGCGCTTCAACGCATCTCGCCTGCGCGCTCGGAGGACTCGGCAAGCAGCCATCCCTGGAACGCGGCCCGTTCGGCTTCCTGCCTCACCTGGTAACGCGCATTGAAGCTGCCACTGGCA
>JAKAZT010000088.1:3802-7808 GCA_021815695.1 Pseudomonadota bacterium
TACCAACCCATGTAGTGGCCGCCGTTGATGGCGAGGTTGGCGCCGGTGATCCAGGCGGCCTCTTCGCCGACGAAGAAGTTGATCGCGTAGGCGATTTCGGCAGGCTCGCCGAGGCGTCCGAGCGGAATCTGCGCGACGATCTTGGCGCGCACGTCCTCGGGCACGGCCATCACCATCTCGGTGCCGACGTAGCCCGGCGAGACCGTGTTGACGGTGATGCCGAAGCGCGCATTTTCCTGCGCCAGCGAAATGGTGAAACCGTGCATGCCGGCCTTGGCGGCGGCGTAATTGGCCTGGCCGTACTGGCCTTTCTGGCCGTTGATCGAGCTGATCTGGACGATGCGGCCCCATTTGCGTTCGCGCATGCCCTCGATCACCGGCCGGGTGACGTTGAAGCAGGCGTTGAGGTTGGTGTGGATGACGTCGTTCCACTGCTGGTAGGTCATGCGGTGGAAGGTCGAATCGCGGGTAATGCCGGCGTTGTTGACCAGGATCTCGATCGGGCCCAGTGCCTTCTCGATCGCCCGCACCATGGCGACACAGGAGTCCGAATCGCAGACGTCGCCCGGTACCAGCAGTGCTTCGATGCCATCGCTGCGCAATCGCGCCTGCCAGTCGCGGGCCTTGGCCTCGTCGCGGTAGTTGCTGGCGACGCGATGGCCGCTTGCGGCCAGTCGCCTGACGATCGCCGTACCGATGCCGCCGGTGCCGCCGGTAACCAGCGCAACCCGTGATGTCATGAGCGTTTCTCCATGCGAGCCGTGCGCGAGTGTAGGCGCGCGCGCTCAGACAAAGTCCCGCGGTGCAACACGGGCGGCCACGCGCGGCAGGGACTCGCGCCGGAAGCGCTCTCGCGCCGCAGCGAGCAGCGCGGCCGGCGTGGTCGCCGCTGCGCGAGCGGCCTCGGTCTGGCCGAGGAACGCCAGCGCGGCGCGCAGTGACTCCAGCGGGTTGGCGTCCAGTGGGCGATCCGCCGACGATTTCGACAGCTTGCGGCCCTCGGCATCGGTGGCCACCGGCAGATGCAGGTAACGCGGTGTCGGCAGGTCCAGCGCGCGCTGCAGCAGGATCTGCCGGGGCGTCGAATCGAGCAGGTCGGCGCCGCGTACCACTTCGGTGATGCCCTGCCAGGCGTCGTCCACCGCCACCGCCAGCTGGTAGGCCCAGAGTCCATCGGTACGACGCAGCACGAAGTCGCCGACCGCTGCGGCGACGTCCTGTCGCTGCGGGCCCTGCAGGGCGTCATCGAAGGCGATCATGCTGCCGTGCGGAACGCGCAGCCGCCACGCAATCGGCAGACCCCGCGCATGGCCGCGCACGCAGGTTTCCGGATGGGTGCCGGCGAACGGCTCGAGATCGCTGCGCGAACAGGCGCAGGGGTAGGCCGCACCGTCCGCGACGAGACGCGCCAGCGCCTCGGCGTAGGCTTGATGACGTGTGCTCTGATGGATCGTCTCGTCGTCGCCGGCGAAGCCCAGGGTGGCCAGCTGTTCGAGGATCCGGCGGTCGCTGCCGGCGGGTTCGCGTGGCGGGTCGAGGTCCTCGATCCGCACGCGCCAGACGCCGCCGTCGGCGCGTGCACAAAGCCAGCTTCCGAGCGCGGCGACCAGCGAGCCGAAGTGCAGCGGTCCGGTGGGCGAGGGGGCGAAGCGTCCGATCGTGACCATGCGGCGGATCATGCCATCCGGCCACCTTGAAACGCCGGTGCGCTGCCCCGAATCAGGTTCCGGCGCCGCGCGCTGCGCGGCGCGTCTGTCTGGAGACCCGCATGACCACCGCTACCGCCCCCGAAACCCGCGCCTTCGAAGCCGAAGTCAGCCAGGTGCTGCACCTGGTAACGCACTCGCTCTACTCGCACAAGGAGATCTTCCTGCGCGAGCTGATCTCCAACGCCTCCGACGCTTGCGACAAGCTGCGCTACGAGGCGCTTTCGAAATCGGAACTGACCGCCGGCGACGCGGATCTGCGCATCGAGATCGTCATCGACAAGGACGCGCGCACGCTGACCGTACGCGACAATGGCATCGGCATGAGTCGCGAGGAGGTGATCGAGAACATCGGCACCATCGCGCGCTCGGGCACGCGGCGCTTTCTCGATGCGCTCTCCGGCGACGCCCGCAAGGACACCCAGCTGATCGGCCAGTTCGGCGTCGGCTTCTACTCGACCTTCATCGTCGCCGACCGCGTCGAGCTGGTGACCCGTCGCGCCGACGCGGACGCCGCTGAGGGCGTGCGCTGGACCTCCGGCGGCAGCGGCGATTACACCCTCGAGACCGTCGCGGCACCGGCACGCGGCACCGCGGTCACCCTGCACCTCAAGGCCGACGAGGACGAGTTCCTCGAGCCGTGGCGGCTGCGCGAGCTGATCGCGCGCTATTCCGAGCATGTCGCTTTTCCGATCCGCGTGCCCAAGCTCGCCGACGGTAAGCCGACCGCCGAGTTCGAGACCGTCAACGACGCCTCCGCGCTGTGGGCGCGACCGAAGAGCGAGCTCAAGGACGAGGATTACCAGGCTTTCTACCGCTCGATCTCGCACGATTTCGGCGACGCGCTGACCTGGACCCACAACCGCGTCGAGGGCAGCCAGAGCTACACCCTGCTGCTGTACGTGCCGGAGAAGCCGCCCTTCGATCTCACCTTCAGCGGCCGCGACGAGCGCAAGGGTGTCAAGCTCTACATCCGCCGCGTCTTGATCATGGACGCCAGCGAGCAGCTGCTGCCGGCCTATCTGCGCTTCGTGCGCGGCGTGGTCGATTCGGATGATCTTCCGCTCAACGTCAGCCGCGAGATCCTGCAGGAGAACCGCCTGCTGGCGCAGATCCGCGGCGCCTGCGTCAAGCGCGTGCTCGACCAGCTGGACAAGCTGGCCAAGGACGATCCGCAAAAGTTCGCCACCTTCCAGGCCAGCTTCGGCGGCGTACTCAAGGAAGGCATCGCCGAGGACGCCGGCAACCGCGAGCGCATCGCCAGGCTGCTGCGCTTCGCCTCGACCGCCAGCGAAGGCGATGCGCGTACGGTGTCGCTGGACGACTACGTCGGCCGCATGCAGGCCGATCAGAAGGCGATCTACGTGCTGACCGCCGACTCGCTGACGGCGGCACGCGGCAGCCCGCAACTGGAAGTGCTGCGCGCGCGCAACCTCGAGGTGCTGCTACTGACCGATCGCATCGACGAGTGGATGTTGGGCTATCTGCGCGAATACGCCGGCAAGCCGCTGCGCCATGTCGGCAAGGGCGAGCTGGATCTCGAGCCGGCCGATGCCGAGGCGAACAAGGTTGCGGAAGCCGCCGCCGCTCCGCTGATTCAACGCGTCAAGGAACTGCTGGGCGAGCGCGTGCGTGATGTCAGGCTCAGCCGGCGCCTGACCGAATCGCCGTCCTGTCTGGTGCTGGAAGAACACGACATGGCCCTGCATGTGCAGCGCCTGCTGCGCGAAGCCGGCCACGCGCTGCCCGCGCAGCCGCCGGCGCTCGAGGTCAACCCGCAGCATCCGCTGCTCAAGCGCATCGCGGGCGAGGCCGACCCCGCGCGCGCTGGCGATCTGGCGCTGTGGCTGCTGGAGCAGGCGCAGGTGGCCGCGGGCGTCACCCCCGACGATCCGTCCGGCTTCGTGCGGCGCATGAATCGGCTGCTGCTCGAAACGCCCGCGGCGTGAACCGCGACGCGAGAGGCGCAGCCGATGCGACGACCGCGGTGCGTGCCGATGTCTGGCTGTGGGCGTCGCGTTTCTACCGGACGCGCGCGCTGGCCAAGCTGGCGCTGGATAGCGGCCACGTCGACGTCGGCGAACAGCACTGCAAGGCCAGCAGGGTGCTGCGCGCCGGCGAGACGCTGCACATTCGCCGCGGCGAGGAGCGCTTCGAGGTCGTCGTGCTGGCGCTGAGCGCGAAGCGCGGACCCGCGGCGGTCGCGCAGGCGCTGTACGCGGAAACCGACGCCAGCCGCCTGGGGCGCGCGCTGGCGCAGGAGCAGCGGCGGCTGCAGCCGACCCCGCATCCCGAGGCGC
>JAKAZT010000009.1 GCA_021815695.1 Pseudomonadota bacterium
GATCGCGCGCCACCGATATGCATTTGAAAACGCCACGCGCTGAGCCGCAGTCTCATCCCGCCAGAATCTTGGCTCTGATCCGGTGGATGGTATCGCGCACGCGCGCTGCCTGTTCGAATTCGAGGTTCTGCGCGTGACGGTACATCTGTGCTTCGAGCTTGCGGATGGCGGCCGCGGCCGCGGCCGGGGCCAGCGCGCGGTAATCGGTACCGTCCTCGGCCACGGCTGCGGACTTGCCCGCGCCACGCCCGCGGCCGCGACGCCCACCCGAGTTTCCCTCGTCACGGGCGCCTTCCATGACGTCGGTCACGGCACGCACGATGCTCTTCGGCACGATGCCGTGTTCGAGGTTGTAATCCAGCTGCCGCTCTCGCCTGCGTGCAGTCTCGTCGAGAGCCGCGCGCATCGACCGGGTGATGCTGTCGGCATACAGAATCGCCTTGCCGCGCAGGTTGCGCGCGGCGCGACCGATGGTCTGCACCAGTGAGCCTGCGGAACGCAGAAACCCTTCCTTGTCGGCATCGAGGATCGCCACCAGTGACACCTCCGGCATGTCCAGACCCTCGCGCAGAAGGTTGATGCCGACCAGCACGTCGAATACGCCCAGGCGCAGGTCGCGGATGATCTCGACGCGCTCGACGGTGTCGATGTCAGAGTGCAGATAGCGCACCTTGACATCGTGTTCGCCGAGGTATTCGGTGAGATTCTCGGCCATGCGCTTGGTCAGCGTGGTCACCAGCACACGGTCGCCGAGCGCGACGCGTTCGCGGATTTCGGACAGCAGATCATCCACCTGGGTGCGCACCGGCCGCACCTCGACATCGGGATCGATCAGCCCGGTCGGACGCACCAGCAACTCGACCACCTGATCGCGCGATTTCTCCAGCTCGTATCGACTCGGCGTCGCGGAGACGAAAATGGTGCGCGGCGCGCGACGCTCCCATTCCTCGAACTTCAGCGGCCGATTGTCCAGCGCAGACGGCAGGCGAAAGCCGAACTGCACAAGGGTCTCCTTGCGCGAACGGTCACCCTTGTACATGCCCCCCAGTTGCGGGATGGTCACGTGCGATTCGTCCACCACCAGGAGCGCGTCCGATGGCAGGTAGTCGAACAGGCACGGCGGTGGCTCGCCGGGCATGCGCGCGGTGAGATGGCGCGAGTAGTTCTCGATGCCCTGGCAGTAGCCGACCTCGGCCATCATCTCCAGGTCGAACTGGGTGCGCTGCTGCAGCCGCTGCGCTTCAACCAGCTTGTTGTCGCGGTAGAGCTGCTCCAGACGCCCGGCCAACTCGGCCTTGATGGTGTCGATCGCCTCCAGCACGGTCCGCCGCGTGGTGACGTAGTGCGACTTCGGATAGATGGTGTAGCGCGGCAGCCGCCGCGTCACGTCGCCGGTCAGCGGATCGAACAGCGCCAGGCTCTCGATCTCGCCATCGAACAGTTCGATGCGCAGCGCATCGGTCTCGTTCTCGGCCGGAAACACATCGATCACCTCGCCGCGTACCCGGTAGGTGGCGCGGCGCAGCTCGGTCTCGTTGCGCGTGTACTGCAACTCGGTCAGACGCCGTATCAGCTCGCGCTGGTCGAGTTGATCGCCGCGGACCAGATGCAGCACCATGCGAAAGTATTCGTTGGGATCGCCCAGCCCGTAGATCGCCGACACCGTGGCCACGATCAGCGCATCCTTGCGCTCCAGCAGCGCCTTGGTCGCCGACAGCCGCATCTGCTCGATATGCTCGTTGATGCTGGCGTCCTTCTCGATGAAGGTGTCGGACGCCGGCACGTAGGCTTCGGGCTGGTAGTAGTCGTAGTAGCTGACGAAATACTCGACCGCGTTGTGCGGGAAAAAACTCTTGAACTCGCCGTACAGCTGCGCCGCCAGCGTCTTGTTCGGCGCCAGAACCAGGGTCGGCCGCTGCACATGTTCCACCACGTTGGCGATGGTGTAGGTCTTGCCCGAGCCGGTTACGCCAAGCAGGGTCTGCTGCGCCACCCCGGCATCGAAGCCCGCGATCAGTCGCCGGATCGCCTCGGGCTGATCGCCCGCAGGCGCATAGGGCGCAACCAGCCTGAAACGCTCGCTCATGGATATCCCGCTGTGCCTTGCGCAAGTATAGGCGGCGACTGACTACGTAGCGTGTAGGCGCGCACGCACAATGCAAGATACCCGCTTCCGCTGACGTCCGTCCTCGGCACAGCGCAACCTTGGCTGCAGAAACGGAGGTGCACGATGAGGCCGCACGCAGCCGCGGGAGCCACGTTGGTCGAGTTGCTGACAGCGATGCTGGTGCTGGCCGTGCTCGGAACACTGGCGGCCCCGGCTTTCGCGAGTCTGCTGGAACGTGGCCGCGTGCAGGCGGCCGATCAGGATTTCGTGGCGGCGCTGCATCTCGCCCGCGAAACCGCCGCACGAAGCGAGGCACGCATGCTGGTCTGTCCCAGCGCCGACGGAACCCGTTGCATCGACGACGGTCGCTGGGAGGCAGGCTGGATCGTTGCCATCGATCGCGACCGTGACGGCCAGCCCGACACGGCGCCCTTGCTGCGCAGCGATCGCAATGCGGTCCACGGCAGCATCCAGGGGGCACCGCGACTGCGCTTGCAATCCAGTGCCGGACGCCCACGCGTGGTATTCCAGCCGGATGGCAGCTCCGGCGGCAGCAACGTCACCTTTCTGATCTGCCGGACCGGCGGGCAAGGCGGGCGCGGCATCGTGGTGTCGAACTCGGGCCGCATCCGCCAGACGGGCCTGAACGCCAGCCAGTTGCAGCTTTGCCTCGCGGGTGCCTGAGCCACGAGGCTCGCACAGTGACGCATGCGGCATCCGCCGATGGTCCTGTGCCCAGCCAGTCGAAGTTCCACATCGCGACAGTGCTTGTTCGAATCGGATGCCGGAACAGGCTTCTGCAGGCCAACGACGCGGCAGAGCATTGCGCACGCTCACGCCGCCATGAGCTTGGCTCCGACGCGATCGACGGGGCATTCCAGGCTGCGCAAAGCGGATGACGCCCCGGCTCAGGTGTCGGCAGCAGGTGCACGGTCTCGGCGTGCCCGCGATCGGGCAGCGAGTACCCGCCCGGATTTCTTCTGGATTTCCGGACCGCTGCGGACATGGTCGGAAGGGTGGCTGGCGCCCGAAGTAGGACTCGAACCTACGACCCCCTGATTAACAGTCAGGTGCTCTAACCGGCTGAGCTATTCGGGCCAGCCGCATATGCTCGCGGCAGCGCGGATCGATGTCAAGACGACGACCGGCGTCAGGAAGCACCAAGGACTCGATAACAGGGCACATAGGCGTTGCCGCCCGGCAACTTCATGCGTTGCTGCGCGACGAAGGCCCGCAGCAGGTCGTCCAGCGCACGCATGATTTGCGCATCCCCGTCGATCACGAACGGCCCGCGCGCTTCGATCGCGCGCATGCCCTCCTCCTTGACGTTGCCGGCGACGATGCCGGAAAAGGCCCGCCGCAGATCCGCTGCCAGCAGGTGCGGCTGGCGCTCACGGCGGATCTGCAGCGCCGTCATGGCGGCGTGGGTCGGCATGAACGGCTGCTGGAACTCGAATGGAATCTTCAGCGTCCAGTTGAAAAAGAACGCATCCTTGGTATCCAGGCGGTGATTGCGCACGCGGTCCACCCCGCGCGTCATGGCCTTGGCCACCGATGCGGGGTCGTCGACGATGATCTGGTAGCGCGCCGCGACCGAATCGCCCAGCGCCAGCCTCAGGAAGCGGTCGATCTGCTCGAAATAGGCCGCCGATACCCGCGGCCCGGTGAAGATCAGCGGCAGCGGAATCGCGGCATTGTCGGGATGCAGCAGGATGCCGAGCAGGTAGAGAATTTCCTCGGCGGTGCCGACACCGCCGGGAAACACGATGATGCCGTGCCCGATGCGTACAAACGCCTCCAGGCGTTTCTCGATGTCCGGCATGATCACCAGGTGATTCACGATCGGATTGGGCGACTCGGCGGCGATGATGCCGGGCTCGGTAATGCCGATGTAACGGTTGTGCTTGCGCCGCTGCTTGGAGTGGGCGATGGTTGCGCCCTTCATCGGCCCTTTCATGGCGCCCGGCCCGCAGCCGGTACAGATGTCGAAGCCGCGCAATCCGAGTTGATAGCCGACCTGTTTGGTGTAGTCGTACTCCTCGCGCGAGATCGAGTGACCGCCCCAGCACACCACCAGGTTGGGATCCACGTGGGGGCGCAGGATGCGCGCGTTGCGCAGGATGTCGAATACGGCATGGGTAATGCCGGATGAGTCGTCGAGATCGAAGCGCCCCGCGCTGATCTGGGCCGCGACATAGGCAACGTCACGTACCACCGCCACCAGCAGTTCGTTGATGCCGCGGATGATCTGGCCTTCGACGAAGGCCTGCGCCGGAGCGTGCACCAGTTCGATCTTGATACCGCGATCCTGCTGCAGCACCTGGATGTCGAAATCCGGGTAGCGATCGAGCAACGAGCGCGGATCGTCCGCCTCGCTGCCCGAGGTCAGCACCGCCAGCGTGCAACGCCGCAACAGCGCGTGCAGGCCGGACTGGGTGGCATCACGCAGCCGCGCAACTTCGTTGCGCGACAGTACGTCAAGGCCGCCGGCCGGCGACACGCGCGCATTGACCGTGGCTGACACGGCGCCGCGCAGGGGCTGGTAGTCGTTCATCGCCTTGCATTCTCCGTGTTGCGCATCCGCGGCAACCATCCGGGCCCGCGACGCCCCATTGCCGGAAGCGCCGCCTGGAGGGGCTCACGAGCATCCACGGCTGCACCGGCAGGGTCAAGCGCGACACCAACAAAAAAGCCGGCGCCCTCACGGGCGCCGGCAGCAGGTGACGATGGAATCGCAGATCAGAATTTGTAGTTCAGGGTCAACTGCACCGACCAGCGTGACAGCGGCCTCGAACTGGTATCGGCGGTCTGAAAGGACGACGGCGCGTAGTTGCCATTGGCATCCTTGTACGCCGAACTGCTCAGGTTGTAGATGTACTTGCCGGTCGCCGGATCGATACCCGCAAAGTCTGCCAGTGAGCGTCCATAAGGGAATCCGATCTGATCGAACTGCCCCCAGTTCTTGTTGACCAGATTGAGCACGTTGTAGATGTCGAGCTGGATCACGCCCTTGTTGCCCTTGAACAGGCCGGGAATCTCCTGCGCGATGCGCAGATCAAGCTCGTGCACCCATGGTGAACGTACGGCGTTGCGGCCAGCGACCTGGCCTTCATGGCTGCGCAGATAACTGTCGGCCTGGATGTACTGGAAGAACTGTTGTTGCATCTGCGCCGTGGTCGTCGGGGTAAACAGCACGTCGCCCGGACCCCTCGGCACGTAGATCAGGTCATTGCCGAACACCTGATCGCCGTTGGCGTCATTGCCGAACGTCCAGCTGTAGGGGCGACCGGTGTGGGCATCGAGGAACGCGCCCACGCGGGTAGCGTAGTCACCAAAGAAGGCATGCGACCACGTCAGCGATGCCGTGATGCGATTGGGGATGCTGTAGTTGGATGGCGAGGCGACGGCGGTGTTCGGGTCCAGACCCTGGGAATAACGCCAGTTGGAGTAAGCCACCGACGAAGTGCCCGGATTGACCTCGGTGGCATTGCCATGGGTGTAGGCCAGGGACCAGCTCCAGTCATTGCCGTAGGGCTTCTGCAATTGCAGGGTGATGTAGTTCGCTTCGCCGAGATTGGTGTTGCCGAGTTCGATCACGCTGCCGAAATTCGGATTGCGATAGGCAGCAGCGCAGGACGAGGTGGTGCACAGGGTGCCGTTGGTGTTGACCTTCCAGAACAACGGACGGCCATCCGGACCAAACACCCGCGGCGTGCCGAGATTGAGATTCTGGTAATAGATCGCATCCTGCGAACTCAGGTGGGAGAACTCGGCCGAGGCGATGATGCCCCACCATGGCAGTTCACGGTCCAGGGCCAGCGAGGCCTTCAGCACTGTCGGCTGCTGGAAATTCGGCGCCAGCAGATCGATGGTCTGGGTGCGTGGCAGCGAGCCCGATACCGGGTTTGCCGGGTTGGCGGACACCGGGCCACCCTGGGCCGGGCTGAAGGCCTGGAAAGTGGCCACGTTCAGACCGTAATTGGTGAACGGGTTGGACTGCCATACCGCCGGCGTCGCGCCCATGAACAGACCGAGACCACCACGCAACTGGGTGCGCAAGTCGGTGTCGAAACTGTAGTTGAACGACAGGCGCGGCTCCAGGACCGAGTGGCCGTTGATGGTGCTCTGGTTGGTCAAGCCGAAGGCCTGCGCGAAGCCGGCGTTGAATGGCGGACTCTGGTGCACGACGGGCACATCCCAGCGCAGGCCGTACTGCAAGGCCAGATTGCCGATCTGCCAGTCGTCCTGGGCAAAGAAGCCCCAGTTGTCATACGACCAGATGGCCGATGCCGTGCTCAGGTTGCCATCCGCCGGACGTCGCACCTGGTAACTGGAATAGTTGCCGTTCTGGAAGTCGGTGATGCTGTTGAAGACGTAAGCTCCCGCGTAGTACTGCAGGAACAGGTTGTTGTACTTGTTGCGGACGAAATCGAGACCGAACTTCACCGTATGGTTGTTGAGAAACAGCGTTCCGGCCCAGAACGCCGTGTAAGTCTTGGTATTGAGGCTGTTGGCCTGATAGGAATAGTCGGTCCCCATGTAGACGCTGGGACCGCTGGGATTGATCGCCGGCCCCTGCTGGGCATACACGCGCACCTGCGGTGACAGCGGGCCGTACAGCAGCGGAAGGCGCGAGTAGTCCCCGTAGGACACCGAGGTCTCGGACGAGAAGGTGTCACTCCAGTCGTCATAGAGATTCACCACGTAGTTCTTGAAGTCGCGTTCCTGCGCATACTGATTGCTGGCCAGACCGATCGAGCCGGTGGAACCGCCGTAGAAGTTGTTGACGACCGCGAGATTGCTCTTGGTGCGGTCGTAGCGGAAGCTGACGCGGTGGTTGTCGCTGATGTTCCAGTCGATCTTGCCGAGATAGCGCTGCTCGGTGGTATTCGGCTGCGCGGCGCTCGCGCTGCCGGTCGGAAAGCCATAGCCCTGCGCGATGTTCTGGATCTGCGTCAGCTGTGCCTGGGTGATCGGCACGATGCTCGACTTGCCCGAACCGGTGATGCCGATGTCCGGGGTTGGCGTGTTGGTGGTGCTCTTTTCATAGGACAGGAAGAAGAACAGCTTGTCCTTGATGATCGGGCCGCCGAAGGTGCCGCCCGCCGTGGTCAGCTTGTTGTAGCCGGTGAAGCTGTTGCCCTGCTGGTCGTCACCGACCCACTTGCTGGGCTGGTACACGTAATACAGAGAGCCGTGATACTGGTTGGTGCCGCTCTTGGTCACGGCGTTGATCTGCGCGCCGACGTTGCGCGCGTTGGTGACGTCGTAATTGTTGGTGGAGACATCGATCGCCTCGAGCGCGTCGATCGAAATCGGCTGTCCCAGCGACGGCAGGCCGCCCGATTCCAGACCGAACGGATCGTTGGTGGGCACCGCGTCGATGCTGATGTTGTTGTAGCGGCTGTTCTGACCCAGAGCCGAGATTTCGCCGCGGGTCGGATCGGTGATCACGATGCGCGGATCAAGGCGAACATAGTCCTGCAGGCTGCGTCCGGTGGATGGCAGATCCTGCAAATCGCGGCTGGTGATGGTGGTGCCGAGGCCTTTGTTGTCCGGCTGGAAATACTGGCTGAGCGCCTGACCGGTAACCTTGACCTCGGCGAGCTGCCTGGCTGCGACGCCCATGCTGAGATCGACCGTCGCCGTCTCGGACAGCTTCAGATAGACGTCGTCCTTTTCGGTCTTTTCCAGGCCTGCCTTGGTGGCAATCACGTCGAAGGGGCCCCCGACGCGCAGGCCTTGCGCATTGAACTGGCCGCTGGCATCGGTGGTGACGACGCGAGCCGTGCCGGAGGGCACGTGGACGATCTGCACGGTGGCTCCGGCGACCGGCTTGCCTGCGGCGTCGACCACGCGGCCGGTGATCGAGGAGGACGTGTTCTGCGCCATGGCCGACCCCATCGCCAGCAGCGACGCGATGGCAAACGGCAGGATCTTGACCCGGATGCGCTGGTTCATTTCATCAGCCCTTGCTTGCAGGAATGGAATTCGGGACGCCACGCGCCACGGCGCAGGCCATCCCGCCTGCAGCACGGATTCGCAAGATGTCATCCCGCCCGATCGGAAGGCGTGCCTGAGTCCCCTGCACGACTTCAACGCAAGCTTAACAGTCACTGATTACAGATTTGTAACCGCCTGTCTGTTTCGTAAGATTCAGGCCTGACGATACGCCGGCCCTCCCGTGGCATTCTGCCAATGCCAGCAAGCGCCCGTGTGGCATGCACAGTCGGCCATCCGGTAGACGGATTGCCAGAATGTCATCGAAATGCCGCGCGTGGCGCGACACAGCATCACGGATCGCAAGAAACAGGCCTGACGGATCCCGGGCAGGCCACGCGGACCGTCTCAGAATCCGGCACCCTTGAGATAGGCGGCCAGGCCCGACAGGAACATCTGCACCGACAGGGCCACCAGCAACATGCCCATCAGGCGTTCGAGAGCGGTCAGCACGCTCTCACCCAGCCAGCGGAACAGGTAGGTCGAGGACAGCAGGATCACCGCCGTCGCCAGCCAGGCCAGAAACAGCGCCACGCTCCATTGCAGCAGACGCCCGGGCTGGGTGTTGGTCAGCAGCAGCAGGGCCGCCATTGCCGACGGCCCGGCGACGCCCGGGATCGCCATCGGAACGATGAACGGCTCACCCTCGCCGACGGCGCCGAAGATGCCGCCCTCCCTGGGCGGAAACACCATCTTGATACCGATCAGGAACAGCACGATGCCGCCGCCGATGCTGACCGATTCCTGGCGCAACTGCAGCACACGCAGCATCACCTGCCCGCCGAGCAGAAAGGCGAACAGCACGCCCAGCGCGATCAGCAGCTCGCGCAGCAGCACTCGTCGCCGGCGCTGCGGCGCGACGTTCTTGAGCAGGCTGAGGAACAGCGGAATGTTGCCCAGCGGGTCCATGATCAGAAACAGCAGGATGCCCGCGGACAGAGCGTTGACCGGCGCGTCCATGACCGTGCGCGCTCAGCCCGTGACGCGCAGGTCGAGCAGCGCGCCGCGCGCTGCCATGCCGGCCGCCGAGAGCAGGTAGACAGCCGCCACCGCCGTGGCATCGGGCAACGGATGCTGGCGCGTGTCCTCGCCGAACCAGGCCATCTTGCGCAACGCCGTGCGCATCGGCGCCGGCAGCAAGGCATGGACCCGCAGCGCGCCGGCGTCGTGTTCCTGGTGCAGGATCGCGGCCAGCGTTTCCAGACCCGCCTTGGCGACGCCGTAGGCGCCCCAGTGGGCACGACGCATGCGCTCGAGGTCGTCGAGCACGAACACCGCCGCGCTGTCGACGCGCGCCTGCAGCAGCGGCAGCAGCGCCTGCATCAGCAGGAACGGCGCGGTCAGGTTCACCTGCAGCACGCGCAGCCATTCCTCGGCGGACAGCACATCCAGAGGGGTCAGTCCGTCGAAACGCGCCGCCGCGTGCACAACGCCGTCGAGACCGCCGAGGTCGCGCTCGATCGCCGCAGCGACACCCTCGCAATCACGCGGGCTGGCGCCCTCGAGATTGAGCGGATAGATCGCCGGCTCGGCAGCACCGGCGGCCTTGATCGCGTCATACACCGACTCCAGCGCACGCACGTTCCTGCCGAGCAGGACCACGCTGGCGCCGGCAGCAGCACAGGCCAGACTGACCGCCCGGCCCAGACCGCCGCTGGCACCGGTCACCAGGATCACGCGACCCGCAAGGGTATCCGTGCCCGCAGTCCAGCCGTCGGGCAGGCGCGCCACAGGCAGCGCGATCACACGCGCGCCCTTCCGGCATCGCGCACGATGCGCTCGAGCTCGCCGGAGGCCTGCAACTCGAGGGTGATGTCGCAGCCGCCGATCAATTCGCCGTGCACGAACAGCTGCGGAAACGTCGGCCAGTTCGAGTAGTGCGGCAGGCCGGCGCGAATCTCCGGATCCTCGAGCACGTTCACGGAATGGTAGTCCGCGCCCACCGCGCGCAGAGCCTGTGCCGTGCGACTGGAAAAGCCGCACATCGGAAACTGCGGCGTGCCTTTCATGAAGAGCACCACCGGATGGGCATCGAGGATGCCCTTGATGCGTTCGTCAATGTCCATGGCTGCAGGGATTACAATGGTTGCAGGCGTCATGCGCCCGTCGGTCATTGTATCAGCGGCATGCCTGCGCCGAGCTTCGCGGACGCCGCCGCATCCCCCCGCCGCAAGGAGAACGCATCATGGCGATCGAACTTCCCGCGCTGCCGTTTGAGCGCACCGCGCTGGAGCCACACATCTCCGCCGAGACGCTGGATTACCATCACGGCAAGCATCACCAGACCTACGTCACCAACGTCAACAATCTGATCAAGGGCACCGAGTTCGAGAGCCTGTCGCTCGAGGACATCGTGCGCAAGGCCAGCGGCGGCCTGTTCAACAACGCCGCGCAGGTCTGGAAC
The DNA here is from genome assembly GCA_021815695.1 of Pseudomonadota bacterium. Classification (GTDB taxonomy): domain Bacteria; phylum Pseudomonadota; class Gammaproteobacteria; order Xanthomonadales; family Rhodanobacteraceae; genus Metallibacterium. The sequence continues at coordinate 10,512 of JAKAZT010000009.1, forward strand.
CACAGCTTCTACTGGCAGTCGCTGTCGCCGCGCGGTGGTGGCGACCCGTCGGGCAAGCTCGCCGACGCGATCGTCAAGGCATTCGGCACGATGGACAGGTTCCGCGAGGAATTCAGCAAGACCGCGATCGGCACTTTCGGCTCCGGCTGGGCCTGGCTGGTGCAGCGACCGGACGGCTCGCTGGGCCTGGTCAGCACGGCCAATGCCGCCACGCCGCTGACCGGCGCCGATCACGCCCTGCTCACCTGCGATGTCTGGGAACACGCCTACTACATCGATTACCGCAACGCGCGGCCGAAGTATCTCGAGGCGTTCTGGAAGCTGGTCAACTGGGAGCACGCCGCCAGCCGGATGTCCTGAGCGACCGGCGCGCACGCGACGAGGGTCGCCGCGCCCGGTGCCGCTCGATCGGGACCGGACTCGTGCTGCCGGCGCCGTGCATGCGTGCACGGCGCACGGCCGCAACGGATAATGCGCATCCCCTCAGCAGCAACGATGCGCGCATGCCTGTCCGATTCGTCGCCCGCCGTTCGTCCATTCACGGCCAGGGTGTGTTCGCCCGCACCGCGATCCCCGCCGGTGCCCTGATCCTCGTCTACAAGGGTCGACTGATCACCCACGCCCAGGCCGACCGCCGATACAGCGACGGCGCCGAAAGCGGCCACACCTTCCTGTTCACTCTCAACACACGCTACATCGTCGATGCCAATGCCGGCGGCAACGCCGCGCGCTGGATCAACCACAGCTGCGAACCCAACTGCCGCGCCTGCGTCGAGGAGAGCCGCGATGGCGATCCGCGCCGCGATCGCGTGCTGATCGAGGCGTTGCGCGACATCACCCCCGGCGAAGAGCTGACCTACAACTACGGCATCGTGCTGGAGGACCGGCAGACGCCGCGACTCAAACGCCTGTGGGCCTGTCGCTGCGGCAGCGTGTCGTGTACCCGTACCATGCTGCAACCCAAGCGCACACGGATCGCCCTTGCCTGAGATGACGCCACGTCCATCGCGTCGCCGCCGCGACTGGCAGGAATTGCGGCGCCGGCTGGTGCGGCGCCTGTTCGCGCAGCTGGCCGGCGTGAGTGCCGCATCATCCACGCCACTACCGGCGACGGGAATCGCCCGCATTCTGGTGATCCGCCCCAACCATCGGCTGGGCAACGTCGTGCTGCTGACACCGCTGCTGGCCGATCTTGAACGGGCATACCCCGACGCCGGCATCGATCTGCTGGTCAGCGGCGGCATCGCCGCGCAGGCCTTGGCCGACGGCTATCGTATCGACACCCTGCACACGCTGCCGCGGCACGCACTGCGAGAGCCGCGCCGCCTGTGGCGCACGCTGCGGCAGCTGCGCGCGGCCCGCTACGACCTCGCCATCGACCCCAGCGTCGGCTCGCAGTCGGGTCGGCTGCTGCTGCTGTTCGCACGCGCGCGTTTCCGTCTCGGCTTTGCCGAAGCCGGCCAGCGCGGCAACCTCACGCACGGCGTGCCGATGCCGGCCGCGCCGCGACACATGGCGCAACTGCCGGTCTATCTGCTGCGCACGTCGCGCGGCGAGGCGTTTGCGGCGACCCCATGCCCTCCGCTTGATCTGCGCCTGAGCGCGACCGAGCGGGCGCAGGGCGAGATCGAGCTGCAGCACCGGCTCGGCCCGCGTCATGCCGGTCAGGCGCGCATCGGCCTGTTTGCCGAAGCCACCGGTGCCAAGGCCTTTCCCAGCGCGTGGTGGCAGACACTGCATGCGACATTGGCGCAGCACTGGCCGACGGGCGTTTTTTTCGAGCTCGCACCGGTCGACGGCCGGCCGCGTCTGAGCGGGGTGACGGCGCACTTTCATTCGCCCGATGTGCGCCGGGTTGCCGCGGTGCTGGCCGGGCTCGACCGCTTCATCAGCGCCGACTGCGGCGTGATGCATCTGGCAGTCGCGTCCGGGGTGCCGACGGCGGGCTTGTTCAGCGTCACCGACCTGGCGACCTATGCACCCTGCGGCAACGGCCACTTCGCGCTCGAGACCCGCAACCAGACAGCGCTCGAGGTGGCCGCGACGCTGGCCACGCGTTGCGAGCCGCTGCGCCCTGCCGATGCCGGCACCGCGGATCAGGCCGGATAGGTGATCGTCCGCACGGTCAGCATGAGGTCGCCCGCGGGGCGCCGCCAGACGACTTCATCGCCCGGCCGCGCGCCCAGCAAGGCCTGCGCCAACGGCGACTGCCAGCTGACGCGCCCCTGTTCGGCATCCGCCTCGTCCTCGCCGACGAGGCTGTAGCGATGCATCATGCCCTCGGCGTCCTCGGCGCTGACGGTCGCGCCGAAGGCCACGCGATCGCGCGGCTGGGACGTGACATCCACCACGATCGCCACCGCCACCCGGGCCTGCAACCAGCGCAGGTCGCGTTCGACGGCGGCCAGCGCGGCGGAATCCGCTGCGCGATCGCTGCCGGTCTGCAGTCGCTCACGCTCCGCCTCGCCAGCGGAGAGCCGCTGACGCAATGCATCGAGACCCGCGGCAGTGACATAGTTGGGGTCGGCGCTGAGCGGCCGCTCCGGCAGGAGCGCCGGCATATCCGATTCGCGGGTGAAGGCGCGGCTCATGGTGGCCCTCAGTCATCCTCGACGCGCGGCTTCCACGCCGCGGCCAGCTGCTTTTGCACCGGCGGCGGCGCGGCTTCGTAGTGACTGAGATCCATGGCATAACGGCCCTGACCGCCGGTCATCGATTTCAGCTCGGTGGCGTAGTCGGCCAGTTCGGCCAGCGGCACCTGTGCCTTGATCACGATTTCGCCGCCGCGCAGGGTGTCGGTACCGAGGATGCGCGCGCGCTTGGCGGCAAGACCGCCGGTGACGTCGCCGACGTTCGGCTCGGGTGCGCTGACCTCCAGCTCGACGATCGGCTCCAGCACCAGGGGCCGTGCCTTGGCGACGGCGTCGAGAAAAGCCTTGCGCCCGGCGCTGACGAACGCGATTTCCTTCGAGTCCACCGGATGGTATTTGCCGTCGAACACGGTCACCCGCACGTCCTGCAGCGGATAGCCGGCAACGGCGCCCTGTTCGAGCACCTGCCGCACGCCCTTCTCCACCGCCGGGATGAACTGGTGCGGGATGGTGCCGCCCCTGACCGCATCGACGAACTCGAAACCGCTGCCGCGCGGCAACGGTTCCACGCGCAGGAACACCTCGCCGAACTGGCCGGCGCCGCCGGTCTGCTTCTTGTGCCGATGGTGGCCCTCGGCAGCGGCGCTGACCGTCTCGCGGTAGGCGATGCGCGGCGGATGCGTGCGCACCTCCACGCCGTAGCGCTCGCGCAGGCGTTCGAGCATCAGCTTCAGATGCAGATCCGACAGCCCGCGCACGACGATCTCGTTGAGTTCTTTGTGGTGCTCGATGCGAAAGCAGGGGTCTTCCTCGGCCATGCGCGCCAGTGCCTGTGCCAGCTTCTGCTCCTGGCCGCGGTGCGCGGGCTCGACCGCCAGCCCTACCATCGGCTGCGGAAAGCTCAGCGGCTGGAGATGGATCGTGTCCTCGTCGTGCGAGTCGTGCAGCACGGCGTCGAAGTGGATTTCCTCGACCTTGGCGACGGCGGCGATCTCGCCCGGTCCGGCCTGATCGATCTCGACGTAATCCTTGCCCTTGATGCGAAACAGATGACCGACCTTGAACGGCTTCTTGCCGTCGTCGATGAACAGCTGCGCGTCGCGGCGCACGGTGCCCTGATAGACGCGAAACACCGCCAGCTTGCCGACGAAGGGATCGTTGATGATCTTGAACACGTCGGCGATGACGTGACGCGCTGGATCCGGCAGCGCCGTCACCGGCTGCGCCCCGGTCCCGCGCAGGAACGGCGGCGGATTGCCTTCGGCCGGATTCGGCAGCAGGCGTTCGACCAGCTCCAGCAGCTCGCGCACGCCGGCGCCGCTGCGCGCCGAAACGAAGCAGACCGGCACCAGATGACCCTCGCGCAGGCACTGCTCGAAGGCGTCGTGCAGTTCCTCGCGCGACAGCGCGCCCTCGCCGGCATCGAGATAGCGGCCCATCACCTTCTCGTTGATCTCGACCACCTGGTCGACGATGGCGGCGTGCGCCGCCGCCAGCGAGGAAAAGTCGGTCGCGCCCTCGGCGCGGAAGAAGCAATCCAGCACAAGCCGGCCGCCGTCGGCGGGCAGGTTCACCGGCAGGCATTCGGCGCCGAACTCCTCGCGCAGCGCGGCCAGCAAGCCGGGCAAATCGGCGCCATCGGCGTCGATGCGGTTGATCACCAGCAGCCGCGCCAGTCCGCGTTCGCGGGCGTAATGCATCATCCGTCGCGTGCCGTGCTCAATGCCGATCGCGGCATTGACCACCACCGCGCAGGTTTCCACCGCGGCCAGCACGGCCAGGGTCGGGCCGCGGAATTCGGCGTAACCCGGGGTGTCGATCAGCTGCAGGCGGCAGCCGGGGCGGTCGATCGTCGCCAGTGCGGTGCCGATCGAATGGCCGCGCGCCTTCTCCTGCGGGTCGAAGTCGGACACGGTGCTGCCGCGCTCGACACTGCCTGCCGTCTGGATCGCGCCGCCGGCATGCAGCAGGGCTTCGAACAGGGTGGTTTTGCCGGCGCCGGCGTGGCCGACCAGGGCCACGTTGCGGATCTGTTGCGGGGTATGGGACATGACCTGCCTCGCTGCGATGGCTGCGAAAGAGGCCGTCATTCCGTCCGCGCCGGGGCGCGAGCCCCCTCGCGCGATCGCGATGACGGGCGGTGATGGCGGGGCGGCGCGAGCATCGTTGCCGCTCGCGCCTGCGCCCATAGCCTTGTCCGATGGCGCGCCGCGGTCAAGCGAACCACCCGCACCCGCACCACGCGGGTGCCGAACCCGATCCGGATCGATGACTGCCCGCCGCGCTGATTTCGCGACGCACCTGCACGATACCGGCTACGGTGATAGGTTGACCGTACTGCCCTTGCGGAATGCCCCGATGCGCCTGCACCTGCTGCCTGCCCTGACCCTGCTCGCCCTGCTCGCCACCCCCGCGTTCGCCGACCCGCCGCCGTGGTCGCACGGCCGTCATCGTGACGACGAGGACGGCGGCTACGCACGCGTGGTCGCGGTCGTGCCGGTCTATGCCGGATCGCGCCGGCGCTGCTACGAGGTGCCGGTCGAGCGCCGCGCCAACACCACCGGCGCCACCGTGCTCGGTGCCGTGGTCGGCGGCGCGCTCGGCAGCACCGTAGGCCACGGCAGCGACCGCAGCGCCGCGATCGTCGGCGGTGCGGTCATCGGTGGCGTGGTTGGCCACGAGATCGCCGCCAACAGCACCCCGCGTCCGGGCTACCGCGTCGAATGCCGCGACGAAGGCGGCGGCCCGCCCGCCTACTACGACGTCACCTATCGCCATGACGGCCGCAGCTTCCACCGGCGCATGGACCACGATCCCGGCGCGCGCGTGCGGATCGGCGGCAACGGTGGCGATGACCACCATGACGATCGCGGCGACGGCGGCTGAACGATGACCTCCCGATCCATCGCGGTTCAAGCGCAATTCATCACGTCGCGCTAGCGTAAAGCCGCGGGACAGAACGCGATCTCTGCGGGGTACGCCATGAAAACCACGTCGATCCTCCTCGTCGCTGCCATGTTGTGCGCGGTCGCCGCGCCGGCGCTGGCAGACCCGCCCGACTGGGCACCCGCGCATGGCTGGCGCAGCCATGAAGGCGACGGCGCCAGCTACGCCTGGGCGCGGGTCCTTGATGCGCAGCCGATCTATGCCAGCGACCGGCAACCGGTTTCGCGCCAGGTCTGCTATCAGCAGCCGGGCTATGAGGTCCAGCGCACGCGCTACGTCAATCCCAACCAGGGCCCGGCGACCCTGCTGGGCGCGATCATCGGCGGCGCGCTGGGCAACACCGTCGGCCACGGCGACGGCCGCGCGGCGGCCACCATCGCCGGCGCGGTGATTGGCGGCACGGTCGGCAACAATGCCACGCGCGGCGACGGCTACTATCAGTCGCAGCAGGGCTATGTGCCGGGCTATCAGGATTGCCGCGTGCAGACGCAGTGGCGCCGGCAGGACCGCGTGATTGGCTACGACGTGACCTATCGTTACGACGGTCGCACCTACCGCACGCGCACACCGTACGATCCCGGCGAGCGCCTGCGCGTGCGCGTCGACCAGTACGTCACGCCGGTCAACTGATCCCCGGTTCCGGCGCCACGGCACGGCTAACGCCGGCTTAGCGTGCGCGGCGTAACCTGAAGCGCGGCGTTCAAACGCGCCACACCCTGGTTGCCCATGCCCGCAGGCTCCTTTCGCGCCGCCCTCGACGCTGTCCGCATGTACCGTCCGCCGCAGCCCTTCCGGCTGGCGACCGAGACACTGCCGCTGCCGTCATCGGGGTTTGACCGCGAAGGCCACGCACTGCTTCGCGCGCAGTACCGGCGTCGGCCGCCGCCGCAGCGGCTGCGCATCGCGCTCGCCGGCGCCCTCGCCCTGATCGTGAACGGGCTGCTGTTTGCCGCGCTCTGGTTCGGCTCGCGCCCGACGCCCGCCTACTGGCCGCTGCCGCAGCGCCAGGCCATCGAGGTGGAACTGATCGCGCCCGCGCCGCCGCCCGTGGTGTCGGAACCGGCGTTGCCGGCTGCGCCGGTGGCGCCACCCGTCGAGCGCACCGTGGCGCGCATCGAACAGCGCGGCACGGCGCCGCTGCCGAGGCCGACCGCGTCGCCGACGACCACGGCGACTCCGTTGCATCTGTATGCGCCGGACGGCGCGTTGCTGCTGCCGAAGAGCGATTTCGCCGCCGCACCGGCAGCGGCGCCGGCATATGCGGCACCGCGACCGCAGGGGAATATCGATCTTCACCCCCGGCTGCCGATGACCTACAAGCCGACGTCGTTCGAGAAATCATGGGTGCCCGACCACGAGGACGCGCTGAGCCGGCTGGTGCGCAAGACCATGGTCGAGAAGACGGTCAGGCTGCCGGGCAACGTGGTGATGAAGTGCGTCGCGGTGCCGCTGGCCCTGCTGGCCGGCTGCGGTTTCGGCCCGCCACCGGAAATCCTGACGCCCGAGACGGTCCGCGAACTGCACCGCATCCAGACCCTGCCCAAGGCGCGCCCACTGGTGCCGGACCTTGGTCCCGCGCTCGCGACCAGTACATCGCAGGCTCCGCATTGAGGCCGCTCCGAACGCCGGATCTTTGGGCCTGCGGCCCCAGCGACTGTTTTGTCATCCTGAGCGCAGCGAAGGGTCTGGCCTGCCGGCTCACCGCCGCCGGTCATCGAGTCACCGGCCGGCCATGCAGCGGGATGCCCGTCGCCCGTCAGATCCTTCGGCCTGCGGCCTCAGGACGACCAACGCGACCGTAGGGAGTCCCTTTTCGGGACGACCGAAGGAAGTCCAGCGGAAAAGTCCCCAAGGGATGACAACGAAGTTGTCACCCTGAGCGCAGCGAAGGGTCTGGCCTGGTGTCATCAGCGCCACGGCAACGCCGCCGCCCGCACGCCTCTCAGCCGATGCGCGCGATCCCGGGCTTGAACGGCATCCGCCGCAGGCGCACGCCGGTGGCGGCGAAGATCGCATTGGCCAGCGCCGGCGCCGCGCTGGGCACGCCCATCTCGCCGGCACCGGCCGGATCGGCCTGCGAGGGCACCTGGATCACCTCGACCTCGCGCGGCATCTCGGCCATGCGTGCCAGCGGATAATCGGGAAAGTTCTGCTGCACCACCGCACCGTCACGCACCGTGATCGCCAGGTTGAGCGCGGTCGACAGTGCGTCGAGGGTGCCGCCGCTGATCTGCGCGTCGACGCCATTGGGGTCGATCACCCGGCCGACGTCGGCCGCGGCGACCGCGCGATGGATGGCCAGCTTGCCGCCGCTGACCGACACCTCGAAGGCGTGCGCGACGTAACCGCCGAAGGTGAAGTGGCAGGCCAGACCGCGGCCGCGGCCGGCAGGCGCGCGGCTGCTCCAGCCGATACGCTGCGCCGCCAGCTGCAGCACGTTGGCGAGACGGCCGGTGTCGAGGGTCGGGCCGCCGTGGCTGGCATACGGCAGCAGACGCGGCGCGCCCAGCAGCGCCAGCCGCAACCTGAGCGGGTCCTGGCGGGTGGCGTGGGCGATCTCGTCGAGAAAGCTCTGCACCGCGAACGCGTTGGCGGTGTGGCCCGGAGCACGCCAGTTGCCGCGCGGCAGCGGAAAGTCGAGTGCGAACCACGCCAGTTCGAGATTGGCCACCATGCCGGCCGGCGGATCGTCGGGGTACAGCTCGGACGTCCACAGACGGTCGTCCGGCACGCCGCGCCGCCACAGCTTGGACGTGCTGGCCAGATGCTGGCGCCAGGCCACGATATGGCCCTTGCGATCGACGCCGGCAGCCAGCGCATGCACGCCGAACGGACGATAGACGTCGTGGCCGAGATCGTCCTCGCGCGTCCACTGCAGCTTGATCGGCTTGCCCACCGCCTTGGCCAGCAGCACCGCCTCGGCGACGTAGTCGTTGTCGAGCCGGCGCCCGAAGCCGCCGCCGATGCGCGGCATCTCGATGCTGATCTGGCCGGCGTCGAGACCGGTGATCTGGCGCACCACGTCGAAAGCGCTGCGCGGCGTCTGGGTGGCTGCCATCAGGTAGGCGCGATCGGGGTCGATGCGCACCAGGCAGTTCTGCGGCTCCATCGTGGCGTGAGCGACGAACGGCACCGTGTACTGCGCCTGGATGCGCCGCGCGGCGGTGCGAAAGGCGTGCGCGAAATCGCCGTTGCGTCGCACCAGGGTGGTCGCCGCGCCCTTCAGCACGCGCTCGGCCTGGCCCTCCAGTGCCGTCGTCGACGCAGTGCCGCCGCTGCGCGACTTCCAGCGCACGTCGAGCGCGGCGCGGCCCTTCAGCGCCGACCAGGTGTCCCTGGCGAGCACCGCCACGCCAGCCCCCAGCGGACCGCGCCCGAGCAGCGTGCCGGCCGGCATCGCCGGCAGCGGCAGAACCTGCTCGACGCCCTCGATCGCCAGCGCCGCGCCGGCATCAAGGTGATCGAGCTCACCGTCGAAGTAGGGGCAACGCACGATCATCGCGATCAGGCCGTCACCCCAGTAATGGTCATAGCCGAACTTCTGCTGGCCGGTGACGATCGCCGGCACATCGACGCCCCGGGCTGCCTGACCGATCAGGCGATAGGCCTGCGGCGATTTCAGCGCCACGCCGGCATCGGGCAGACTCAGCTTGCCGGCATCCGCGGCCAGCTCGCCGTAGCCGAGTCGACGCGCATCGGGGGTGATCACCCAGCCCGCCTCGGTACGCAGCTGGTCGGGCGGCAATCCGGTGCGCGCGGCGGCGGCCTGCACCAGCAGCCAGCGCGCAGCGGCACCGGCCTGGCGCAGATCGCGCCAGGCGTCGGGAATGCTGGTGCTGCCACCCGCGCTCTGCGGTCCGTACAGCCAGCGCGGGGTGCCCTGGTCGTCCTCGACCCCCAGCGGCAGCGGCGTCACCGTCACCTGCGCCCAGTCGGCGTCCATCTCGTCGGCAATGATGCGCGGCAGCGACGTGCGCGTGCCCTGGCCCATGTCCGGCGTGCGCGCACCGATGATCACGCGGCCGTTGGGCTCGACGCGCACGAACGCATTCAGCGCGGTCCAGCTGTCGCCGAGGATGGCGAGGTCCTCGCGGCCGTCCTGCTGCGCCCACGCCCGCGCCGGAATGCCGACGACCAGCGCCCCGCCGGTGACGGCGAGCACGCGCAGAAAGCCGCGGCGGGTGAAGCCGCTGCCCGCGCTCACGGCGCCTCCCCGCTGGCGATCGCGGCGGCACGCCGGATCGCCCGGCGAATGCGCGGATAGGTGCCGCAGCGGCACAGATTGGGAATGGCATCGATGTCGGCGTCGCTCGGCTGCGGCTTGCGCGCCAGCAGTTCGGCCGCGGCCAGCAATTGGCCGGCCTGGCAGTAACCGCACTGCGGCACATCCTCGTCGATCCAGGCGCGCTGCACCGGATGCAGGCGACCCAGCGGGTCGGCCAGGCCCTCGACCGTGGTGACGTTGCGCCCGCGCGCCGCAAGGACCGGGGTCAGGCAGGCGCGCGCCGGCTTGCCGTCGATCAGCACCGTGCAGGCGCCGCAGGCGCCCACGCCGCAGCCGTACTTGGCGCCGGTCAGCCGCAGCACGTCCCGCAGCCACCACAGCAACGGCATGTCGGGATCGCCGGTGTGCACGTAGCGCTCGCCGTTGACGGTGAGTTCGACGCCGGTGCGTCGGGGCTCCGGCACGATCCCGGACGCGGATGGAGTCGGCGGCGGCAGGGGCATGGCGGAGCTCCGGAAGGACACCCGCGATTGTCGCACCACGCGCCCGACCGGAGCAGCAGGAGCGGGCGCTACAGTTTGCCGATCGCCTGTTGCACCAGCAGGCTGCTGCTGGCCACCGCCGCCCACACGCCAAGCCCCAGCAGGATCGGCCGCGCGCCGGTCGCCGCCATGCGCCGCAGGTCCGACGACAGGCCGATCGAGGTCAGCGCGACGATGATCAGGAAGGTCGCGGCATCCTGGATGCCCGGCAGCAGGAGCGCCGGAATCAGTCCGGCGGTACGCACCGCCGACGCCAGCAGAAACCACAGAATGAACCACGGAAAGATGCGGCGCAGACTGAAGCCGGTGGTGCCGCGCTGCTTTTGCCGCCAGGCCTCGTAGAGCGCCAACACCAGACACACCGGGATGATCAGGGTCGAGCGCGTCAGCTTGACGATGGTGGCGTAGTCGCCGGCGGCATGCGAGTAGCTGTAGGCAGCCGCCACTACCGACGAGGTGTCGTTGATCGCGGTGCCGGCCCACATCCCGAAGCCGAGATTCGACAGATGCATCAGGTGACCCAGCGCCGGGAACAGCAGCACCGCGACCAGGTTGAACAGGAAGATCGTCGAGATCGCGAACGCCGTCTCGTGCTCGTCGGCGCGCACGATCGGTGTCACCGCCGCGATCGCCGAGCCGCCGCAGATCGCGGTACCGACGCCGATCAGCAGCATCAGCGTGCCGGGCACCTTGAGCAGGCGACCCAGCCCCCAGGCGGCGATGAAGGCCGCCGTCATCGTCACCAGGGTCACCGACAGCGACTGCAACCCGGTGTGCGCGACCGTGCTAAGGCTGAGACCGAAGCCCAGCGCCACCACCGACCACTGCAGCACCTTGCGGGCGGCAAGGCGGATGCCCGGCTGAAACACCGCGCCGGGCGCGCGCAGGTTGCGCACCAGCACCCCCAGCACGATGCCGAACACCGGTCCGCCGACCAGCGGTTCGAGCCGCCCGAGCAGCAGCGCCAGCCCGGCGATGGCCACGGTCAATGCCAGCCCCGGCACGTGCGCCAGCGGCGATGCCGGGTCCGGCGTCTGCGCCAGGCCGACGTTGTCGGCGACGGTGACGTCGATCGCCGCAGGCTCGGCAAGCTCGATGACTTCGTCGGTGGACGGCAGGGGCATGCGCACATCCTCGCAGGAGCGCGCAGTCTGGCGGCCAGGGTCCCGATAAGCCTATTCGCGATTCCTGATCGCATGCATAATCGAAACTGATGATCGGAATCAGCCCGCGCCAGCTCGAGGTGTTCGCCGCGGTTGCCACGCACGGCAGCGTGCGCGTCGCCGCCGAACAGCTGCATCTGACCCAGCCCGCCGCCAGCATGGCGCTGGCCGGACTCGAGCGCCGCCTCGACGTCGTGCTGTTCGATCGCTCGCAGAGGCGCCTGCATCTCAACGCACGCGGCCGCGCGCTGCTGCCGCTGGCCCGCGAGGTCCTGCTGCGGCTGCAGGAGATCGAGCGCCGCGGCAACGCCTCCACGGCGGCACTGAGCGGCGAGTTGCGCATCGGCACCAGCAACACGGTCGGCAACTACCGCATCGGCGAATTGCTCGGCGGCTTCATCGCCGCGCACCCGCAGGTGGCCGTGCGGCTGACCGTGGACAACACCGCGGCGGTGCTGGCACAGCTGCGCGACTATGCGCTGGACGCCGCCTGCGTCGAGGGCACGGTGGCCGATGCCGCCCTGGAAGCCCTGCCCTGGCGCGAAGACACGCTGGTGGTCTGCGCGCGGCCGGATCATGCGCTGACGCGGCGCAAACGGCTGCGCGTGGCGGATTTCGCCGGCGCGCGCTGGATCCTGCGCGAGCCCGGATCGGCGACCCGCGTGCTGGCCGAGCGCGCGCTGGCGCGGCTGCCGGCCGGCGAGACGGTGCTCGAACTCGATCAGACCGAGGCGATCAAGCAGGCCGTGGTGGCGGGGCTGGGCATTGCCTGCCTGCCGGCGGTCGCGGTGCACGACAGCGTCAGCGCCGGCCGCCTGGCAGTGCTGGCGACGCCATTCCTCGAATTGCGCCGCACGCTGCAGCTGGTGGTCGGCCGCGGCCGCTATCGCGGCGCCTTGCTGGATGCCTTTCTCGCCGCGGCTCGCGCGGCCCCGACGCTGCCACCCGCGGCCGCGACGAAGCGCCGCGGTCGATCCGTCACGGCCTGACCCGCGCTACCCGCGCGGCAACAGTGCCGCCACGGCGTCGCGATCGGCCGCGCGCACCAGTCGCGGCGCCAGAGCGCGCAGCGCGCCCACATCCAGTCCGGCCAGGCGTTCACGCACCGCCAGCAGTCGCGCCGGATGCATGCTGAACTCGGTCAGTCCGAGCGCCAGCAGCAGCGGCAACTGCGCCGGCTCGCCGGCGATCTCGCCGCACAGGCTGACCGGACGGCCGGCGCGGCGCCCGGCCGCGACCACATGCGCGATCAGCCGCAGCAGCGCCGGATGCAGCGGGTCGTACAGTTCGCCCAGGGCGTCGTTGCCGCGATCGGCGGCCAGCACATACTGCGTCAGATCGTTGGTGCCGATGGCGGCGAAATCGGAGAGCTCCAGCAGCGCACGCGCGCACAGCGCCGCCGCCGGCACCTCGATCATGGCGCCGACCGCGACCGCGTCGGGGATGGCATGCCCCTCGCCGCGCAGCGCCACGGCGCAGGCATCGACGTGTGCCCGCGCGGCGCGCAACTCGGCCGCGGTGGTGACCATCGGCAGCAGGATGCGCAACGGCCCCAGCACCGCCGCGCGCAGCATCGCGCGCAACTGGGTGCGAAACACGGCGGGCTGGCGCAGCGACAGGCGCAGGCCGCGCACGCCCAGCGCCGGATTGGGTTCGGCCGCCAGCGCCAGACTGCTGCCGTCGGCCTTGTCGGCGCCGATGTCGAGCGTGCGCACGGTGACGCTGCGGCCGCCCATGCCCAGCACCAGCTCGCGATAGGCCTCGAATTGCTCGTCCTCGCCCGGCAGCGCGGCGCGGTGCAGAAACAGGAACTCGGTGCGATACAGGCCGACGCCGTCGGCGCCGAGCGCGCGCGCCGCGGCGATTTCGGCGCCGCGTTCGGCATTGGCCTGCAGGTCGATGCGCCGGCCGTCGCGACTGCGGCTGGGCGCATGCGCGAATCCGGCGCGCCGCTGCTCGTCGCGCACGGCGTCGCGCTGCCACTGGCGATAGCGCGCCAGATCCTGCGCGGCCGGATGCAGCACCGCCTCGCCGCGCTCGCCGTCGATCAGCACGAGGTCGTCGTCGCCGACCGCGTCAAGCGCCTCGTGCACCCCGGTCAGCATCGGCAGGCGCAGGCTGCGGGCGAGGATCGCGCTGTGCGAATAGGCGCTGCCGCTGCTTGCCAGCACGCCGAGCAGACCGTGATTGGCCAGCGCGGCGACCTCCGCCGGTGTCGGGCTTTCGGCCACCAGGATGTCGCCGACGCGCGCGGCGAGACGCCGCTCCTCGACGCTGGTATCGCGCTCGAGCGCCGCCAGCACGCGGCCGATCACCTGGTCGAAATCCTCGCGGCGGCTGCGCAGGTAGGGATCGGCCATGGCGCCGAACAGCGCGCCGAGGCGGTCGCGCTGCGCGATCAGCGCCGCAGCGGCACGGCAGCGGCCGGTACGGATCATCGCCAGCAATCCGGCGTGCAGTTCGGGATCGTCGAGCAGCAGGGCGTGGGCGTCGAGAAACGGCTCGGCCTCGCGCCGGAGCACACCCTGCAGGCGCCCGCGCACCTCGACGATCTCGGCGCGGGCATGCGCCAGCGCGGCCTCGAGGCGAATGATCTCGGCCTCGACCTCGGTCGCTTCCAGCGGTCGCGCATCGGCGTTGTAGCGGCGCGGCTGCACCCGCCGCGCGCGACCCAGCGCCATGCCCGGCGCGACCGCGACCCCGGTCAGCACGCGCCTCATCGCGACACCCGGCGGACGGCGGCGGCGTTCATGCGCCCTCGTCGAACTTGCGATCGAACAGATCGATCACCGCCGCCAGCGCCGCCGCCGCGTCGTCGCCCTCGGCGCGCACGGTCAGCACGCTGCCCTGCCCGGCCGCCAGCATCATCACGCCCATGATGCTCTTGGCGTTGATCTCGCGGCCGTGGTGCAGCAGCCAGACGCTGGCGCGAAAGTCCTGCAGCAGCTGCACCAGCTTGGCCGCCGCGCGCGCGTGCAGACCGAGCCGGTTGCTGATGACGATGTCCTGTTGCTGCATGAGTCCCCCGCGCGATCGCCGGACCGGGAGCCGGCTCCGACGCAAGCATGCTGGCACACCGCGGCAACGTCGAGTCCCGCCGCGCCGCGCGACCGGCGCCGGCGGTGCCGGCGGTTTCAGGCGCGGCGCGAGGTCACGGCGCGGCGCCGTCGGGCACGATGCCGCCACGGCCGCCGCTGGCGGCGATCCCGGCCAGCTCGTCGAGCGGCCGCTCGGCGTAATTGAGCACGCGCAGCAGCATCGGCAGGTTGAGCCCGGCCACGCAGCGCACGCGCGCGCCGCGCTCGCGCAGGCGCTGGGCGACGTTGCAAGGCGTGGCACCGTACAGGTCCGACAGCACCAGCACGCCGTCGCCGCGATCGAGATCGCGCGCGTGGTGGGCGGCATCGGCCAGCGCGCGGTCGGGATCGGCGCTGGCGGCGACCTCGAACTGGTCCAGGGTATCGGGCAACCGCGACAGCACGTGCCGGGCGGCGGCGCTGAGCGCGCTGGCGACGCCCTCGTGGGTGACCAGCAGGATGCCGACGGCCATCGCCTACTCGATCTCGCGATGAAAGCTGAGCACGTGCGCGTGACCGTCGCGGAAGTGCTCGGCGAGGCGTTCGGCCAGATAGACCGAACGATGGCGTCCGCCGGTGCAGCCGATGCTGACGGTGACGTAGCTGCGGTCCTCGCCCTCGAAGCGCGGCAGCCAGGTGTCGAGCAGGCGGATCAGGTCAGCCAGGTACTCGCGCACCGCAGGCTGGGCTTCGAGATAGGTGCGCACCGCCGCATCCTTGCCCGACAACGGCCGCAGCGTCGGTTCCCAGTGCGGATTGGGCAGGCAGCGGGCGTCGAACACGAAGTCGGCGTCCGGCGGCAGGCCCTTGCGGTAGGCGAAGGACTCGAACATCAGCGTCAGCCCGCGCTCGCTCAGGCCGTAGCCGGTCGCGATCAGCCGGCGCAGCTGATGCACGTTGAGCTCGCTGGAATCGATCACGCGGTCGGCGAGCGCCGCCAGCGGCTTGAGCAGGGTGCGCTCGCGCGCGATGGCGCCGGCCAGCGACAGCCCGGCGCCGGACAGCGGATGCCGGCGGCGTGTCTCCGCGTAGCGCTTCAGCAGGACCTCGTCGCGCGCCTCGACGAACACCAGCTCGGCGGCGGTACCGGCCGCGGCCAGCTCGGCCAGCACCGTCGGCATGCGCTCCAGCTCGCCGCCGCGGGTGCGCACGTCCACGCCGATGGCGATGCGACGCGGGCCGGCGACATCGCTCACCAGGGCGCGCACCAGCGCCGGCATCAGCGCCACCGGCAGGTTGTCGACGCAGTAGTAGCCGAGGTCCTCGAGGGCGCGCAGGGCGACCGTCTTGCCGCCCCCGGAAAGGCCGGTCAGCACCACGATGCGCGACGCTTCGCCGTTCATGCGCTCACCAGGGCGGCAGGCGGCGCAACTGGTGCGCCTGGCGGTCGATGAAGGTCTGCGCGGGGTCGATCCCCTTGCCCTTGAGCATGTGGCTGCGCACCGCGGCTTCGACCAGCACCGCGAGATTGCGCCCCGGCGCGACCGGAATGGTGATCACCGGCACCTTGACATCGAACAGCTCGCGCACGCCGGTCACGCCCGTCAGCCGCAGCATGCCGTCGGGGTCGCCGGACGCGCCCTGCGGCTGCAGATGCACGATCAGGCGCAGGTATTTGGAGTCCTTGACCGCGGTATGGCCGAACATCTCGCGCACGTTGAGCACGCCCAGCCCGCGCACCTCGATCAGGTCGCGCAGCATTTCCGGGCAGCTGCCATCGATCACGTCGGGCGCGATCAGGGTGAACTCGGGTGCGTCGTCGGCGACCAGGCGATGGCCGCGGGTCAGCAGCTCCAGTGCCAGCTCGCTCTTGCCGGTGCCGGACTCGCCGGTGATCAGCACGCCGATCGAATACACCTCGACGAACACGCCGTGCAGGGTCAGCGAGCGCGCCAGCAGGCGTGCCAGGTGGTACTGCAGCCAGGTCAGCAGTTCGTGGCCGCGCTTGGCGCTGATCCACAGCGGCGTGCCGGTCTCGTCGGCGGCCTCGCGCAGGTCGGCGGGCACCGCCTGGTCCTTGCTCACGATCAGCGCCAGCGGCCGCTGGGCGACGATCTTCTGCACCGTCTCCCAGCGCTGGCGCGCCTCCAGGGCGTCGAGGTAGGCGAGTTCCTCGGTGCCGATGATCTGCACCTTGTTGGGATAAATGACGTTGAGATAGCCGACCAGCGAGGGTCGCCGCGCCTGGGCGGCGCCGGGCTCGAGCACGCGCGCCTCGCCGCGCAGGCCGGCCAGCCAGCGCAGTGCCAGGCGCTCGTGCACCCCGTCATACAGCTGTCGAGCGGTCAGTCGGTCCACACGGCTCCCGATGCCGGCGTCGCGGCTCAGCCGGCGCGGCGCGTCCATTCTGCCAGTTCGGCGCGCAGACCCGCAGCATCCGTGGCGGTACGCAGTCGCTCGAGCAGGCCGGGATCGGCCAGCGCCTCCGCCATCTCGGCCAGCAGCGCCAGCTGGGCGGTGGTGTACTGCACCGGAACCGCCAGCACCGCCACCAGGTCCACCGGCAAGCCGTCGGCCGCGCCGAAATCCACACCGCGGGCCAGCCGGAACAGTCCGGCGCGCGGCGCGGTCAGGCCCTCGCAGCGGCCGTGCGGCAAGGCGGCGCCGGCGCCGAGACCGGTGCCACCCAGGCGTTCGCGTTCATTCAGCGCATCCAGCAGCCGCAGGGCCACCGCCGCATCCGGAGCCAGCCGGCGGGCGATGTCCTCGAGCAGGCGGTGCCTGCTGCCGGCGGCGAGTCCGACCGCGCACGCGGTCGGACCCAGCAACTCCACGAAATGCATGCGCTCAGCCGGCGCGCACGTCGCGCACGTCGCGCGCCTCGTCGCGATGGTGATCGGTGACCTTCTCCTTGTACTTGCGCAGCTGCGCAACCAGCTTGTCGACCAGCAGATCGACCGAGGCATACATGTCGCCGTCACTGGCCTCGGCGTGCAGGGTGCGCCCGGCCACGGCCAGCGTGCCCTCCGCGCGATGCACCAGCTTCTCCACCGACAGCACCACGCTGAGGCCGGTGACGTTGTCGAAGTGGCGCCCGAGGCGGTCGAGCTTGGACTGCACGTGATCGCGCAGCGCCGCGGTGACCTCGATCTGATGGCCGCTGATCTGGACCTGCATGGTGATCTCCTTCGCTTGGAAACGGCGCCGCCGCAGCGGCGTGACGGGAGGCGGCCGGGCCGCTCCTGGAGTTGTGAACACGCGGACGTGAACCGGTTCCTCCACGCCGGTCAGCTGGCACGCTGGCGTTCAGACGAGCTGGGAATGCGCAGCGCCTCGCGGTACTTGGCCACGGTACGCCGCGCGACGTTGATGCCGCGCTGCTTGAGTTCCTCCGCCAGCGCCTGATCCGACAGCGGCCGGCGCGCGTCCTCGGCGGCGACCAGCTTGCGCAACATCGCCTGGATCGCGGTCGCCGAGGCGCTGCCGCCGTCGTCGGTGCCGACACCGCTGGAGAAGAAATACTTGAACTCGAAGGTGCCGCGCGGCGTGTGCAGATACTTGCGCGTGGTCACCCGCGAGATGGTCGACTCGTGCATGCCGACCTCCTCGGCGACCTCGCGCAGCACCAGCGGCCGCATCGCCTCGGGGCCGTAGTCGAGAAACGCGCTTTGCTGGCGCACGATCGCCTCGGCCACCTTGAGCAGGGTGTCGGCGCGCGCGCGCAGGCTCTTCAGCAGCCAGCGCGCCTCCTGCAGCTGGCCCTTCATGTAGGCGGCGTCGTCGCGGCGCGCGCGCGCGATCAGCGAACAATAATGCTGGTTGATCGCCAGCCGCGGCATGCTGCCGGCGGCCAGCGCCACCCGCCAGCGACCCTGGTCGCGGATCGCGTAGGCGTCGGGGGCGACGTATTCGACCGCCGGCGCCGACAGCGTCGCGCCCGGGCGCGGATCCAGCGCGCGGATCAGCGCCGCCGCCTCGGCGACATCCTCGGGCTCGACGCGCAGGCGCCGCGCGATGCGCCCCAGATCCTGGCGCGCCAGCGTTTCCAGCTCATCGGCGACGATCCGCCGCGCCAGATCGCGCTGCGGCGTCGCGGCATCGAGCGCGTCGATCTGCACGCCCAGGCAGTCGCGCAGGTCCAGGCTGGCGATCCCGACCGGGTCCAGCCGCTGCAGGCGATGACGCACCGCCTCGATCTCGGCGCTCGCGATGCCGGCATCGAGCGCCGCCTGCACCGGCTCCAGTCCCTCGCGCAGGTAACCGTCGTCATCGAGCGCATCGACCACGGCCAGCGCGATGGCGCGATCGCGCGCCGACAGCGGCAGCAGATTGACCTGCCACTGCAGGTGTTCGCGCAGGCCTTCGGGCGCCGCGTCCTGGGCCTCGGGGCGATCCTCGTCGTCGCCGGCGGCGCTGGCGCTGCCGTGGGCCCCGGGACCACCGAAATCGAGACCGTCCTCGTAACGCTCGGAAGGCTCCCAGGCTTCGCCGACCTCATCCGTCGCGGCCACCGCGGCCGGTTCGGCGGGAGCGTCGTAGGTGAACTCCTCCGCGGCGGGCAACGTGGCGACATCCTCCGGG
Organism: Pseudomonadota bacterium; assembly: GCA_021815695.1. Taxonomy (GTDB): domain Bacteria; phylum Pseudomonadota; class Gammaproteobacteria; order Xanthomonadales; family Rhodanobacteraceae; genus Metallibacterium. Next base: position 29,577 of record JAKAZT010000009.1, read on the forward strand.
TCGAGATCCTCCGCGGCGGCGGCCTCGTCCTGCTCGTCACCCAGCTCCAGCATCGGATTGGCTTCGGTCAGCTGCCGCAGTTCAGTCTCCAGCTCGGCGCGCGAAAGCTGCAGCAGGCGGATCGCCTGCTGCAACTGCGGCGTCAGCGCGAGCTGCTGGTTGAGACGAAGCTGGAGTCCGGGTTTCATCGCGAACGGACGCCGAGGAGTGACGATTGCATCCTAACCGTGGCCCGCGGCTCCGGCTAGTGTGGATGCGTGCCGCGTATCACGGCGTTTACAGGCGGAACTCGCGGCCCAGATAGACCTCGCGCACGCGCTCGTCGGCGAGGATGTGCGCCGGCGTGCCCTGGGCCAGCACCGCGCCCTCGTTGAGGATGTAGGCGTGATCGCAGATGCCCAGCGTCTCGCGCACGTTGTGGTCGGTGATCAGCACGCCGATGCCGCGCTCCTTGAGATGGCGCACGATGCGCTGGATCTCGCCGACCGAGATCGGATCGACGCCGGCAAAGGGCTCGTCGAGCAGCATGTAGCGCGGCCGCGCCGCCAGCGCGCGCGCGATCTCGACGCGACGGCGCTCGCCGCCGGACAGACTCTGCCCCTTCTGGTCCGCGAGATGGGCGATCTTCAGCTCGTCGAGCAGCGATTCCAGCTCGGTCTCGCGCTGGCGCGCGGCCAGCCCGGGGCGCAGTTCGAGCACGGCGAGGATGTTGTCGGCCACGCTCAGGCGGCGGAACACCGACGGCTCCTGCGGCAGGTAGCCGATGCCGAGCCGTGCGCGCGCATGCATCGGCAGACCGGTGATGTCGCGGTTGTCGAGCTTGATGAAACCGGCGTCGGCGGCGATCAGTCCGACCACGATGTAGAAGCAGGTGGTCTTGCCGGCGCCGTTGGGACCGAGCAGGCCGACCACCTCGCCCTCGCGCACGGCGAAGGCGAAGTCACGCACCACCTCGCGCCCGCGAAAGCGCTTTTTCAGGCCGGCGGCGCTGAGCATGTCAGCGCGATCCGCCGCCCGGCCTGCCACTGCTGGCCGCGGGCGCGGGCGTCTTGCCGGCGGCTGCCGCGGCCGCGGGTTTCTTCGGTCGCGGCTGGAAGGTCACGTGCACCTCGCCGCCGGCGGCGCTCTCGCCCTGCATCGCGCCGGTCCGGGTGTCATAGACCAGCCGCTCGCCCTGGAAGCTGCCGTGGCCCGGCTGCACCACCTGTGCACCACCGGTCAGGATCACGGTGTCGGTGTCCGGCGTGTAGTCGATGCGCTGCGCCTGCGCCTGCATCGTGCTGCCGTCGTCCTGCCGCTGGCTGAGGTGCGCGGGCGTGCCCTCGAGCACCACGCGGGTGATCTTGTTGTCGGCGTTGGTGTAGGCCGTGGCCTGCGCGGCGTCGCCCTTGAGGCTGCCCTGCGAGAGCGTCACGTTGCCCATGAAGCGCGACACGCCGGGATCCTTGACCGCCGTGAAGTGCTGCGCATTGATGTTCAGCGGTTGCTGACGGTCGCTCTGCAGGGCCACCGCCGGCAGCGCCAACGCCGAAAGCGCAAGGCCCCATGCCAACGCCTCAATGCGGCGGCGGCGAACGCTGCGGCTGGAACGTGGCGTGGACATCGGCGAGCAGCTCCAGTTGATGGGTGTCGGTGGCGGCGGTGAAGCCGACGCCGCGCAGTGTAGCGTCGGGTTGCTGAATCACGGTCGGCGCCGCGCTGGCCATGCGGTGCTGGTTGGGCCAGGCGGTGACGTTGGCGGTGTCCACGGTCAGCGCCGGCGCCGCCGCGCCCGCGGGACGCTCGAGATGCACGCGGCCGTTGAGCTTCATCAGGCTGCCGTCGGCGTTGACCCAGCCGTACTGGGCGCGGCCGGTCCACGCCGGACCCTTCGCGGCGGGCAGGCTGAACACCGGTGCGTTGAGGTACAGCGAGTCGTCGCCCTCGCGGCGATCGAGCTGCGGCGCGCTCAGGGTGAAGCTGGGACGGCCGTCGGGGCCCAGCGCCAGCAGACGAAAGTCGCGCAGCGTGTAACCCGAGCGCGGCGGGCCGACGAAGCTGTCGGCGGCCGGCGGCGGCGTCAGCCACCACAGCAGCAACTGACTGGCGCCGGCGGCCAGCGCCAGCAGCGCGATCGTCAGCAGCAGACGGCGCGGCATCACGGCGTGCGCCCGGCGACGGCATCGAGATGTCCCTGTGCGGCCAGCAGCAGGTCGCAGACCTCGCGCACGGCACCGCGGCCACCGCCGCGGCGGGTCTGCCAGTGCGCCGCCGCGGCCAGCGCCGGATGCGCATCGGCCACCGCCAGCGCCAGACCGCAGGCGTCCATCGCGCCGCGGTCGGCGATGTCATCGCCGACCATCGCGCACTGCGCCGGCTGCAGGCCCAGCGCGGCGGCCAGATCGAGCAGGCAGGCGCGTTTGTCGCGCTGGCCCTGGTAGACGTGGACGATGCCCAGCTCATCGGCGCGCAGGCTGACCGCGTGGCTGACTCGCGCGCTGATGATCGCGACCTCGATCGCGTGCGCGCGCAGCAGCTTCAGGCCGTGACCGTCGTGCACGTGGAAGGACTTCAATTCGCGCCCGTCCTCGCCGTAGCACAGACGCCCGTCGGTCAGCGTGCCGTCGACGTCGAACGCGACGAGGCGCACGCCGGCCGCGCGCGCGACGATCGCGGCGGGTACTGCGGCCAGCACGTCCCAGGCCATCTCAGACCACCCGCGCGCGCAGCAGGTCATGGATGTTCAGCGCGCCGACCAGACGGCCGTCGGCGGCGGTCACCAGCAGGGCGTGGATCTTGTGCGTTTCCATGATCTGCGCGGCCTCGGCGGCCAGGCGTCCGGGCCCGATCGTCTTCGGCCGGCGGGTCATCAGGTCGCTCACCCGCGCCTGCCGCGGATCGACGCCGGGATCGTCCAGCGCGCGGCGCAGGTCGCCGTCGGTGAACACGCCCAGCAGCTGCTGCCGCGCATCGACGATCGCGGTCATGCCCAGACCCTTGCGGCCCATCTCCAGCAGCGCGTCCATCAGACTGGCCTCGGCGCCGACCACCGGCACCGCGGCGCCGCGGTGCATCACGTCCTCGATGCGCAGCAGCAGGCGCCGGCCGAGGCTGCCGGCCGGATGCGACAGGGCAAAATCCTCGGCGGTGAAGCCGCGCGCCTCCAGCAGCGCGATCGCCAGCGCATCGCCCAGCACCAGCGCCACCGTGGTGCTGGTAGTCGGCGCCAGTCCCAGCGGGCAGGCCTCGCTGGCGATGCTGCCGTCCAGATGCACGTCGGCCTCGCGGGCCAGCGCCGAGGTCGGCCTGCCGGTGATCGCGATCAGCGGAATGCCCTGGCGCCTGATCGGCGGCAGGATCGTCAGCAGCTCCTCCGTCTCCCCGGAGTAGGACAGCGCAAGCACCACGTCGCGCGCCGTGATCATGCCGAGGTCGCCGTGACTGGCCTCGCCCGGATGGACGAAAAACGCCGGCGTGCCGGTGGAGGCCAGGGTGGCGGCGATCTTGCGCGCGATGTGCCCGGACTTGCCCATGCCCGACACCACCACCCGCCCGCTGCAGGCGAAGATCAGGCTGCAGGCGCTGACGAAGGCGGCATCCACGCGCGGCTCCAGCGCATGCAGCGCGGCGGCTTCGCTGGCGATCACCGCGCGCGCGCTGCGCACCAGCGCTTCGGCGTCGAACGGCGGCGTAACGGCAGGGGCGGTGCTCGGGTTCATCGGCGGCGGCAGGATGCCATTCCGGCGCCCCGCCAATTCCATTAACATGACCGATTGCCATTCTATCCTGAGCGCACACGCAGGCCGTGAGCCTGCCCGCCGCCGAGAACCATGGACCCATCCCGCATCAAGAGCCTGATCGAACAGGGTCTGCCCGGCGCACGCGTCGAGGTGGACGGAGCCGACGGTGTGCATTTCGAGGCGCGCGTGGTCTGCGCCGCCTTCGCCGGCAAACTGCCGCTGGCGCGCCACCGGATGGTCTACGCCACGCTGGGCGCGCTGATGGGCAACGAGATCCATGCCCTGGCGCTGAAAACCCGGACCCCCGACGAAGCCGCGCGCGGCCGAGGATAAGCATGGCCAAGATCGTCATATCGGGTGGGCAAGCCGGGACATGCCGAGCCGACCTCAGAAGGCTCGGCCCGGCGCGCGCCCGTGCACGGATGCACGGGCCGGGACACCCCGCCATGGACGGATCGGAGCGCTGACGCGATGGCCAAAATCGTCATATCCGGTGGCCAGCCGCTGCACGGCGACGTCTGGATCTCCGGCGCCAAGAACGCGGTGCTGCCGATCCTCGCCGCCACCCTGCTGGCCGACGGCCCGGTCACCATCGGCAACGTGCCGCATCTGCACGACGTCACCACCACCATGGAACTGCTGGGCCAGATGGGCGTGCAGCTGGTCGTCGACGAGCGCATGCACATCCACGTCGATCCGCGCGGCGCCGACAACTTTTTCGCGCCCTACGATCTGGTCAAGACCATGCGCGCCTCGATCCTGGTGCTGGGGCCGCTGGTGGCGCGCTTCGGCCAGGCCGACGTCTCCCTGCCCGGCGGTTGCGCGATCGGCTCGCGCCCGGTGGACCAGCACATCCGCGGCCTCGAGGCGCTGGGCGCCGAGGTACGGGTCGAGAACGGCTACATCAAGGCCCGCGCCGATCGCCTGCGCGGCGCGCGCATCGTCATGGACATGGTCACCGTCACCGGCACCGAGAACATCATGATGGCGGCGGTGCTGGCGCGCGGCACCACGGTCATCGAGAACGCCGCGCAGGAACCCGAGGTCGTCGATCTGGCCTGCTGCCTCAACGCCATGGGCGCCCACATCGAGGGCGCCGGCAGCGCGACCGTCGTCATCGAGGGCGTCGACCGCCTCGACGGCACCCACTACGACGTGCTGCCCGACCGCATCGAGACCGGCACCTTCCTGATCGCCGCGGCGATCACCGGCGGCCAGGTGCACACCAAGCGCGCGCGCCCCGACACCCTGCATTCGGTGCTGACCAAGCTCGAGGACGCCGGCGCCGAGATCAGCACCGGCGACGACTGGATCAGCCTCGACATGCACGGCCGCCGCCCGCGCGCGGTCAACATCACCACCGCGCCCTACCCTTCCTTCCCGACCGACATGCAGGCGCAGTTCACCGCGCTCAACTGCGTCGCCGAAGGGGTCGGCGTGATCACCGAGACGGTGTTCGAAAACCGCTTCATGCACGTGCAGGAACTGCAGCGCCTGGGCGCCGACATCCGCCTCGAGGGCAACGCCGCGATCATCCAGGGCGTGCGCCAGATGAGCGGCGCGCCGATCATGGCCACCGACCTGCGCGCCTCGGCGTCGCTGGTGCTGGCCGGTCTGGTCGCCGACGGCGACACCACGGTCGATCGCATCTACCACATCGACCGCGGCTACGAGTGCATCGAGGAAAAACTGTCCTCGCTGGGCGCGCGCATCCGTCGCCTGCCGTCCTGAGCAACGCGAGGGACCCGGCGGACGACGCGCGCCCTGCTGCCGGGGCGGCCACGGCGACCCTGC